>NZ_VJZC01000596.1 GCF_009377185.1 Streptomyces spongiae
TGTATAAGAGACAGGGGGTTGCCCGGCCGGTCGGGGTGTCCGGTCCGGTACCCAGGGCGTACGCGATGGCCCGCTCGGGGCGGTCGTACGCGGCGCCCTCCGCCAGCGCCTCCTCGTACGCGGCCGGCCCCAGCGCCCCCGCGGACGCCTCCTCGCACCGGACATGGTGCTCGGCCAGGTGCGGCCCGAACGCGGAGATCGTCGTGCCGACGTCCTGCCACAGGGCCCGTACGCAGCCCAGCACGCGGGCCGCGCGGCCGTGGTCGCCGTCCGACGCGGTGATCCACGCGAACAGCTCCAGCATCAGCGCGACGCCCACGTAGTCGTTGAAGCCGCGCTGGATCTCCAGGGCGGCCCGGGTGAGCGCCATGCCGGACTCCGGGTCGCCGCGCACCCAGGCGTCATGGCCCAGCGCCCACAACGCGTACGAACGGCACCACCGTTCGCCGTGCGCCTCGGCTGTGGCGACCGCGTGGCGTCCCGTGTCCTCGGCGCGTGGGTCTCCCAGGTGGGCCCGGGCGACGACCAGTTGGAAGAGGGAGAACAGGACGCCCGTTCCCTCGCCCGCCGCGGTCTGGGCGGCCACCGCGTCCTCGTACCGGGAGGCGGCCTCCTCCAGCCGGCCGCGGAACAGGGCGGACGTGCCGCGCAGGCCCCGCACGTAGGCGCGGACCACGGTGTCGTCCAGCCGCTCGCCCAGCTCCTCCGCCTCGTCCAGCCTGCGGTCCGCCGAGTCGTGGTCGCCCTGCAACAGCGCCGCCCAGGCCGCGACCCACAGCGCCCTGGCGCGCGCGGGTGTGGGCTCGGGAGCCCCGGCGAGCGCACGGTCGATCCGCCGCCTCCCCTCGCCGAGGAAGCCGTCGGCGCACCAGTGGTAGCGCAGGGCGGCCACCAGGGCGAGGGATGCCTGGGCGTCGTCGTCGACGGTCGGCTCACCTCCTCCGTACTCCAGGGCCACCCGCAGGTTCCCGTGCTCGGTGCGCAGGCGGGTGAGGGCCTCTTCCTGGCCGGGGCCGTACCAGTGGGCGGCGAGGTGTTCGGCGAGCGCGCGGAAGTGGTCGCGGTGGCGGCGCAGGAGGCGGCGTTCCTCGGTGGGGCCGGACTCGGCGAGGCGTCGGCGGCCGTACTGGCGGATGGTCTCCAGCATCCGGTAACGGGCGGTGCCCTCGTGCGCGGTGCTCAGGACGACGGACTGGGCGACGAGCCGGTCGACGAGGTCCAGTACGTCCTCGCGGGGAACCCCGTCGCCGGAGCAGACACCCTCGGCCGCGTCCAGGTCGAAGCCGCCCGCGAACACCGACAGCCGGTTCCACAGGAGCCGTTCGGCCGGGGAGCACAGCTCGTAGCTCCAGTCGATCAGCGCGCGCAGGGTGCGCTGGCGCGGACGCGCGGTCCGGCTGCCGCCGGTGAGCAGCGCGAAGCGGTCCTCCAGCCGGTCCGTCACCTGCTCCACCGTGAGGGTCCGCAGCCGGGACGCGGCCAGCTCGATCGCCAGCGGCAGCCCGTCCAGCCGGGCGCACAGCCGGGTCACCGTGTCCCGGTTCGCCTCGGTGACCCGGAACTCCGGGCGGATCGCCGAGGCCCGGTCCAGCAGCAGCTCCACCGCCTCGTCGGGCACCGACAGCGGCGGCACCGTGCAGACGTGCTCGCCCCCGATGCCCAGGGTGCGGCGGCTGGTGGCCAGGATCCGCAGCCCGGGGGCGCCCGAGAGCAGGGCCTCCGCGAGCTCGGCGCAGGCGTCCACCAGGTGCTCGCAGTTGTCCAGCACGATCAGCGCCCGGCGCCGGGCCAGATGCCCGGTGAGCTGGTCGAGGACGGGCCGGGCGCCCAGGTCGGGCACGCCGAGCGCGGTCGCGGTGGCGCTCGCCACGGCCGACGGGTCTCGCACCGGGGCGAGGTCCACCAGCCACACGCCGTCCGCGAAGCCCCTGCGGGCCGCCACGGCGGCCTCCAGCGCCAGCCGGGTCTTGCCCACGCCGCCCACGCCGGTGAGCGTCAGCAGCCGCGCGGCCCCGAGCCGGCGGCGGATCTCCGCGAGGTCGCGTCGCCGGCCCACGAAGGTGGTGAGGGCGGCGGGCAGGTTGCCCGCCCCCGAGGCCGTGCCGGTGATCGTGCCGACGGTCGAGCCAGTGGTCGCGTCGATGGTCGTGTCGGTCATGGCGATGACGTCCCCTCGCCTCCCTGCCCGAGCAGCTGGAACCGTGCCGCAACGCTAAGGAAACCTGTTGGTCGGCGGCAAGCCGCAGGAGTCGTCCGTGTGAGGTGGGCACGATCAGCCGGGACGGGGGTACGCGGTGGAGAGGACCCGGACACATCGATCCGCGGGGTAGGCCGACCTGGGAAGAAGGGATCCCGATGATCTCCGAGATGGTTCTGGTGCCCACCGACAGCGCGACCCTCCCGGGCGACCTCATCGTGCCGGAGCGGGCGCGGGCGGTGGTGCTGTTCGCGCACGGCAGCGGCAGCTCCCGGCACAGCCCGCGCAACCGGATGGTGGCCGCGGAGCTGAGGGCCGCGGGACTGGGCACGCTGTTGATGGATCTGCTCAACGAGCGGGAGGAGCGCGACGACGCCACGACGGGCGAACACCGCTTCGACATCCCGTTCCTCGGTCACCGCCTGGTGGCCGCGGTCGACTGGCTGGACACGCAGCTCGACACCCGGGGCCTCCCGGTCGTCCTCTTCGGCGCCAGCACCGGCGCGGCCGCGGCTCTGGTCGCCGCCGCCGAGCGCCCGGACCGTGTGCTGACCGTGGTGTCGCGGGGCGGACGGCCCGACCTGGCCGAGGACGCCCTGGAGGCGGTACGGGTGCCGGTGCTGCTGATCGTCGGCGGTGACGACGAGGTGGTGCTGCGGCTCAACGAGGAGGCGGCGCGGCGGCTCGGCGGCCCGCACTCCGTCCACATCGTGCCGGCCGCCACCCACCTCTTCGAGGAGCCCGGTGCGCTGGAGGAGGTCGCCGTCGCCGCCCGGCAGTGGTGCGTGGAGCGCCTCAAGCCGTCGCACGGCGGCACGCGGTAGCCCGGCGGAGCAGCCAGGGGGCGCCACGCGGTCAGTGGCATGCCCCGCCGACGGTCGCATGCCCCGCCGTCAGTCGGGCGCAGGCACGTCGGTGTGCAGCCATGCGCCCTGCCGCAGCAGTTCCCGCTGGACGAGGGACGCGGACACGTCCCGCGGAGCGCGCCCCCGGCGCACCGACAGCGCCGCGCACACCCCGGCCGCCTGGCCGGTCGCCATCGCGATGGGCATCACCCGGTACGAGGAGTGCGCCACGTGCGTACCGGAGATGCAGCGCCCGGCCACCAGCAGGCGTTCGGCCCCCCGCGGCAGCAGGCAGCGCAACGGGATGTCGTAGAAGCGGCCGGTGGGCACCCGTCTGAGGAGGGTGCCGGTGCCCTCCGGGTTGTGGATGTCGACCGGGTAGGCGCCGTGGGCGATCACGTCCGGGAAGGAACGGGCGGCCAGGACGTCGTCGCCCGTCAACTGGTAGTCGCCGAGGACGCGGCGGGTCTCCCGGACACCGATGTGGGTCCCGCTCTGCACGACGTAGGAGTCCTCGAAACCGGGTACGTGCGTGCGCAGGAAGTGGTCGATCTGCTCCAGCTGCCGGCGGGCCGTGACTTCGGCCCGGGTGAGGTCCCACACGCTGGTGCCGAGCACTCTGGTGAGGCGGGTGCAGTTGACGCTGACCTCGTGCGGACGCGGGGTGGCGAAGAACAGCACGTCCTCGCGCGGCAGTTCCAGCTCGCCGTCCGCCGTGGCCTGCCGTACGAGGTCCCACAGCCCGTACACGCCGCGCCACTGGTCGGGGTGCGCGCGCACGTACTCCGCGAACCGCTCCGGCAGGAACTCCGCCACGCGGAACATCAGCGTCATCGGCTGCACCAGCCCGTCCTCCGGACGCCCGATCTCGTACGGCGCCCCGCACGCGCCCGCGATGTCACCGTCGCCCGTGCCGTCCACCACCACTGAGGCGTCGATCACGACCGGCCCGGACTTGGTCTCGAAGACCACCCGCCAGCCGTCGTCCAGGGGCAGCGCGGTGGAGGCGAAGGAGTGGAACAGCATCCGCACGCCCGCCTCGTCCATCAGATCGAGCAGGACCAGCTTGAAGATCTCCGGGTCGAACGGCACGGTGTACCCGGTCCGCGGGGACGGCGGGACGCAGCCGCCGCGCGCCGTGAGCCGGTCGAGGAGTCGCCACAGGACACCCGCGACCACCGGTTCGCCCTCGCCGTGGTCGGTGGGCAGCAGCCGGGTGACGTCCCCGGACTCGGTGAACGCGGCCTGCTTGTGCTCGTTGTGGAACGACATCAGCGGCATGACGAGCGCCACGGTCGCGTTGCCGCCGAGGAAGCCGTAGCGCTCGACGAGCACCACCTCGGCCCCCGCCTCGGCCGCCGCGATCGCGGCGGCGCATCCGGCGGGCCCACCGCCCACCACCAGGACGTCGGTACGGCCCCCGTGCCGGGCGGGCCGCGGCGGCAGCGTGACGGTACGGGGCTCTGGGGGCTCTTCCAGGATCGGCATCGGGTCCTCCGCGCCCTGGACGGGTCCGGTCCACTTGACGGCCGGTCCACTTGACGTGCCCGTCCGCGTGACGGGTCCGGTCCGCGTGACGGGTCCGGTCCACGTGGCGGTCACGCGCTCAGCGGGCGGACCTCTGACGCGACCGGCCGCGGCTGCTCCGCCTCCGCGCCCGAAGACCCGTCGATGCCGTCGATGCCGTCGAGCAGGTTCCCGCACCGGACGCAGGTCTCCTCGGCGAGCGCGCGCAGCTCCCGCACCCGGGACCGCAGTACCGCACGGCGCTGCGGATACTCGTCCCAGAGCCGGTCCACCTCCGCCAGCAGCAGCCCGGCCTGCTCGCGCGCCACCCCCACCAGAGCCGGTGCCCCGATCCGGCGCGCGAAGTCGAAGACCTTGCCGGAGTACGGCAGCGGCAGCACCGGCAGCCCGGACAGCGCCGCGAAGATCACGAAGTGCAGACGCATACCTACGGCCAGGTCCAGGTGACGCATGAAACCGAGGAGCTGGCCGGGACTGTAGGTGCCGAGCAGGATCCGCCCCTGGTCCGGGGCCGTCATGTGGGACAGCACCGCGTGGGCGTGCCGCACGTCGTGTCGCTCCATCGGCAGGAACACCACGTGCGCGTCCAGGCGCCGCACGAGGAAGTCGGCGACGTCGGCGAGCAGCGCGTGGTAGTCGCCCTCGTCCAGGTTCTCGGCCGCGCGGCCCGGCTGCCGCACCGACATGCCCACCAGACGGGCGTCGGCGGGCACGCCCTCGTCGCTCATCATCCGTTCGGTGAACGGCTCCGGTGCCAGCAGCAGCGCGGGATCCGCGGTGACGGAGAGTTCCCGCTCGACCCCGACCTCCTCCAGGACGAGCCGGGACTCCTCGTCCCGCACCACGACGTCGTCCATGTCCGCCAGTACGGTGCGCACCGCCTGCCGGTCGTCCGGCTCCCGCAGCGGTCCGGCGCCGACGGCGTAGGCGAACGTGCGTACGTCGCGTTCCTGCGCGGTCCGCATCAGCCGCAGATAGCGGCGGGCCTCGCCGTCGTAGAGGATGCCGCCGCCGCCCAGCACCAGCAGGTCGAGGCCGGACAGCGCGTCCCGTACCTGGTTGCGGCTGACGCCCTCCCAGTCCACCACCTCGTCGGCGTCGCGATGGTGGGTACGCGTGTGCTCGGCGTTCCGGCTGAAGACGACGAGCCGTGCCTGCGGGCGCCGGGCGCGCAGACAGCCCAGTACGCAGGCCAGGATGGACTCGTCGCCCATGTTGAAGCCGCCGTACGAACCGAGCAGGCCGATGCGCCGGCCGGCGGCCGTGCCCGGGGCGCCCGGCGGGAACTCCGGTGGGGCAGTGTTCATCCGTGGGGCTCCCCTCACCTCGGATTCGAGTCGGTCGGCGGAGCGGAAGCGAGTGGGGGTCCGCACCGTGCGGTGGGGGTCCGCACCATGCGGTGGGGTCCGCACCGAGCGGTGGGACGCGACGGGGGCCGGGGGCGCCGGAACACCGGGCGGCGCGCGGATGAGGCCCGTCTCTCAGCCTGGCCCAGTTC
>NZ_VJZC01000597.1 GCF_009377185.1 Streptomyces spongiae
GTTCGGAGGACGCCCAAGGGGGCGGGGGCGACGGTGTGAGTTCCGGGTTCAAGACCGGCGCGCTGGCCGTGGGCGCCGCCCTCGTCGTGCTGTGGGGACTGAAGCGGTTGTTGCGGCGCCCGTCGTAGCCACCCGGGTTACCCTTCGCCGCGCCGCCCGTCCTGCCCGGTCCGCCCGGTCCGTTCGGCGACCAGGACCTCCAGGCCGTCCAGGAACCGCCGCAGGCCGAAGGCGAAGTGGTCGAACTCCACCGAGAAGGTGTCCTCGGCCAGCGCGGCCATCATCGGGAACTGCCCGCTCACCATGGCCTGTTCAAGGAAAGGCCGCTGCTCCTCCCAGAACTCCTCGTGGCTCAGGCCCGTTTCCTTCGCGGCGTCGTCGGCGTCGATCTCCGTGCGTGCGATGCCACCAGCGAAGGACTGCATCGAGATGATCACCGAGATCAGCTCGGGGTCGCTGAGCCCCATGTCCTGGAGGGGGATCAGGGCGGCCTCCAGGGAGCGCAGGGAGCTCGGGCCCATGACCGTACGGGCCTGGTTGACCCGCAGCAGCCACGGGTGGCGCCGGTAGTGTTCGAGATAGCCGCGGGCCAGGGACTCGACGGCTTCCCGCCAGCCGGACTCCGCCGTCAGGTCCTCCTGGTCGGCCTCCAGCGCCTCGCGCTGCACCCGTTCGAGCATCAGGTCGAGTAGTTCGGCCTTGCCCGGCACATACCGGTACAGCGACATCGTGCCGACGTCCAGCGCGGTGGACAGCCGGCGCATCGACACCGCCTCCAGCCCCTCGGCGTCGGCGATCCCGACGGCCGCCGCGACGATCCGGTCGAGGGTCAGCCCCGGTTTGGGCCCCCGGCTGGGGCGCTCGCCGCCGCCCCACAGCAGCTTCAGGCTGAGCTTGATGTTGCCGCTGCCGCCGGTCTCGGTCCTCGTCATGAACATCAGCGTAGCCCTCCTGACGTGGCCCTTTTGCGGACCTCGGAAAAGCACTGGACAGAAACTGAGTACGTCGTACTCTATTGCGGGTACACCGTACTCAGTTTTTGCCACACGGGAAGGGGGAGGTGCGATGCGAGGCTTTGACG
Source organism: Streptomyces spongiae (assembly GCF_009377185.1). Classification (GTDB taxonomy): domain Bacteria; phylum Actinomycetota; class Actinomycetes; order Streptomycetales; family Streptomycetaceae; genus Streptomyces; species Streptomyces spongiae. The sequence continues at coordinate 1,082 of NZ_VJZC01000597.1, forward strand.
GCACCTTGGACGGCGACGGCGACGGCTACGCCGTACGGGCCGAAGGGCTCGTGAAGCGGTACGGCGACAAGCGCGCGCTCGACGGCTTCGACCTCGCGGTGCGAGAGGGCACCGTGCACGGACTGCTGGGGCCGAACGGAGCAGGCAAGACCACCGCCGTACGCATCCTGTCCACGCTCGTACGACTCGACGAGGGCCACGCCACGGTCGCCGGACTCGACGTGGCGCGCCGCCCGCGTGACGTACGGGCGCGGATCGGGCTCACCGGTCAGTACGCGGCGGTGGACGAGGTGTTGACGGGACGTCAGAACCTGGAGATGTTCGGCCGGTTGTTCCACCTGGGCGGCAAGTGGGCGAAGCTCCGCGCGGGCGAGCTCCTGGAGCGGTTCGACCTGGTGGACGCCGCCGACAAGGGCGTCGGCGACTACAGCGGCGGCATGCGGCGCCGGCTCGACCTCGCCGCCTCGATGATCCTCGCCCCGGCCGTGCTGTTCCTCGACGAGCCGACGACCGGGCTCGATCCGCGCAGCCGGGGCGAGGTCTGGGAGTCCGTACGGGCGCTGGTGGCCGACGGGACGACCGTCCTGCTCACCACGCAGTACCTGGAGGAGGCCGACAGGCTGGCCTCCCGCGTCACCGTCATCGACCAGGGGCGGGCCATCGCGGACGACACCCCGGACGGCCTGAAGAACACGGTCGGCGGCGACCGCATCGAGGTCGTCGTGGCGGAACGGTCCGACATCGCCCAGGTGGTGAAGGTGGTCGCCCGCGTCGCCGAGGGCGAACCGGAGGCGGACGAGGCGGAGTCACGCGTCCACGCCCCGGTGACCGACCGTGTCGCGGCCCTGACGGAGGTGGCGCGGACGTTGCGGGACGAGGGCGTGGCGGTCGAGGACATCGGGCTGCGCAGGCCGAGCCTCGACGACGTGTTCCTGCGCCTGACGGGACACCGCACGGACGTGACGGAGACCAAGAAGACCACCAAGAAGGCCACCAAGAAGACCAAGAAGACCGAGAAGACCGAGGAGGCCGCGGCATGAGCGCCGCTCTCGACCAGACCGCCCCGCCCGAGCGCAGCCGGCTGTACTGGTCGCTCGCCGACTGCTGGAACATCGTCCGCCGCGGCCTGACCCACTACCAGCGCCAACCCGTCAACATCGCCTGGCAGTTGGGCTTTCCGATCCTGTCCGTGCTGCTGTACGGCTATGTCTTCGGCAGCGCCATGAAGGTGCCCGGCGGCGGGGACTACCAGGACTTCCTGATGCCGGGCATGTTCGTGATGACGATGGCCTTCGGCTTCATCAACACGGCGACCCTCGTGGTCTACGACTCGACCAAGGGCGTCATCGACCGCTTCCGGTCCATGCCGATGGCGTCGTCGGCGGTGGTCGCGGGACGCGGGGTGACCGATCTGATCGCGGCCTGCGCGGAGTTGGCCATCATGATGCTCACCGCCGTGGCGATGGGCTGGCGCCCCGACGGCGGTGCCGGCTTCCTGGCCGCCTTCGGCCTGTTGCTGTGGCTGCGCTTCGCGCTGATCTGGATCGGCGTGTGGCTCGGCCTCCTGGTGCCCAACCCCGAGGCGGCGGGCGGCCTGTTCGCCATCGCCTTCCCGCTGACGATGATCTCCAGCATCTATGTCGCACCCCAACTCATGCCCGACTGGCTGGGTTTCGTGGCCGCGTGGAACCCGATCTCCTCGACGGCCGCGGCGACACGTGAGCTGTTCGGCACGCCGGTGGGCAGCGGCGACTCGTGGGTGGAGCAGCACGCCCTGCTCATGGCGGGGCTGTGGCCGCTGATCCTGACGGCCGTCTTCCTGCCGCTGGCGGTCAGGAGGTTCCAGAAGCTCAGCCGCTGAGGAGCCGGCCGACTGCCCGACTGCCCGACTGCCCGACTGCCCGACTGCCCAACTGTCGCTTCCGGCACGGCGGCTGTGAGCTCTCTATGACTCGATTCGGTCAAGTCTTCGCCGAATGTGTTCTGGCGCGGTGTGCTCTTCCGCAACCATGCGGCACGGACCGTGAACCTCGCGGGCCTGAACCCCCCTCACCGTTCTGAGAGAACTCCATGAGAAGAAGCGCAGCCGTGCTCTGCGGCGCCGCCGTCGTACTGGCGGGGACGCTCACAGCGGTCCCCGCCAACGCCAGCGCGTCGCCCTCCGCGAACACCGTCCAGGCCGCCGCCGCGAAGGTCACCTGGAAGAAGTGCGCCACGGACGACTCCCCGACGCTCCAGTGCGGCTCGGTCAAGGTGCCGCTCGACCACGCCAAGCCGAGCGGGAAGAAGATCACGCTGGCGCTGTCCCGCGTGCCGCACACCGCGGACAAGTACCAGGGCCCGCTGCTGGTCAACCCGGGCGGCCCCGGCGGCAGCGGTCTGACGCTGGCCGGGTACGTCGCGTCCTCGCTGCCCAAGGAGGTCGCCGCCCAGTACGACGTCATCGGCTTCGACCCGCGAGGAGTGGGCGCGAGCAAGCCGGCCCTGGACTGCAAGCCGGGCTACTTCGACCCGGTGCGCCCGGACTCCGTGCCCAGCACGCCCGCGATCGAGAAGGCCAACCTCGCGCGCGCCAAGTCCTTCGCCAAGGCATGCGGCACGAAGTACAAGGACGTCCTGCCGTACATCAACACGATCAGCGCCGTGAAGGACCTGGACTCCATCCGGAAGGCCCTCGGCGCGAAGAAGATCAACTACTTCGGTTACTCGTACGGCACCTACCTCGGCGCCGTCTACGCCAAGCTGTACCCCGAGCGGGTGCGGCGCCTGGTGCTGGACTCGATCGTCGACCCGACCGGAGTCTGGTACGACGACAACATCCAGCAGGACTACGCCTTCGACGCCCGTCACAAGGCGCTCATGGCGTGGATCGCCAAGTACGACTCCACGTACAAGCTCGGCACCGACCCGGCGAAGATCGAGGCCAAGTGGTACGCCATGCGGGCGGCCCTCGCCAAGAAGCCCGCGGGCGGCAAGGTGGGCGCCTCCGAGCTGGAGGACACCTTCATACCCGGCGGCTACTACAACGGCTACTGGCCCTCCCTCGCCCAGGCGTTCGCGGCGTACGTGAACGACAAGAACGACGCCCCGCTGGTCAAGGCGTACGAGAGCTTCGCCGCCATCGACGCCTCCGGCGACAACGGCTACAGCATCTACACCTCGGTGCAGTGCCGTGACGCGTCCTGGCCGCGCGACTGGAACCAGTGGCGCAAGGACAACTGGGCGGTGTACGAGAAGGCGCCGTTCATGGCCTGGAACAACGCCTGGTACAACGCGCCGTGCGCGTTCTGGCCGACGAAGTCGCTGAAGCCGGTGAACGTCGCCAACGCCAAGCTGCCGCCGGTGCTGCTGTTCCAGGCGACGGACGACGCGGCCACCCCGTACCAGGGCGGGGTCACCGTCCACCGGCTGCTCAAGAACTCCAGCCTGGTGGTCGAGCAGGGCGGCGGCAACCACGGCATCTCGCTGAGCGGCAACGCGTGCCTCGACAAGTACCTGGCGGCCTACCTCACCAACGGCAAGGTGCCGCGGGGCAAGGGCACGGCCGACGCCGTCTGCCAGAAGCTGCCCGACCCGAAGCCGCAGGGCGTGGCGCAGGCGACCACGACGATGGTCGGGAACACGCTGCAGGGGGTTCTCGGGTTCGGCGGCTGACAGCGTCTGCCTGAGTCTGCTTGAGCCTGCTTGAGCCCGTTCGAGCACGAGAAGGGCGCCCGGTGTGCACCGGGCGCCCTTCGTCGTACGCGGTGGTTACAGCTTCTCGATGACGTAGTCGACGCACTTCGTCAGCGCCTCGACGTCCGCCGGGTCGATGGCCGGGAACATCGCGACGCGGAGCTGGTTGCGGCCGAGCTTGCGGTAGGGCTCGGTGTCGACGACGCCGTTGGCGCGCAGCACCTTGGCGACGGCGGCGGCGTCCACCTCGTCCGTGAAGTCGATCGTGCCGATGACCTGGGAGCGCTTGGCCGGGTCGGTGACGAACGGGCTCGCGTACTTGCTGTCCTCGGCCCACGTGTAGAGGCGGGTGGAGGAGTCCTTGGTGCGGGCCGTCGACCAGGCCAGGCCGCCCTGGCCGTTGATCCACTCCAGCTGCTGGTCCAGCAGGAAGAGGGTGGTGAGGGCCGGGGTGTTGTACGTCTGGTTCTTGCGCGAGTTGTCGATCGCCGTCGGGAGGCTGAAGAACTCCGGGACATGGCGGCCGGACGCGTGGACGCGCTCGGCGCGCTCGATGGCGGCCGGGGAGAAGACGCCGATCCAGAGGCCGCCGTCGGAGGCGAACGACTTCTGCGGGGCGAAGTAGTAGACGTCCGTCTCGCTGATGTCGACGGGGAGGCCGCCGGCGCCGGAGGTGGCGTCCACGAGGACGAGGGCGCCCTCGTCAGCGCCGTCGACGCGCTTGACGGGGGCGGCGACACCGGTGGAGGTCTCGTTGTGGGTGAACGCGTACACGTCCACGCCGGCCTCGGCGGTGGGCTCCGGGTGCGTGCCGGGGTCACTGGAGAGGACGGTCGGCTCGGCCAGCCAGGGGGCGAGCTTGGCCGCCTTGGCGAACTTGGAGGAGAACTCGCCGAACGTGAGGTGCTGCGACTTGTTCTCGATGAGTCCGTGGGTCGCGATGTCCCAGAACGCGGTGGAGCCGCCGTTGCCGAGGACGACCTCGTAGCCGTCGGGGATCTGGAACAGCTCGCTGATGCCCTCGCGCACCTTGCCGACCAGGTTCTTCACCGGGGCCTGGCGGTGGGAGGTGCCCATCAGGGAGGTACCGGTGGCGGCCAGCGCGTCCAGCGCTTCCGTCCGCACCTTGGAGGGGCCCGCGCCGAAACGTCCGTCGGCGGGCTTGATGTCAGCGGGAATCTGGATCTCAGCCACGGTGGGAGCCTAGCCGCTCCGCGAAACCTGGTGGAAACGTCGTCCGTCGGGTGAGACGGGGGCGGTGGTGGGGGCGTGTTTCCGCCCCCGCCGCCCCTACC
>NZ_VJZC01000598.1 GCF_009377185.1 Streptomyces spongiae
CGGCGGTGGCCGCCGTCGGGGTGATCCTCGTGGGCGGGGCGGGCATCGGCTCGGCGGTGTTCCAGGAGCGGATCAGCAGCATCACGCAGGTCACGGACGCCCCGGACCAGTCGGTCACCGACCGGTACACGATGTGGGCGGCGGCCGTCGACATGTGGCGCGAACAGCCGCTGACCGGCGTGGGCCTGAAGGGTTTCCCCGAGCACCGGGACGGGCGCGCCTCGCTGGCGTTGTCCTCCGGGGCCGACATCGCGGGCGCCGGGATCACGTTCCGCAAGCAACCGCTGCTGTCGCCGCACAACATGTACCTCCTCGTGCTGAGCGAGCAGGGGCTCGTCGGGTTGGTGGCGCTGGCGGGGAGCTGGCTGGCGCTGCTGGTGTGCGGGCTGCGGAGGCTGGCGCGGGCACGGCGCGCGGGCGACGGGCGGCCGGGCGGGTCCGGTGGCCTCGACTGCGGGCTCGTCGCGTGCGGACTGGTCGTGTGGCAGCTGGTCGACTTCGTGTACGCCGACATCGGCGGACCCTCGACGGTGGTGACCGGCGTGGCCCTGGGGCTCACGGCGTGGTGGGCCCTCGCGGACACGGCGTCCTCCCCGCGCACCTCCGACCAGCAGCCGGCCGGTACCGCCGAGCCGGAGGAGGCCGCGGCGTCATGACCACCACTCCTCCGCATGTGACCGACAGTGCCGCGACGCCCGAGCCCGGGTCCGTGGTGCCCACCGCCCGGGCCACCGCCGAGTCCACGGACGCCGCTCCGCCGACCCGCCGGTTCCTCGCCCGGGCGACCCTCGTCACCGCCGTGCTCACGGCCATCGGGTCGCTGCTGGGCCTCGGGCGCGACCAGGCGCTGTCGTACCTGTTCGGAGCCGGGTCGGAGACCGACGCCTTCCTGGTCGCCTGGACCATCCCCGAGTTCGCGGCCACCCTGCTCATCGAGGACGGGATGGCCATCGTCCTGGTGCCCATGCTCAGCGTGGCCGTGGCCCGCCGTGCGCAGGGCGCCCCCGGCGATCCGGTGCGCTCGCTGGTCGCCACCACGCTGCCCAGGCTGTCGCTGGCGTTCGCGGGGGTGGCCGCCCTGCTGATGGCCGGAGCGCCGTACGTGGTGGGGGTGCTCGCGCCCGGGCTGTCCGATCCCGGGCTCGCCGTGTACTGCACCCGGCTGACCGCCACCTGTGTGTTCACCTTCGGGCTCGCCGGGTACTGCAGCGCCGCGCTGCGGGCCCACCGCCGGTTCACGGCACCCGCGGCGATCTACGTGGCGTACAACGCGGCGATCATCGCGGCGATGTTCGTCCTCGGCGGGGCCTGGGGAGTGCGTGCGGCGGCGGTCGGGGTCGCGGTCGGCGGCGCCCTGATGATCCTGGCCCAGCTTCCGTCGCTGTTCAGGGAGCTCAGGCGCAAGGCGGCGGCCTCCGTGGCAACGGCTCAGCCGGAGCGCCCGCTCGGCCTCGCCCTGGTCAGCACGGTCCTCCTCTTCGCGCTGTGCCGTCAGGGCCAGGTGCTCATCGAGCGCTTCATCGGCTCGACCCTCCCGGCCGGGGCCATCTCGCACCTCAACTACGCGCAGAAGGTGGCCCAGATCCCGATGACGTTCTCGCTGATGCTGTGCACCGTCACCTTCCCGGTGGTGGCGCAGGCGCTGGCCGAGGGCGACACCGAGCGGGCGCGCGAGCGGGTGGAGAAGGACCTGGTCCTGGTCGCGTCCATCGTGCTGCTCGGCGCGGCGGCGATCGTCGCGTGTGCGCCGCAGATCACCGAACTCCTCTTCCAGCGCGGTGCGTTCACCGCGCAGGACACCGCCGCCACGGCCGGAGTGATGCGTGTGTACGCCCTCGGGCTGCTGGGCCACTCGATGGTGGGCGCCCTCATCCGCTCGTACTTCTCGTCCCGGCGGCCCAGCTGGTACCCGCTCGCCGCGATGGCCGCCGGGATCTTCGTGACCTCCCTGATCGGGGCCCTCACCGCCGACGGCTGGGGCGTGCGCGGGATCGCCGCCGCCAACGCCGCCGGGATCACCGTCACGGCCCTGCTCCTGCTGCACGGCGTCAGTGGTCGCGGGGTGCCGATCCGTGTCCGGCAGGTGGTGGCCGACATGAGCAGGCCCGTGCGGGCGGCCGTGCTCGCCTGCGTGGCGGGCCTGTTCTGCGCGAGCCGCGTGGACTCGCCCGTGCTCGGGCTCGCCCTGGGCCTCACCGTCGTGTCCCTCGTCTTCGTCCCGCTGGCCTGGACCGGGTCCGGCGGCGTCATCCCCGCACTCCGTTCCGTCACACGAAGGCTTCCACATGTCCGTAACCGCTGAGCCGACCGAACCGACCGCCCGCACCAGACCCGCTTTCGGCACCTGCCTGTGGGTGGCGATGTACCACTCCGTGGGCGACACCTCCGACGACCCGTACCGCCTCACCGTCTCCCCCGGCCGCCTCGCCCGCCAGCTGCGCTGGCTGCGCCGACGGGGGCTGCGCGGGGTGAGCATGGCCGACCTGCTCGCCGCCCGGGCCCGTGGCGAGGGACGGAACCTGGTGGGCCTCACCTTCGACGACGGGTACACGGACTTCGTCGACGTCGCCATTCCGCTGCTGCGCGAACACGGCTGCGGGGCCACCGTCTTCGTGCTCCCCGGGCGGCTGGACGGCGAGAACGCCTGGGACCCGCTCGGCCCGCGCAAGCGTCTGCTGGGCAGGGAGGGCATCCTGGCGGCCGCCGCCGCGGAGGGCATCGAGATCGGCTCGCACGGACTCACCCACGTCGACCTCACCAAGGCGGGCACCGCGACGCTGCGCGCCGAGGTCGCCGACAGCAGGACGCTGCTCTCCGAGCTGACGGGCACCGACGTCCGGGGCTTCTGCTATCCGTACGGGTACCTCGACGAGCGGGTCATGGACGCGGTACGGGACGCCGGGTACGCCTACGCCTGTGCGGTCGACCCCGGCCCGCTGAACGGCGTGTACGCCCTCCCCCGCGTGCACGTCGGGGAGAACGACACCTCCGTACGGCTGTTCCTCAAGCACCGACTGCACCGGCTGCGCCGCCGCCCCGTCGAGGGGGCCTGACGACGTGAAGGCCCTGCACATCATCACCGGTCTCGGCGTCGGTGGCGCGGAACAGCAACTCCGGCTGCTGCTGCGCCATCTGCCGGTCGAGTGCGATGTGGTGACGCTCACCGCCCCGGGCCCGGTCGCCGACGGCCTCACCGCCGACGGGGTACGCGTCACCCATGTCGGCATGAGCGGCAACCGCGACCTCACGGCCCTCCCCCGCCTGGTGCGGCTGATCCGCGCGGGCCGCTACGACCTCGTGCACACGCACCTGTACCGGGCCTGCGTGTACGGCAGGGTCGCCGCCCGGCTGGCCGGTGTGCGGGCCGTCGTCGCCACCGAGCACTCCCTGGGCGCGTCGCAGATGGAGGGCCGCCGGCTCTCCGCCGGGGTCCGCGCGCTGTACCTCGCGAGCGAACGCCTGGGCAGCGCCACGGTCGCCGTCTCCCCCACGGTCGCCGAACGGCTGAGGGGCTGGGGCGTGCCCGGCCCGCGCATCGAGGTCGTACCGAACGGCATCGATCTGGCCCGCTTCCGCTTCGACCCCGCGCTGCGCGAGCGCACCCGCAGACGGCTCGGGCTGCCGGAAGGCGCGTACGTCGTCGGGGGCGTCGGACGGCTGACGGCGAGCAAGCGGTTCGACGTCCTCGTCCGGGCGCTCGCCGAGCTCCCCGACGACGTCTGGCTGCTGCTGGTCGGGGGCGGCCCGGAGGAGAGCGTGCTGCGGCGGGCCGCCCATCGGGCGGGGACCGCCGACCGGGTGCTGCTGACCGGCGAGCGGCCGGCTGACGGCTCCCCGGGCGCCGATCTGCCGTCGCTGCTGTCCGCCATGGACGTCCTCGCCTCACCCAGTGGTGAGGAGGCATTCGGGCTGGCCGTCGTGGAGGCCCTGGCGGCCGGGCTGCCCGTGCTCTACGTCGCGTGCCCCGCGGTCGAGGACCTGGCGCCGGGCACGGCACCCGGCGCCCGGCGTGTGCCGGGCGGCGAGGGCTCGTTCGTGCGCGCCCTGCTCGACGCCCGGGCCGAGGGCTCGGGATCCCGCGCCGTCCCCGCCGCCGCCCACCACTACTGCATCACCCGCAGCGCCGCCCAGCTCATGGACGTGTACGCGGCCGCCCTTACCCGCACGCCTTCCGGAAGCCCGTCCTTGGGAGTGAGTTCCGTATGACCGACATCGTCGACAAGACCGACCGCACGCCCGGGGGCTCCCAGGCGACGGCCGCCCTCGCCCGTGTGAAGGCCCTGCCCGTCTGGTCCCTCGTGGTGGCCGGAGTCCTGCTCGGCGGGGTGGCCGGGAGCACGTACGGCGCCGTCAAGCCCTCGACGTACACGGCCACGAACTATGTCGTCGCCGTGCCCGCGAAGGGATCGGACACCCAGGCCGCGCTGGGCTTCGCGCAGGCCTACGGGCGCGTGGCCACGCAGCTCGCGGTGCTCGGGGACGCGCAGGTGTGGGCCGGAGTGCCGGTCGGCACGCTGCGGGACAGCGTACGGACGGCGACCTCGCCGGACGCGCCCATGGTCTCCGTCTCGGCCACCTCCGAGCGCCGCGACCTGGCCGCCGACATGGCCAACGCCGTCTCACGCGCCCTGACGCGGCACGCGAACCACTCCGAGGACAGCACGCATGTCACGCTCCACCAGTTCGCGCGTGCCACCCCGCCCACCGAGGCGTCCTCGGCCTCGCCGGCGGTGACGGGTCTGGTGGGCGCCAGCACGGGTGGGCTGCTCGGGGGCCTGCTCCTGCTGGTCCGCCCCCGCCGCGGCGCCGACGCCGCCCCGGCCGCGTCCGTGCCCGGCCCGGCCACCGCCGCAGACGCGCAGCGGAAGCTGTGACCGGCACGCTCCGGGCCGTGGAGGGCGGTACCGATCGCCCCGGCCGCACCCTGTACGCCGAACTCTGCACCGACGAGCACGAGTTCGCCGGGCTCGGCCCTGCCTGGACCCGCCTGCACCGGCGGTGCTCCGCCGCCACACCGTTCCAGAGTCACGCCTGGCTCCACTCGTGGTGGCTGTCGTACGGCAGTCCGGGGCGGCTGAGGATCGTGCTGGTGCGCGAGGGCGGGGAACTGCTCGCCGCCGCTCCCCTCACGCTCGTACGCTCGCCGCTGCCCGCCCTGGTCCCGCTGGGCGGCGCGATCTCCGACCACGCGGACGTCCTCATCGACGACAAGCGGGCCGATCACGCGGCCGTGGCGCTGACCTCGGCGCTGTTCACCCTGGCCCGCACCGCGCTGATCGACTTCCGCGGGGTGCGGCCCGGTGCGGCCGTGGAGCGTGTGTTCGACCTGTGGCGCGGTCCCCGGCGGCGGGTCGCCGACTCATTGTGCCTGGAGCTGCCCGCCCACCCGATGGACGAGCTGCTGACGCGGCTGCCGCCCGCCCGTGCCCAACGCGTCCGGGCCAAGATCCGCAAGCTCGGCCGTCTCGGCGTCGAGCCGCGTGCCGTACCCCACGACGAGGTGGGCACGGCCCTGCGCACGATGCTCGACCTGCACCGGCTGCAGTGGCAGGGCCGCACGGTGACCCCCGAGCACCTGCGGCCCCGGTTCCACGAGCACCTGGTCCGCTCCCTCGGCCCGATGGTCAGGTCCGGGGACGCCGTGGTGACCGAGTTCCGCGTCGACGGTGACGTCCTGGCCGTCGATGTGACCCTGCTGTCACGGCAGTTGGCGTGCGCCTATCTGTACGGCGCCCATCCCCGGCTGCGGTCGCTGAAGGTGGACGTCGCCACGATGCTGCTGCACGCCTGCGCCGAGCTCGCGAGCGCCGGCGGCCACCAGGTGCTGAGCATGCTCCGCGGGACCGAGGCGTACAAGCTGCACTGGCGCCCGGAAGCCGTGGCCAACCAGCGGCTCCTCCTCGCCCGGCGGCGCACGGCACCGCTGCTGTCGGCGGTCGTCTGCGACGTGGCCGCGCGCAGCCGGGGAAAGGAGCTGGTCCGTCGTCACAGGCAACGCGCGGCGGCGGGC
>NZ_VJZC01000599.1 GCF_009377185.1 Streptomyces spongiae
GCTCGCGGGGGCGGTGAAGGGGTCGGGGCCGAGCTCCTTGACCTCGGTGGACCAGGTGCGGGCCTCGCTGCGCAGATCGCGCATCTGCCAGTACCAGCACAGGGACAGCGCCAGGACGAGGGCCTCCTGCTCGTCGCGCTCGGCGACGGCGTGCCTCAGGGCCGTGCGGATGTTCTCGTACTCCAGCTCCAGCAGCGCGATCGCCGCGCGTTGGCCGGGGCCGCGCAGCAACGGGTCGGTGGTGCGGGCGAGTTCGCGGTAGTACGTGAGGTGGGCGCGCTCGGCCACGGCCCGCGCACCCACCTCGTCGAGCCGCTCGCGCGCGTACTCGGCGACGGTCTCCAGGAGCCGGTAGCGCATCTTGCCTTCATCGGTGGAGGCAGCCACCACGAGGGACTTGTCGACGAGCGAGCCCAGCGCCTCCAGCGCGGCCGGGCCGCAGACGGCCTCGGCGGCGGCGAGGTCGCAGCCGCCCGCGAACACCGACAGCCGCCGCAGGACGTCCCGTTCCTCCTCGTCGAGCAGGTCCCAGGACCAGTCGACGACGGCACGCAGGGTCTGCTGGCGGGGCAGTACGGTCCGGCTGCCGCTGGTGAGCAGCCGGAACCGGTCGTCCAGCCGTTCGGCGATCTGACGCAGGGTCAGCATCCGGAGCCGGGCGGCGGCCAGCTCGATGGCGAGCGGCAGTCCGTCGAGGCGGCGGCAGATCTCGGCCGCCGCCTCCGGGTCGTCCGCGGGGTCGAAGCCGGGGCGGGCGGCGGCGCCGCGGTCGGCGAGCAGCCGCAGCGCGTACGGCCGTGCCAGCGGTTCCACGGGGCGCAGCAACTCCCCCGGTACGCCGAGGGGTTCGCGGCTCGTGGCCAGTACGGTCAGTCCCGGGCAGCGCTCCAGCAGCCGCTCGGCCAGGCGGGCCGCCGCGTCGACCACGTGCTCGCAGTTGTCCAGGATGAGCAGCATGCGGCGTCGGCCGCAGTGTTCGACGAGGCGGCTGACGGGGTCGTCCTGCCGGTCCATCACGGCCCGCATCTCCTCGGCGCCGGCGCCCCGGAGCACGGTCTCGCGGGCGCCCACGGCGGTGAGGACGGCCTCCGGGACGTTCTCGGGGTCGTCGACCGGGGCGAGTTCGGCCAGCCAGACGCCGTCGGGGACGGCCTCGGCGACGGCCTCGCCGGCCTCCTGCGACAGCCGGGTCTTGCCGGCGCCGCCGGGGCCGAGCAGCGTCACGAGCCGGGCCGACGTCAGGTCGCCCCGGATGGTGTCGATCTCGGCGTCCCGCCCGACGAAGGAGGTGAGCCGGGACCGGAGGTTGCCGCGTCTGGGGCTCCGCCCCGGACCCCGCTCCTCAAACGCCGGAGGGGCTGAAATATCAGCCCGTCCGGCGTTTGAGGACGAGGCCGCAAGGCCGATACGGGGGTCTGGGGGCGGAGCCCCCAGGGATGGGACAGGTAGGGGCGGCGGGGGCGAGGAACCCTCCAGCAGCTCCCCGTGCAGCGCCCTCAGCTCCGCACCGGGATCCGCACCCAGCCGGTCAGCCAGCAGCCGCCGTACGTCCTCGTACCCGGCCAGCGCCTCCGCCGTACGCCCCGCGTCACGCAACGCCCGCAACCGCAACCCCTGCAGACGCTCGTCCAGCGGATGCGCGTCGCACAGCGCCGTGAGCTCGGGAAGGTACTGCTCGGCCTGCCCCAGGGCGAGGGCCGCCGTGAGACGGGCCCTGCAGGCGTCGAGCCGCCGCGCCTCGAAGCGGGCCGCCGCAGCCGTACGGTCGGGAAGGTCGGCGAGGGCGGGCCCCTGCCAGAGGGCCAGCGCGTCGTCCAGCACCACGGCCGCCTTCGCCGCGTCACCGTCGGCCAGCGCACGCACCCCGTCACCGACGAGCCGTTCGAAGCGGTGGAGGTCGACATCGTCCGCGCCCGCGACCAGCCGGTAGCCACCGTCCACCGAGGCGACCGCGTCCGGCCCGAGCGCCCTGCGCAACCGCCCGACCAGCGCCTGCACCGCGCCGGACGCGTCCGCGGGCGGGTCACCGTCCCACACCTCGTCGACCAGCACGGGCACGGGCACCGTACGCCCGGGCCGCAGCGCGAACACGGTCAGCAGGGCACGCAGCCGCGCTCCGCCGACCGGAGCGGAGGTGCCGTCGGGGCGGAACGCCTGGGTGGTACCGAGGATGCGATAGCGCACCGGTCCATTGTCCCCGCTCGGCCCGGCAACGCTTCCGGGTTTTTGTACGGTCATGAAACGGACATGAACCGGGAGGAACCTCTGACCGCCCGCAGGACGTTGCCCCCTCGGCACCGATACGGTCTACCCTCGCCCGCAGTCCCCACCCCGCCCACACCAGGGAGCACACCCCATGACCACCGCCGCGTCCCGCCGGAGCGACCGGAGGATCAGCCCTGTCTTCCTGGGCATCGTGGCCGTGATGGCGGTCACGGGCTGGGCCACGTGGACCGGGTTCGCCGAGCAGCCCGGGATGGCCGTCTTCCTCTTCGTGACCGCGGCCTGGATCGTCTCCCTCTGTCTGCACGAGTACGCGCACGCGCGCACCGCCCTGCACAGCGGCGACATCTCGATCGGCGCGAAGGGCTACCTGACCCTCAACCCGCTCAAGTACACGCACGCGCTGCTCAGCATCGTGCTGCCCGTCCTCTTCGTGATCATGGGCGGGATCGGTCTGCCGGGCGGCGCGGTGTTCATCGAGCACGGGCGCATCCGGGGCCGCTGGAAGCACAGCCTGATCTCGGCGGCGGGCCCGCTGACCAACGTGGCGTTCGCCGTCGTCTGCACGGCACCGTTCTGGCTGGACGCGCTGGACGGCGTCCCGCAGGCGTTCCAGTACGCGCTGGCGTTCCTGGCTCTGCTCCAGGTCACGGCCGCGATCCTGAACTTCCTGCCGGTGCCGGGCCTGGACGGCTACGGGGTGATCGAGCCCTGGCTGTCGCACAAGGCCCGCCGCCAGATGGAGCCGCTGGCGCCGTTCGGGCTGCTGCTGGTGTTCGCCGTGCTGTGGATCCCGCAGGTGAACGGCGTGTTCTTCGACGCGGTCGACGCGGTCCTGCGCGGCCTCGGCATCAGCGACCTGGCGACGTACTGCGGCTTCGATCTGTACCGCTTCTGGCAGGAGGGCAGCGACGTGTGCGTCACTTCGTGACGGAACCGCGCCCGGCCCTCGTCATCCTCGCCCGCCGCGCGTAGTACCAGGTCATGTTGGACGACAGCCCGGCCAGCAGCACCCACACGACCCCCAGCCAGCTGCCCTGGACGAAGGAGACCACAGCGGCGGCCACGGAGAGCAGGCAGACGGCGAGGGCGTACAGGGCGAGGCGGGGCATGGGGGTCGGCTCCTGACAGGACGGTCGGACGTCAGTGGTGGTACGGCGTCCAGTGTCCCCCATGCCCGACGGCGTCCTAGACGTCGGTCAGCCTGAGACCCGCGTGGGCCTTGTAGCGCCGGTTCACGGAGATCAGGTTGGCGACCAGGGACTCGACCTGGTGCGCGTTGCGCAGGCGACCGGCGAAGATGCCGCGCATGCCGGGGATGCGGTTCGCGAGCGCCTGCACGATCTCGACGTCGGGCCGCTCCTCGCCGAGCACCATCACGTCGGTGTCGATCTCCTCGATCTCCGGGTCCTGGAGGAGGACGGCGGAGAGGTGGTGGAAGGCGGCGGTGACCCGCGAGTCCGGCAGCAGGGCGGCGGCCTGCTCGGCGGCGCTGCCCTCCTCCGGCTTCAGGGCGTACGCGCCCTTCTTGTCGAAGCCGAGCGGGTTGACGCAGTCGACGACGAGCTTGCCGGCCAGTTCCTCGCGCAGGGACTCCAGTGTCTTTCCGTGGCCGTCCCACGGCACCGCGACGATCACGATGTCGCTGCGGCGGGCGGTCTCGGCGTTGTCGGCGCCCTCGACTCCGTGGCCGAGCTCCTCGGCGGCGGACCGCGCGCGGTCGGCGGACCGCGAGCCGATGATCACCTTCTGTCCGGCCCGGGCGAGCCGGTAGGCGAGGCCCTTGCCCTGCGGTCCGGTGCCGCCGAGCACGCCGACGACGAGCCCGGACACGTCGGGCAGGTCCCACGGGTCCTTCACGGGAGCCTTTGCACTGTCACTAGAGGTCATGGCCCGACTTTACGTGCGCGGGGCGCACGGGCGGGCGCCCGGTTCAGGTGAGCGCGGTCACGGGGATCCGGCGGAAGGCGATCGTCTCGTACGCGCTGAAGTCGCCCGTCTCGTAGAGCAGACCGACGGTGTCCGCGTCGATCCGGACGAGGTCGGAGTACGCGGCGGGCAGCCCGTCGACGGTGTGCGCGGAACGCCACGTCGTACCGCCGTCCTCGGAGACCCGTACGGTCATCAGGGCGCGGAAGCCGGGGTCGGCCGGGCCGGAGTAGAGGAGCAGGTCGGGGTCCTGGAGCTGGAGGACGCTGCCCTCGCAGACGGGGGCGACGAGACCGGCCTGGGGGCGGAAGGGCCTGACGAGGGTGGTGCCGCCGTCGGCGGAGTGGGCGTCGGCGCGGGTGCCGGGGGACGGTGAGTCGTTGCGGGTGTTGAAGTAGACACGTCCGTCGGGGAGTTCGGCGGCCGTGGTCTCGTTGGCGTTGATGTAGCCGTCGGTGTTGTCGTCGACGTATCCGATGCGCCAGGTCCCGCCGCGGTCGTCGCTCAGCAGGCAGTGGCCGCCGTTGTACCTGCCCTCCGTGCCGGTGTCCGTGCCGGCCGGGGGCAGGGAGTGGTTGGCAGGAACGACGACCCGGCCGGTGCTCAGCTGGAGGGCGTGCCCGGGGGTGGTGGCGTACCACCGCCACGCAGCTCTCTTGGTCTCCTTGGTGATCTCCTTCGGCATGGACCAGGTGACTCCGTCGTCGTCACTCTGCTGCACCCAGACGCGCCGTCCCTCCGCGGCGCTCACCGCACCGCGCCGGATGGCGTCCTCGGTGGCGAGGGCCGCGTTGCGCACGTGGAGGAGCAGGACGCGGCCGGTGTCGAGGACGACGGGCGCCGGGTTGCCCGCGAGGTCGTCGCCGTTCTTCACGGCCACCTCCAGCGGGCCCCAGGTGCGGCCGCCGTCCGTGGACCGCTTCAGCACGATGTCGATGTTCCCGAAGTCGTCCCGCGATCCGACCCGGCCCTCGCAGAACGCCAGCAGGGTGCCGTCGGCGGTGGCGACGACGGCCGGGATACGGAAGCTGGCGTACCCCTCGCGGCCGGCGTGGAAGGGGATGCTGCTCTCGGTCATGGGTGGGCTCCTTGGGGGGCTCCTTGGGATGCGGCTGGATTTTCCCTGTCCCCAACTCGGGCGAATTCATGGTGAACGTCGCGTCACGAGTGGTGGTGTGCGGCAGCATCCGTGCGCATGGACGCTGTACGGGTCGCGTTGTTGCGGGAAGTGCTCGCCGGGACCGAGTGGCCGGTCGCCACACGCCGGTTCGCGGGAGCGCTCAGGAGTTCTGTGGAGTCGTACGGCGGCGGGCTGCTGCTCGTGGGCACGGAGGAGTACGAGCCGTGGCATCTGGCCGCGCATCTCGTGGACGAGGCGGCGTGGTCGGGCACGCCGGAGCTCTCCCCCACGCTCGTACGGCACGGGGCGCGCCCCTGTGACCCCGCTCATCTGGCGGTGGGGCTGGGCCGTGTGTCGGCTGCGCGGCGGGGCGAGACGCTGCTCGTGGTGTCGCCGTCCGCTCCGGGCGACGCGCTGTTGGAGCGGGTGCACGACGCCCGGCGGGCCGGGGCGCGGGTGCTCGCGCTCGACGCGGGGGACCGTGAGCTGGGGGCGATGGCCCACGAGGCGCTGTCCGTGCCGGCGGACACCGACCTGGATCTGGACACGGTGCAGCACCTGGTGAGCGCGGCGGCGGGCGAGAACGCGGTGCCGCTGCCGCGGGGGCGCCGCCGTCTCCGGGACCGCCTGGCCCGCCTGGCAGACCAGCTGACGGCTCCGCCGCCTGTGCGGTGGTAGCTGCGCTGCTTCTCGGGTTGGTTTTCCCACCCGCCCAC
>NZ_VJZC01000600.1 GCF_009377185.1 Streptomyces spongiae
GGCCACCGTCGCCCGAACGAAGGCACACCCCCGCCCTCGTCCTGACAGGAGCCAGAACCTTGTCCCGCCTCGCGCCTGCCGTGCCGCCCTGGCTTGCTCATGCTCTGCGTGCGCAAAGGGGGCCCGTGCCGTGGAACGCGGTGGTGCGCGGGGCGCTGGCCGCCGGCCCCCTGTTGCTCGTGGCCGTGCTCCTCGACCGGACCTCCGTCGGGGTCGTCGCCGCGCTCGGGGCCATGCTCGCGGGGATCAACGACCGGCCCGGGAGCCGGAGGGTCTCGGTCAAGCGGATCGGGGTGCCCGCGCTCGCGGGCGCCGGGGGACTGTTCGTCGGGACGTACGCCGGGGAACACACGCACGCCCTGGTGCTCACCCTCGTCCTCACCCTGCTCGGGCTGCTCGCCGGGAGTGTCAGTGCCATCGGGTCGGTGGCGTCGGGGGCCGGGACGCAGTTGCTCGTCACCGCGGCCATCGGCGCCGGGATGCCGTTGCCCGAGGCCGGGTGGGAGCGCGCGCTCGCCTATGTCGGTGGGGCCGCGTGGCTGCTCACCCTTCGGCTCGTGCTGCCCACGCCCGGAGCCGTCACGGGTGACTCGCGGCTGGAGTTCTGGCTCGACTTCCGGTTCGACGGGGAGCGTGCCGCCGTCGCCAAGGTGTACGACGCCATCGTGGAGTTGCTGGGCGCCACGGGTACGCCCCGAGCCACCGACCGGCGGGCCGCCCTGACCGCCGCGCTCGACCACGCGCAGGACGCCCTCGCCGGGCCCCGGCTGCGGCGGTACGCGAGCTCGGCGACCGAACGGCGGCTGCACGCCCAGTACGCCGCCGCGCTGCCCCTCGCCGAAGCGGCGACCGCGCTCGCCTGGGCGGGGGACGCCGTTCCCGCGCGAGCGGCGGAAGGGCCACGGCGCCTCGCCGTCGCCGTACGCGCCAACGCGCCCACCGGGCCGCTGCCCGCGCCCGCTCGTTCCGCGCCCGCACTGCGCGCCCTGGACGACGCGCTGCTGCGAGCCGCCGAGGCGTTCGACCACGAGGGCGATGTCCACGAAGAGAGGCTCCACAGACGGCGTCGTACCGCCAAGTCGGTCGTCCGGGTCGCCCTGGGGGCCGGCGGGCGTGAGTACGGGTTGCGGGTCGCCCTGTCGTTCGGGGCCAGCGCGGCCGTCGCGCAGGCCCTTCATCACGTCCACTGGTACTGGCTGCCCGCCACGGCCGTCTTCCTGGTCAAGCCCGACCTCGGGCCGCTCGCCTCGCGCGTGCTGTCCCGGGCGGCCGGGACCGTGCTGGGGGCGGTCGTCTTCGCCGGGTTCGCCGCCGTGCTGCCGCGGCCCGAGGGACTCGTGGCGCTCGTCGCCGTCTGCGGTGCGCTGATTCCCGTCGCCACGCGGCACTTCGCCGCGCAGACCGCCGTCGTCACCGTGCTCGTGCTCGCCCTCGTCATGGTGGGCGGCGATCCGCAGGCCTCCTGGAGCCGGATCCTGGAGACGCTGCTGGCCTGCGCGATCGTGCTGATCGTGGGCCACCTGCCGATGCCGGGGCAGCGGGGCGGCCGTGTGCGCGGTCGGCTGGCCAAGGCCGGCGACGCCGCGTACGCCTACCTCGCGCACGTGCTCAGCGAGTCCGACGACCGTGCCCGGCGGTGGACCCTGCGCCGCGAGGCCTACCGCACGCTCGCCGAGGCGCACGCCGCGATCGGCCTCTCCGCGGCCGAACTCCCCGCACTGGCCCGGCACACGGAGGGCACCGGCGAGGTCGCGGCGACGCTCGAACGCCTCGTCGACACCACCACCGCGTACGCCGTCCACCTCGACGACACCGGACACCTCACGCCCCAGGACATCGAGCGGCTCACCGAACTCCTGGACGAACTCACCGAGCGCGGCAGGCGGGCGGGGCTGAGCCGTCTGGCACCGGCGGCCCGCAGGGGCACCCTGCCGGGACTGCGGACGGCGGGCTAGAGCGGCTCCGGGCCGGGAGAAGGCTCGTTCACGTCCCCGGGCCGCACACCACCGTCGTACCGTGACCGCATGACGCCGTCTCGCGCTGGCTCCTCCGCGGATCTCCTCATCACCGGCTGCACCGCCCTCGTGCACGACGACCAGGAACAGATCGGGTTCGTCGAGGACGCCGCGATCGTCGTACGGGGCGGGGTCATCGAATCCGTCGGCCCGGCCGCGGGCACCACGGAGTTCCCCGCCGCCGAGCGCATCGACGCCCGGGGCCAGGTCGCCCTGCCCGGTCTCATCAACTGCCACACCCACGCCCCGATGGTCGCCCTGCGCGGAGTCGCCGAGGACCTGCCGGCCGAGGAGTGGTTCAACGACGTCGTCTGGCCGATCGAGTCGAACCTCACCCCGAAGGACGTGGAACTGGGCGCGCGGCTGGCCTGTGCCGAGATGATCCGCGGTGGGGTGACCTGTTTCGCCGACCACTACTTCGCGATGGACACGGTCGCCGCCGTGACGGCCGAGAGCGGGCTGCGCGCGCACCTGGGGGAGGCGTACTTCTCCTCCCAGGGGCCCGAAGGGCGCCGGAAGTCACTGGAGTTCGCGCTACGCCACCGGGGCGGCGCCGGCGGGCGCATCACCACCGCACTCGCCCCGCACGCCCCCTACACCGTCGACGACACCGACCTCGCCGCGACCGCCGAACTCGCCCGCGAACACGGCCTGCCCGTCCACCTCCACGCCTCCGAGAGCCGCGACCAGACCGACAACAGCCTCGCCCGGCACGGCGTCACGCCCATCGAGGTGCTGGAACGCACCGGGCTCCTCGGCGTCGACGCGGGCGTACTCATCGCGCACGGCACCGGCATCGTCGAGCGTGACCTGCCCGTCCTGGAGCGGGCGACAGGGCCGGTCGCCGTGGCGTCGGCGCCCCGCGGCTATCTGAAATTCGCCTGGCCCACGACCCCGGTACGGGCCCTGCGCCGCATCGGCATCGACGTCGGTCTCGCCACGGACGGTGCCGCCTCGAACAACTCGCTCGACGTGTGGGAGTCCATGGCGCTCACCGCGCTCGTGCAGAAGTCGACCGAGGGCGACCCGCGCTGGCTGACCTCACGGCAGGCGCTGCACCACGCCACGCTCCAGAGCGCCCGGGCCGTCGGGCTGGGGGAGCGTATCGGCAGCCTCGCTCCCGGCCGACGCGCCGACATCGTCCTCGTCGACGTCACGGGCCCGCACACCCAGCCCGTCCACGACCTCGCCGCGACGCTCGTGCACAGCGCCCGCTCCTCCGACGTCCGCACCACGATCGTCGACGGGCGCGTCCTCATGCGTGACCGGGAACTCCTCACCATCGACCTCCCGGCGACCGTACGGGAACTCGGCGAGCGCCTGCCCGCGCTGGTGGACCGCAGCCACGGGACGCGGATCCAGGAGTACGACAAGCCGCCGGAGTGAGTGTCGGACACGGCATGTACGGAAGGTGATGCGGAAAGTCACTCGTCAGTGCGCTTTCTGAGAGCTTCCTCACCGTTCTGCGTTGACCACGTGTCAACTACGTCTCATTACCGTCACGTAAAGAGCCGTTCACCCTGTGCAGGGCGTTTAACTCTACGAGTACCGGCTTTACATGGAGGTGCAGGGTGAACGGGCGAACAGTGCTGAAGCGCTTCCCCGCCGGCGGGCCGCGCGGATCGTGGCCGGCGGAGGAGTTCGCGCAGGCGCGCCGCCTGGAGGGCCAGGCCGCGGAGGTCGTCATGGACCTCGCCACCGACACGTTCCTGGTGATCGTGCGCGGAGCCGACTCCGGAGAGTGACCGTCAACACCACCGGGTCCGCGGCGGCCCGTCAGCCCGCCTCCCTCGTCGGCACCTTCGCCGTGAACTGCTCCGCCTGCAGCGCGTACAGCTCCGCGTAGACACCGCCCGTGGCCAGGAGCTCCTCCGGAGTGCCGGACTCCACCAGACGGCCCTGGTCGAGGACGTGCACCAGGTCGGCGTGGCGCACCGAGGCCAGGCGGTGCGTGATCAGGATGACCGTCTGGCCGGTGTCCGCCAGGGCCCGGATCTTCTCGAAGACCTCCAGCTCGGCGCGGGCGTCGAGGGCCGCCGTCGGCTCGTCCACGATCAGGATGTGCCCGCGCCGGTAGGCCGCCCGCGCGATGCCTAGCCGCTGCCACTGCCCGCCCGACAGCTCGTGTCCGCCGCTGAAGCCGCGCGCGAGGAGCGTGTCGAGGCCGCGCGGCAGATCCGCCACCACGTCCTGGGCCCCTGCCTCCGCGACCGACGAGGAGACGCGCTCGTCGGTCGGTGCCGCCGAAGGGCGGCCCACCGCGACGTTCACGCGGGCCGTGAAAGGCCACCGCTTGAAGTCCTGCGCCACCATCGCGATGCGCTCGGCGAGCTGCTGCCGGTCGGCGGTCGCCGTGTCCACGTCGTCCCACAGGATGCGGCCCCGGTCCGGGGCGTACAGCCCGGAGAGCAGCTTGACCAGGGTGGTCTTGCCCGAGCCGTTCTCGCCGACGAGCGCCACGATCTTGCCGAGAGGAACCGTCAGCGTCACGTCGCACAGCGCGGGCCGGGCCGCCTTGCCCGGGTACGCGAAGGTGACGTTCTCCAGGCGGATCTCGCTCGGGTTCGTGGGCAGCGGCTCCCCGCCCACCGGTATGGCGCGCTTGGCCGCCTCCACGTACAGGCGTTCCATGTCGCCCACGAACAGCGCTTCCTCGTGCAGTGCGTTGAGCTCCAGGACGAGCGTGTCGAGACTGGCCGAACCGGTGCGGATCGCGATGACCGCCGTCCCCGCCACGGACAGCGCCATGGCGCCCGTGAGCAGCAGACCACCGAGGGTCGCGTACGTCGCCACGGTCGCGATTCCCGTCCAGGCGGCGGCGAACAGGCCCGTACGAGCCGCGAGGCGGGCCAGCCGTGCCTGCTCGGCCTCCGCCGTCTCCGACATCGAACGGAAGTGACGCAGCAGGAACGGGCCCACCCCGTGCACGCGGATCTCCGGTGCCGCCTCGGGCTCGGTCAGCAGACTGCCGATCAGGTACCCCGCGCGCGCGTGCTGCACCCAGGCGTGGAACGACTCGTAACGGCGCCGGGCGATGGTCAGGGAGCTCCAGGCGCTCGGCAGCGTCATCGTCACGAGCAGCGGGAGCAGGGCCGGGTGCAGCACGGTCAGCACGCCCGCCGCCGCGACCAGCGAGATCATCGCGTTCACCACGCGTGCGGAGTAGGAGATCATCCGGCGTGCCGACTGTGCGCCGTACTTCGCGGTGTCGAGCAGTTTGTGGAAGGCGTCGTCCTCGATCGCGGCCAGCTCCACGGACGCCGCCCGCTCCAGGTACAGCTCCGTCGCCACACGCTCGACCTTGGGCTCGAGGCGACCGGTGGCGTACGTCGAGGCGGCGTGCAGCAACACGGTCAGGAGCCCGACGGCGGCGATCGTGACGAGTGCCGGGGCGGCGCCGCGCAACCGGTCCTCGACCGAGCCGTCGGCGATCAGCCTGGCCAGCACGGTGTTGACCGCCAGCAGGTTCACCGCCTGGGCCAGGCCCCGGCCGACCTCGGCGGCCAGCACGGTCCGGGCGGCCGGCCGGTCCGCCTGCCAGGCCAGCCGGAAACTGGAGGCGAGCAGCGACGGGAGCCGCCTCACCATGGCGCGGAAGTTCAGCTCCAGGAACGCGTCGGCGTGCTGCGACCAGCCCGTGTCGTACCGGAGCGGCCCGCCGAAGAGGAGCACCTCGGAGTCGGAGATCTCCGGCTGGTGGTCCTTTCCGTGGTCCTTCCCGTGCTCCTTTCCGCCTTTGCGTGGCGTGTGTTTGTTCGAGTCGGGCGTCTTCCCCACCCAGGCCTCCCCGATCGTCGGCGAACGCCACTATCGCGGGGCGGACGGCGGGGGACCAGAGCGCGTGACCGTCTTGTGGCGGCTCGTACGGGGCACGCGGGGCGCGAGCCACTGGATGACTGCGCGCGGGCAGGTGCGGGGGAGCGATGGGGTGGTCTGGGAGGGCGCTGGGACGGTCAG
>NZ_VJZC01000060.1 GCF_009377185.1 Streptomyces spongiae
CGTCTGCCGGTGGCCGAGGCCGTGCGCGTTACGCGTCCTGGCCGAGTCCTAGCCGATGACGCGGCCCAGTTCGATCCGGTCGATGTTCGGCGCCCACGCGGTCTCGTTGCCGAACGTCACCTTGTTGGAGCCCTTCTTCAGGTCGACGGGGACGCCCACGGTCCAGTAGTCGTCCCAGCTCCAGGTGTTCTTGAAGGTGACCTTCTTCGGGGCGCCGGTGCCGACGGTGATGTCCGCCGTACGGGACATGATGTCCGTGTTGTAGGCGTGGCCGTTGTCGCGCCGGTCGTTGTGCCCGTAGTGGACGACCAGCACGTAGCGGCCGGACCTGGGCGCGTCCACGGTGAACTCGGCGGTGCTGGCCGCGCTGTTGCCCAGCCAGCCGATGTAGGACCCGGCGGAGGCGTGGGCGGAGTCGACCAGCTTGGCACCGCCCGCGAGGGTGGCCGAGGCGCCCTCGTAGGAGAGCGTGCCGGAGGTCGATCCGTCGCCCGAGACGTCGAGGGTGCGGACGGCCGCGTGCGGGGCGGTCACGGCCAGGCGGTTGTTGCCCGCGACGAGGTAGAGCCGCAGGGGCTTGCCGGGTGCCGCCGTCACGGTCTCTCCGTGCAGCCCCAGCTTCACGGGCGCCGTGGCCCTGGGCATCACCGTGTAGTAGCCGTCGCGCGGTGCGTAGACGTCGAAGACCGCCTTGTCGCCGGAGCGCAGGACGAGGGCGCCCGTGCCGGCCCCGGCCGACGAGGAGTAGTCGTACGACGGCCTGCCACTGATGTCCGCGAGCGTGGCCTCGTACGACGCGGAGGGCGCGCCGGTGCGGGCGGTCAGGTCGACGCGGTCGAGAGTGACCTCGGCGTCGCCCTTGGCCAGGGTCAGCAGGTGCGAGCCGGCCTTGAGTTCGACGGTGACGTCCTTCCTGGCGCGGTAGGTCCAGTTCTCGGTGGACGGGTAGGTGACCGTGACCGGGTCGTCGCCGTCGACGGACAGCTTCTGGGTGGCGGGGGTGCCGGACTGGTTGCCGTACAGGATCGCCAGGTCGTACGTCCCGTCCTTCGGGACCGTCACCGTGAAGTCGACCTTGCTGGTGGCGGTGTTGAGCGAGCCGACGTCCTTCGTCCCGGAGGCCGCGTAGCCGTTGGCGTTGCTGACCGTGCCCTGGGTGTAGACCTTGCCGTCGGTGATGGCCGCGTCCTCGGCCTCGTACGACGCCGACCAGGGGACGGAGGCGGCGGACGGGGTGCCGGAGCCGCCGGGGGTGAGGACGACCCGGTAGGCGGACATCTTGTGCATGCCGCGCAGCGGGACGGTCACCGTGCCGTCGTCCGCGACCTTGACCTTCGTGCGGGCGAGGACGCGGGGCGTCGCGTGCTGTCCCTCGTAGCCGGACCAGGCGGCCTCGGCGACGGTCGCGGTGACCGTACGGCCGAAGACGGACCGGGAGACGTTCCCGACGACGACGTCCGTGTCACCGGCGGAGCCGCCGAGCAGCACCTGAGCCTGGCGGCGCGAGGTGTCGAGGGAGGCGAGGCCCTGGAGGGTGTCGATGGTGTTGGCCTGCGGCGGGGTCACCTTGACGGTGTCACCGGTCAGCCCGGCGTACCAACGGAAGAACCACCAGCCGCCGTTCGGGATGTTGCTGCGCACCACGTTGCCGTCCATGTTGCCGGCGGCGTCCCAGTAGGCCTGGTTGGCGTACACCTTGTTGCGCTCGAACATCGAGACCCACTGCACGAGTTGCCCCGGCACGGACAGGTCGCGGCGGTTGGCGTACTCGTCGATGTTGATCTTCAGCGGGGAGATGCCCGCTTCCCGCTCCAGGGAGCGGTAGTTGTCGTAGTGCGCCTGGAAGTCCCGCAGGGAGCCGGAGCCCAGTTCGTGCCAGGTCATCACCTGGGGCAGGACGTTCTCGCGCTTGGCGAAGGCGAGGAAGTCCTTGAGCAGGCGGGTGTGGTAGCCGGCCTCGTTGGGGCCGGCGATCCTCGCGTCGGGGTCGATCGCGCGGATGCGCTGGTACACCGTCTTCCAGTCCTTGAAGAACCGGTCGCGGTTGGCCTCGTACTGGGCCTGGTCCTCGACGCCGAGCTTGTACCAGATCTGGTCGGGCTCGTTGAACGGGATGTAGACGAAGCGGTCGCTGTTCGGGTCGGCCGCGACCTCCTTGACGATCTTGTCGACCTTGGGGAGGTAGTCGTCGATGCCGAGGTCCTCGTACGGCCACTTGGCGTAGATGTCCTGCATCATCACGTTGATCTCGCCGCCGCCGTTGCGGAAGAACGACTTGGAGACGGTCAGCGCGTCGCCGTTGGGGTGCTGGGCGCCGCCCTCCGGCTTCTGCGAGATGCTGGTGATCTTCAGGGGCTCCAGCGCGGCGTCACTGGGTACGCCGTCGTCGCTGAGCCCGTACAGCGCCCCGTTGGCGCCGAGCATCACCTTGCCCTCGGAGGCGGCGAGGTCGACGGTGAGGCGTTGCGGGATGGGGGCACCTCCCGCTCGAGCGAAGCCGAGAGTGGGGGAGGCGGCTGCCGCGGGACCGGCGGCGGGAAGGGTGCCTGCCATTGCGGTGACTCCAAGTAGTGCTGTGACCAAGGTGGTTCTGATACGGGATCTCGTATGGGCTCGGGTGCGGGCTCGCGTGCGGGCTCGCGTGCGGGTGCGGGTGCGGGTGCGGGTGCGGGTGATCACGCTGCTGGACCTCCAGTCACTCCGGTCACTCCGGTCATTTGACGGCTCCACTGGTGATTCCGGACACGATCTTTCGCTGGCCGACGAGGAAGACGGCGACCATGGGCAGGCTCATCACCACGACGTACGCGAAGACGAGGTGCCAGTTGTTGAGGTAGAGCTGGGCGCTGGCGACCTGGTAGAGGTTCAGCGGGAGAGTGGCCCGTTCGCCGCCGCCGAGGACGAAGAAGGCGTAGAAGATGTCGCTCCAGGCGTAGAGCATCACCATGATCGTCGCGGTGGCGATGACCGGCCTGAGCAGCGGCAGGACGATCCGTACGAAGATCCGTGACGGTTTCGCCCCGTCGATGCGGGCCGCTTCCTCCAGTTCCATGGGGATGGCACGGATGAAGCCGGTCATGAAGAAGATCGACGTGGAGAGGTACATCCCGGTGTAGACGGCGATCATGCCGGGCCGGGTGTTCGCCAGCCCCAGCTGCCGCAGCTCCATGACGATGGTGATGACGGCGGGCGGCAGCAGCAGTCCGCTGATGCACAGCGCGTACGCGGCCGACACCAGCTTCGACTTCCTGCGTGCGAAGACCCAGGCGGCGCCCGCGCCGAGGATCAGCACGAGGACCACCGAAGGCACCACGACGAGCAGCGAGTTGAGGAACCCGCGCAGCATCTCGCCCTGGCTGACGGCGTCCTCGTAGTTGGAGCCGGGCTGCCACCGGCCCGGCAGGTCGAGGTTCGGCTTGATGGCCTCGGCCTGCGGTTTGGCGGACGTGACGACGACGAGCCACAGGGGGACGCCGACGGCGAGGGCGGCCAGGAACATGACGAGGGCCGGGCGGCCGTACCTCCACACGACCGGACTCATAGCAGCTGCTCCCTTCGCCGCAGACCCACGACCAGCGGGATCGCCACGGCGACCACCACCAGGAACAGGACGAGACTCATCGCGGATGCCTGGGCGTACAGGCCCTGTCCGAAGATCCGGAACATGTAGATGTTGAAGACCTCGGTGGAGGCCGCCGGTCCGCCGCCCGTGGTGGCCTGCACGATGTCGAAGGTGTTCATCGAGCCGATCAGCGCGGTGGTGACGTTGAAGGTGACGGCCGGAGCGAGCATCGGCCAGCGCACCGACCAGAAGGTCCGCCAGGGCCCGGCGCCGTCGCACTTCGCGGCCTCCAGCATCTCGCCCGGGATGCCCTTGAGCCCGGCGAGATAGATCAGCATGGACAGGCCCATCCACTTCCAGCCGTGGATGAGGGTGACCAGGACCAGCGTCCACGTCGTCGAGCCCAGCCACGGAACGTCCGTGCCCAGTACGGAGTTCACGGCGCCGTCCTGGTCGAGCAGGGCCTGGAAGACATAGCCGGTGGCGAGAGCCGAGATCAGCACCGGGAGGAAGAAGACGGCGCGGAAGAACCGGTTGAAGCGGGTGTCCGCCTCCAGCAGCAGCGCCAGCACCAGCCCGAAGCCGTTCTGGAACAGCGCCGCCAGCAGGGCGTACAGCAGGGTCGTGCGGATCGCCCGCAGCAGCGATCCGTCGTCGGCGATGGTCTTGAAGTTGTCGAGGCCGGTGAAGGCGATGTCCGGGTGGTACGAGGACCAGTTGGTGAACGGGTAGTAGAAGTTGAGCAGGTTCGGCACCAGGAAGAAGCCCGCGAAGACGACGATCGCGGGGAGCGCGAACCACCAGGGGTGGTGCACGGCGGCGCGCGGCAGCCGTCCCAGCTTCTTCGGCGTGCCGGTCGCCCGCGCGGGCTCGGTACGTACGACTGTGTCCGTCATGGTCAGAACCCGGGCGCGCCCTGGGCCTTGGCCACCTGCGCGAACTGGTCCTGGATCGCCTGTGCGACCTGCTGCGGGCTCTTCTTGCCGAAGATCATGTCGGCGAGGTACAGGTGCGTGTCGGGGGCGACGATGGCCTTGGCCTGGAAGACCCCGATGGCCTTGGGCAGGGCCGCGACCTGGGCCTTCGACGTCTGCGGGAGGCCGTCGGGGGTGGGCACGGACGGCTGCACGGACGGGATCTTCATCGCCTTGATGTAGTCGGCGTAGTCGGGGCCGAGCCAGAAGGCGAGGAACTGCCGCGCCGCGTTCTGCCGCTTCTCGTCACCGGTCTTGAAGGCGACGACGCCATTGGTCTGGTCGGGCGAGTACAGGCCGGTGGCCGAGAAGTTGGCGATGGGGAACCAGCCGATCTTCTTGTCGATGTCGGCTGTGGAGTACTTGGCCTGCAACTGGCTCTGGAAGGACGTGACGTTGAGGACCATGCCGGCCTCGCCCTTCCACAGGGCGTCGGCCTGCCCGGTGAAGGTGCCGGTGCGGTAGTTCTTCTGGGCGAGCCCGGCGTCGAGGAGCTTGTCCTTGTACTTCTTGATGGCGCCGACGACAACCGGGTCGGTCCACTTCTCCTTGTTCTCGTTCAGGCCGGCCCACCACTGCTTGTCGAGGTCGGTGAGCTGGATCTGCATCTGCCACTGGAGGGGCCACTTGTCGCCGCCGGCCTCGTAGAA
This sequence comes from Streptomyces spongiae, assembly GCF_009377185.1. Taxonomy (GTDB): domain Bacteria; phylum Actinomycetota; class Actinomycetes; order Streptomycetales; family Streptomycetaceae; genus Streptomyces; species Streptomyces spongiae. Next base: position 5,187 of record NZ_VJZC01000060.1, read on the forward strand.
GCCGGCCGCGTCGGTCTTGTCCTTGACGGTGCGGCCCAGGGCGAGGAGTTCGTCGTACGACTTCGGGAAGTCCTTCTCGCTCAGCCCGGCTTCCTTGAAGACGTCCTTGTTGTAGTAGACGCCGAGCATGGCGGGGCTGGTCACGATGGCCGCGTACCGCTTGCCGTCGATGACGCCGAGGGACTTCTCGGTGTCGCCGAGTTTGGAGACCCAGGGCTCGCCGTCGAGGGTGAGGAGGTTCTGCTGCGGCTGGATGAAGGGCAGCGTGGAGATGGAGGGCTGCCAGAACATCAGGTCGGGCCGGTCTCCGGAGGCCAGTTTGGTCGGTACGTTCTGCTCGTAGAGGTCCGGGATGGCCTGGGTCTCGACCTTGGCGCCGGTGGCCTTCTCGAAGGCGTCGATGACCTGCTTGGGCGCGTTGACCGTGTTCTGCGCGGTCCACATGGTCAGCTTCACGCCGTCCAGGCGGGCGGTGGGGTCGACCGCCGTCTGCTTGCTGTCCGAGGCGGAGTCGCCCGCAGTGGGATCGCTGCACGCGGTGGCGGCCAGGCCGACCGCGCAGAGGAGGGCCAGGGTCGGGAGAGCTCTTGTCTTCATCGCGCGCCTTTCGAGAACAGGTGGTTCAGGGCAGGGCAAGATGCGGAACGGCGGTGCTCGTACGGGGTGTTCAGGGCCTGGTGGGCCTGGCGGGCGGCGGCCCCGCGCTCTCCCGCACCACCAGTTCCGGTACGGAGACGGGGTGCGGGGCGATCTGTGCGGACTCCTCCAGCACGCCGTGCAGCAGGGCGAACGCGGCGCGCCCGAGGCCGGTGAAGTCCAGGCGCACGGTCGTCAGGGACGGGGTGAGGTAGGCGGAGTGCGGGGCGTCGTCGAACCCGGCCACGCTGACCTCGCCGGGCACGGACCGGCCGGCCTCGTGCAGGGCGCGGAGCACGCCGAGCGCGAGGTCGTCGTTGCCGCACAGGATCGCGGTGACGGCCGGGTCCTCCGCGAGTCTCCGGCCCGCCGCGTGGCCGCCGGCCGGGCCCCAACTCCCCTGCACCGGACGGGGTTCGGGCGCTCCGGCCTCCTTCAGGGCCTGCCGCCAGCCGGTGGTACGGGCGCTGGTGCGCCGGGTGCTGGACGGGATGGCGACGTAGTGCACGGTCTCGTGGCCGAGGGAGAGCAGATGGCGGGTCGCCTCGTAGGCGGCCTCGCGGTCGTCGGTCCACACCCAGGGGCGGTCGCCGCTGGGCCCCGCCGCCACACTCCCGTCGTCCGCCCGAAGGGCGGGCCCTGCGGCGTCAGGTGCGTGCTCTCGGTGTGCCGGGCGGAGACCCTCGTACTGGATGTACTCGGGTTTCCGCCCGGCGCGGCGAGAGTGCGTGCATGGCGCCGCAGGGCAGGCGGGAGTGTGGTGGCAGGGCCCAGGTGGGCTCGCGGGGGTTTCGACCACGCCGACGACAGGCAGTTCGGCGGGGACGGCTCCGAGGGCCCGTACACCGGCCGGATCGTAGGCGATCACGATCAGTCCGCCGCCGGTGTCCGCGGCCCGCTGCACCTCGGCGGCGACGGCGGGCTCCTCCGCCGATTCGAGGACGCCGATGCCCACCGAGTACGCCGCGGCGCGGGCGGCCTCCTCGATGCCCTGGAGGATCGAGGCGTAGCCGTAGTGGGTGGTGTTGGCGGTGAGCACGGTCACGGCCCGGCTGCGGCCGCTGGCCAGGGCGAGCGCGGTGGCGTTGCGCCGGAAGCCCAGTTCGTCGATGGCGGCGAGCACCCGTTCCCGGGTGGACGGCTTGACGCTGGGATGGCCGTTGATCACCCGGGAGACGGTCTGGTAGGAGACCCCGGCGGCGGTCGCGACGTCCCGGATGCTCGCCGGGCGCCTTGTGTGACCGGTCACATTCATGCCAGGATTGTGACCGGTCACATAGGGGTCGTCAAGAGACCGTAACGATGGATTCACGAACACGGGATTCACGGGATCACGCGAGCGCCTCCGGCGTGTGGGCGGCGTACGGGTGAGCGGCTCAGGAGGGGGCAGTGCCTTGACTCAGTTCACTTGGGGCCACTCGGCGCTTGACGCGGAGTTCGCGACGGCGGACGACCGGACTCTGCGACTGGTCCGGCTGGGTCCTCGGCAGGGTCCTCGGCAGAGCCGCTCCCGTGACACGGTGGGCACGGAAGTCGCCCTCCCCCTCGTCGAGTTGTCCGCCCTCGGCCACGGCAGCGGCTGGTCCGGTCCTCGCTTCACCGGTACGGCTTTCGGGACGCGGCTGGCGTACCGGAGCCACCGCAGCGGCAGAAGCGGCACCTGGGAGTGGCTGACCGTCGAACTCCACGATCGGGCAACGGGGTTGACCGCGTTCGTCGAGCTGACCTCCCCCACGGGACTGCCGGTGCTCCGGTCCCGCGTCCGGCTCCGCAACGAGGGCACGGAACCCCTCGTCGTCCAGTCCGTCAGCAGCCTGCTGCTCGGCGGCCTGCCCTCCCCCGACGCGCTCGACGTGCACCGGGCCCGCAACGACTGGCTCGCCGAGTGCCGTTGGTACACGGAACCGCTGCGCGACACCGTCGCCGACATCAACGTGGACGCCCACCAGCACGACAGCCGGGCCGCCCTCGTCCTCACCGGGCGCGGCAGCTGGCCCACCGACGGCCATCTGGCGATGGGGGCGCTGACGGAAAGAGGCAGTGGCCGGACCTGGGCGTGGCAGATCGAGTCCCCGGCCGGCTGGCGCTGGGACCTCGGCGAACACGCGCACGGCACGCACCTCGCCCTGAACGGCCCCACGGACGCCGAGCACCAGTGGCGGGTGCGGCTCGCACCGGGCGACGAGTTCACGACGGTCCCGGCGGCGCTGGCCCTGGGCTCCGGCCTCGACGACGCGATGGGCGCCCTGACCTCGTACCGCCGTGCCGTACGCCGCCCGCACCCGGACCACACGGCTCTCCCCGTCGTCTTCAACGACTACATGAACACGCTGATGGGCGACCCGACGACGGAAAAACTGCTGCCGCTGATCGACGCGGCCGCCGAGGCCGGAGCGGAGTACTTCTGTATCGACTCCGGCTGGTACGACGACGACACGGAGGGCTGGTGGGACAGCGTCGGCGAGTGGCTGCCGTCGCCTCGCCGCTTCCCCGGTGGCGGCATCCGGGCGGTGCTGGACCGGATCCGCGAGCGCGGCATGGTGCCCGGGCTGTGGCTGGAGCCGGAGGTCGTCGGTGTCCGCAGCCCGGTCGCGTCCCAGCTGCCCCCGGATGCCTTCTTCCAGCGTGACGGAGTGCGCCTGGCCGAGCAGGGCCGCCACCAGCTCGACCTGCGGCATCCGGCCGCCCGCGCCCACCTCGACAAGACGGTGGACCGGATCGTCGGGGACTGGGGCGTGGGCTATCTCAAGCTGGACTACAACATCGTGGTCGACCCGGGAACGCAGACACCGGAGGACCTGGCGCCGGGCGTCGGCCTGCTAGGCCACGCCCATGCCTACCTGGACTGGCTGTCAGGCGTCCTGGACCGGCACCCCGGGCTGGTCGTCGAGAACTGCGCCTCGGGCGGCATGCGCATGGACGGCGCCACCCTGGCCGTCAGCCAGCTCCAGTCCACCAGCGACCAGCAGGACCCGCTGCGCTTCCCGCCGATCGCCGCCGCCGCGCCGACCGCGGTCCCGCCCGAGCAGGGCGCCGTCTGGGCGTATCCGCAGCCCGAGTACGACGACGGCCTGATCAGCTTCACCCTCGGCGGGGCACTGCTCGGCCGCATCCATCTGTCCGGCCACCTGAACCGTATGTCGGAGCACCAACTCGGTCTCGTACGGGACGCGGTGGGGACGTACAAGGCGCTTCGCGCCGACCTCGCGCGGGCCGTGCCGTTCTGGCCGCTCGGTCTGCCCGGGTGGACGGACGAGTGGCTTGCGCTGGGGATGCGGGTGCCGGACGGGCCGTCGTACGTGTCGGTGTGGCGCCGTGGCGGGGAAGGCGAAGTACGGGTCCCTGTCGGGCACTTGGCGGGCCGGGAGGTCCGTACGGAGATCCTGCACCCGTCGGCCAGTACCTCGGGTTCGGCGGTCTGGGACGGGGACGGACTGCGGGTGTCGTTGCCGAGCGCGCCCGGCGTGTTGCTGATCCGCCTCGCGCCGAGCGTAGGGCCCTAGGGCTGCGGACCCGGGCCGGCGCCGCATGGGGGCACGGCACCGACCCGGGCGTACGGTCAGCTGCTGCTGACGGTCAGGTTGTTGGTCTGGAAGTCCAGACCGCCGGACGAGGACGTGATCTCGTAGCCGAACTGGACGTCACCGATGGTCTCGTTGCCGAACCAGCCCTTGGTGTCCTTGATCCACTTGAGGATCGGGAGGATGTTGACCGTGCCGGAGTTGGAGTCGGACGTCCGCAGGAACGAGAAGACCTCGTTGGCGCCGTTGTTGCCCTTGTAGACGGTCCAGGTGTGGCCCCCGAGGGTCACGTTGCCCTGCGATGTGCCGAGCGGGCCCACGGCGCCGTTGTAGTTGACCCAGAGCATGATCTCGTAGTCGTAGTCGGTGTCCCAGATGTCGTACGAGGTGTTGTACGCGCCCGAGGACGGGACCGTGACGTTGTAGCTGCTGGTGAGCGAACCGAGCGAGGTGATCGACTTGTTGATCACCTTCTTGGAGTTCGGGTAGGACTTGATTCCGCCGGTGTTGGGGTGGTTGGCCCAGACGCCCCAGTTGGTGCCGGAGTTGGCCCAGATGCACTGGCTGCCGGCGCCGGAGCCCCAGATGTTGTTGTAGAGCGTGTAGCCGTTCAGGCTCGTGTTGCCCCACTGGTCGCAGGAGTTCCAGACGGCGGCCGAGGCGGGGGCGGAGGCTAGACCGACGGTGGCTCCGAGGGCCATCGTCGGGGCCAGCACGGCCATGGTGATCTTGCGCAGTCTGCTTCGTGTGCTCTGTGTGCTCTTTGCCATGGGGTCCCTTTCCATGGGTGGGGGGAACGCGGGGGGAATTGCGGGAGTTACCACGCCCTCACGGTGAGGACGCGGTCTTCTCCGGCGACGAGATCGAGCTGCTCGGCGCCGGAGGAAGTCCGGAGTTCGACGCGGTGGGTGCGGGTGGGGCGCAGCACCGCGCGGGCTTCGTGCGGGTTCCAGGTCAGGTCGAGCTCGGCCCCGAATCGGGTGCGGAGGCCGCGCAGTTCGCCCGTCGGGTACGTCTCCGGCAGCGCGGGCAGCAGGACGAGCCGGTCGGGGGTGGACTGCACGAGCGTCTCGACGCCCACGGCGGGCAGGGTGTGGGCGGCGTCCGCGTTGTAGACGTCGCGGTTCGGGTAGTGGGCGCTCATCAGCGAGGCGTGGAAGAAGTCGCCGGACAGGACCTGGCCGAGTGCGTGCGCGACCCGTTCGCCGTCGCGCAGGCGGGCCGCGACGAGGGCGTGGTGGAGGTGGCCGTGGGCGGAGTCGTTCTCCGCGCCGCGCAGTTCCAGCGCACGGTGGGCGGCGGCCGCGAGGCCCGGGGTGTCGTACGGGGTGATCTCGTCGAGCGGCCAGACGCCGTAGAGGTGGCTGAGGTGGCGGTGGTCGTAGGTGTCGTCCAGACCGGGCCAGGCCCATTCGGCGAGGGCGCCGTCGGCGTTGATCCGGTGCGGAGGGAGCTTCGCGACGAGAGCCCGCCAGCGATCGGCCTCCGGAGTGTCCGGGTGGTACGCGGCGGCGGTGAGCAGGGCGTGCCGGGCGGCGGAGAGGTCCATGGCCGCGTTGATCGCTCCCCAGCTCGCGTTCGCCGGGCGGTTCTCCGGTGAGTAGGAGGGGACCACGACGAGGTGGCCGTCGGGGTCGGCAGGGTCAGCAGGGTCGGTTCCGGTGAGGAAGTCCTCGTAGAACAGGGCGACTTCGGCCAGGGCGTGCGCGGTGCGCGGGTCCTGCTCGCCTCGGGTCTCGTCGTGGTCGACGAGCGGTTTGAGCAGCCAGTCGGCGCCGGCGGTCCACAGGTGGAGCGGGTACTCACGACTGAAGTGGTACGTCAGCCCGGACTCCCCGTCGCTGTGCGCGGGCGCCATGACGCCCCGGGCACCGAAGACGGCGCGCGCGTTCTCGCGCCAGTCGTCCAGCTGACGGCAAATCAGTCGGGCGTGGGCTGCGGTGACTTCGGGGAGCGCGGTGGCCGCGGCCGAGGCGGTCTGGAGGTTGAGGTTGGCGTCGTTGGTGAAGGCGCCCGCCCACGCCGTGTTCCAGTCGCCGGTCCACAGGCCGGTGAGGCGGGGCGGGTTGAGGCCGGAGGCGGACAGCAGGTGGTAGCGGCCGGCGGCGAAGAGGCGTTCGAGGAGGGCCGGGCCTGTGGGGCGCAGGAGGAGGGCGGAGCCGGGGAGGGCGCGCTCCTCGTCGTCGGCGCGGAGATCGAGGGCGGTGCGGGTGTAGGCCGTGCGGTGCAGGTCGACGTGCCGGTCCAGGAGATGGCCGTACGGCTGCCCGCTCTCGGGAAGCAGCTCCCGTAGCGCCCGGCCCTCCGCCACCGTGTCCAGTTCCCCGGTGTGCCGGTGCACCCTGGTCAGCAGCAGGACCGACTCCGCGCCCTCGACCCGGATGCCCGGCGGGGCCAGTGTCGTACGGCCGCCCATGACGACCGCCAGCGTGACGCCTGTGTAGGCGCGGTCGCTGTCGGGGTAGCCCGCGCGGAGGGTGACCAGGGCGCCCTCGGGGGTGAGGACCGCGCCGTTGCCGATGCCGAGGCCATCCGGTGCGCCGGGGAGCCGGTGGTCCAGGGTCACGTCGAGGGTGAGGCCCGGGGACGTCACGTACTGGACGATCACGTCGTCCGCCCGTGAGACGAAGACGCGGCTGCGCCACCCCGCGCATCCCGCCTCGACGACACCCGTGGTGAATTCGACCGAGCGGCGGTAGCCGTGCGTCTCCCCTCCGGACGGCCGCCGCAGCCGGACCTGGAACGCGGGGTGGAAGGGCTGCACCCACTGCAACTCCCGCCCGTCCGTGAAGCGTTCGGCCGCGGTCAGGTCTCCCGCGAGCAACCGGTCCTGGAGCGCGGGGAGTTCGGCGGCCAGACGCGGGGGCCGGGCACGCTCGGCGCCGTTGGGGCGGACGAGGGTGTGGTGGGTGACGATGACGCGGTCGTCGTGCGGGTCGCCGAACACCATGGCGCCGTGGTGGCCGTTCCCGCTCAGGAACGCGTCCTCCCAGCGGGCCGCCGGTGACGGCTCCCACGTTCCGGCCTGCGTCGGCGTGTTCATGGCTTCAGCACCGCCACGCCGTACCGGCCGAGGACCAGCGAGCCGCTGACAGTCGCCCCCGTCAGCAGGTCGCGGTGGGTGCCCGGCACGTCGACCGTGACCTGGTCGCGCCCGTGGTTGAGCACGAAGAGCAGGTCGCCGCGGCGGACCGCCTCCACCCGGTCGGGCAGCCCGTCGAGCACCGGCCGTACGCCCGCGCCGTCCGCCAAGCCCGCCAGCAGGTCACGCAGCGCGGCGGGTTCGGGCAGCGTGGACACGTACCAGGCGCGGCCCTTGCGCAGGACGGCCGGCAGACCGTCCAGCTCACCGCCCTTGTAGCGGGAGACCACGTCCGCGGCCCCCGCCTCCCGTTCTTGCGCCTCCCGTTCTTGCGCCTGCCGTTCCTGCGCCTGCCGTTCCTCCGTCTCCAGTTCCTCGGACCACAGGGTGCCGCGGAAGCCGTCGCACTCGGCGTCCTCCCCCGCGTCGAGCGGCCACCACTCGTGCAGGGTGCGGATGCCGAACAGTTCCCGCAGCCGCGCGTCCATGCCTCCGGGCCGTACCCGGTCGTCCTCGTCGGCCACACCGGTCAGGAAGCCGCACACGAGGGTGCCGCCGCCGCGCACGTAGGCCAGGAGGTTCTCGATCGCGGCGTCCGTGAGCAGGTACAACTGCGGTACGACGACGAGCCTGTACGCGGACAGGTCGTGCTCGGGGTGGGCGAACGCGGTGGTGAGGTGGGCCTCCCACAGGGCGCGGTGCCAGGACCGCAGGACCTGCGGGTAGTCGACCTCGTGGGAGAGCCGGCCGTCCTGGGCTCCGGCCCACCAGGAGTGCCAGTCGTGCAGGAGGGCGATGTCCGCGGTGATGTGAGAGCCCGTCACCTCGACACCGATCGTGGCGAGTTCGGCGCCGAGTTGCTTGACCTCCTGGAACGTACGGCCCTGCTCGCCCGCGTGGCTGACCATCCCGGAGTGGAACTTCTCGGCGCCCTGGCGGGACTGACGCCACTGGAAGTAGCAGACGGCGTCGGCGCCGCGGGCGACGGCCTGGAGGGACCAGAGGCGGTTGAGGCCGGCCGGCTTGGGGTGGTTGACGCCGCGCCAGTTGACGGGGCCGGCGGCCTGTTCCATGAGCATCCAGGGGCCGCCGCCCGCCTGGGAGCGGGTCATGTCCTGGACCAGGGCGCCGTTCTGCGCGCCGAACGGGTCGCGCGGGTCGGGGTAGATGTCGACGGAGACGACGTCCTCCTCCGCGGCCCAGCGCCAGGCGTCCTGGCCGAACCACAGCGGCATGAAGTTGGTGGTGACCGGGATGTGCGGAGTGGCCCGGCGGACGATGTCGCGTTCGGCGGCGTAACACTCCAGGAGCATGTCGGAGGTGAAGCGCCGGAAGTCCAGGACCTGGGTGGGGTTCTTCATGTAGTGGGGCTGCCGGGGTGGCAGGATGCCGTCCCAGCTGTCGTAGCCCTGGCTCCAGAAGGCCGTGCCCCAGGCGGTGTTGAGGGCGTCGAGCGTGCCGTACCTCTCCCGGAGCCAGCGGCGGAAGGCGACCGCCGCCCCGTCTCCGTGGTCGAAGGTGCAGTACTCGTTGTTGATGTGCCACATCGTGAGGGCGGGGTGGCCGCCGTAGCGGGCGGCGAGGTCCTCCGTGATCGCGGCGGCGTAGCGCCGGTAGGTGGCGCTGGAGTGCGAGAAGTGCTGACGGCCGCCCCACCACTCGGTGCGGCCGTCCTCGGTCACGGGCAGGGTGTCGGGGTGCAGCCGGCCCATCCAGGGCGGGGGCGAGGAGGTGGGGGTGGCCAGGACGACTCCGATGCCGTTCTCGTGCATCAGGTCCATCAGCGTGTCCAGCCACCCGAACTCCCGTGCGCCCGGGTGGGGTTCCAGCTTCGACCAGGAGAAGACTCCGAGGGTCACGGAGTTGACGCCGGCGTCCTTCATGAGGCGGACGTCCTCGTGCCAGGTCTCCTCGGGCCACTGCTCCGGGTTGTAGTCGCCACCGAAGAGGATCCGGCCTCCGGTGGCGGAACCGAGGTCGGGCATCAGGCGAGCTCCCCGTACTGGATGCCGCGCCCGTTCGTGGCCAGGTAGACGCGCCCGTAGACGCGCGGGTCGCCGGTGATGACCTCGCCGATGAACCCCCACTGGTGGGCGTCGTCGTTGATCCGCACCCAGGTCTTCGCCTGGTCGTCGGAGCGGAGGACCGCGGTGACGCTGCCGGTCGCGCCGACCTGGTAGATCGCCGGGTAGTCGGCGCCGTCGGCGGCCTTGCCGAAGCCGAGGGTGTACGAGGCCCAGCAGCTGGTCACCTTGGAGAAGGTGGCGCCGCCGTCGGTGGAACGGTAGAGGCCGTTCCACTTCACGCTCAGCCACAGGTCACCGGACCTGCCCGGCGCCGCGACCAGCTTGTACTGGCTGTCGCCGGAGCGCAGCCCGGTCGCACGGGCCGTGAACGTACGGCCACTGTCAGTGCTGGCATATAGCGTTCCTGTGTCGGTGTCGAACGTGTAGAAGAGCGTCGGGTCGGCCGGGTCGGCGACCGGCGTGGCGCCCTTCGGGAAGGAGGTGACCTCGGTCCAGGTCGCGCCGTTGTCGTCCGAGCGGTGAGCTGCGTACTTCGTGCCGTCCCAGTGCACGAAGGACCACAGCAGCACACTGCCGTCGGCGTTGGTGGCGATCGGCCCCGGTGCGCTCTTGGCGATGGAGGGCTGGGCCTCGAAGGGCGCCCAGGTCTGCCCGCCGTCCTTCGAGGAGGCACCGTTGCCGTGGTCGCCCCAGCCCGTGCGGACGACGTACGACGGCTTCGCCGCCGCCTGCGCGAGCCCCGTCGCCGACCCGAACACGGGGTTCGACGCCATGCCGCGCGACGGGGACGCCGTGAGCCGCTCGTGGTACATCGTGCCGATGTCCCGCGAGCCGCTGAGCAGGTGCGCCTCCCCGACCGGGGGCGACACCAGCTGGACCACGGACGTCTCCTCCAGTCCGCGGATCTGCGGTGCCCAGTGCTTGAGGTCACGGGTGCCGTAGAGGGTGGCGCCGGTGCCGTACACGATGTGCTTCGAGTCGTACGGGTCGAGGGCGACCGCCTGGATCCACCAGCCGAACTTCGGCTTGTCGTCGCCCCACTTGAGGTAAGGAGTCTCGGATACGTCGAACACAGCCGAGTCCTTGAGGGACTTCCAGGAACGGCCGCCGTTCGTGGAGCGGTACACGGTGTCGATGTCGGCCCAGCGGTTGTTGGTGGAGACGACCACGGTGCCGGGACGGCGGGCGTCGACGGCGACCCCGCCGTAGCCGAAGGTGTCGGAGGAGCCGTCGTCCGTGGTGCCGCCCGGCTTCACCGGGGTCACCTCGGTCCACTTGCCGCCCGCGGTGCGCAGCTTGTGCACGCTGCCGTCGGACTGGCCGTTGGGGCCGGGCGCGTTGGCGTACGTCACGTACAGCTCGCGGGCGTACTTGTCGTACGCGGCGCGGATCGGGACCTTGGCGGAGGTGCCGGACGGCTGTCCGGGGACGGCCTCCCAGGTGGTGCCGTCGGCCGTGCGGTACAGGTTCGTGCTGCCCGAGGTGCCGTCGCCGTCGGCCCAGCCGGCGTAGACGGTGCGCCCGGCCGCGACGAGGAAGCTGACGCCCTGCCCGGAGGCACTCGCCTTCCCGGGGAAGCCGGTCGCGGCCGCCCAGGTGGCGCCCCGGTCGGTCGACTTGAGCAGGCCGTCGTGCCGTGTGCCCAGCCACAGGGTGTCGCTGTCACGCGGGTCGACGAGCAGGCGCTCGCCCATGCCGCGGCCGTCCTCGTTGGCGCCGAGCTTCACCGACAGGTCGGTGCGCGTCCAGGTGGCGCCGCGGTCGTCCGAGCGCAGGACCGCGCCGTTGCCCGCCCAGGACTGGGTGTAGGTGCCGAGGGCGAGGTAGAGCCGGTCGGGGTGGGCGGGGTCGACGGCCATGGCCTCGACTCCGAGGAGGTTCCAGTCGTCCCAGCCGATGTGGTCGATGAGCGGGGTCCAGCGGGCCTCGGCGTCGTCCCAGCGGTAGGCGCCGCCGATGTCGGTGCGGGCGTAGGCGCATCCGCGCAGGGACGGGTGGAAGAGGATGCCGGTGACGAAGCCGGTGCCGCCGATCACTGCGTTGCGCCAGCGGTAGCCTCCGGCGGTTTCGGCCGTCTGGGTTTCCGCGGCGTCGGCACGGGTGCCCACCAGCGTGGGGAGGGTGGTGAGAGCGGCGGCGGCTGCGGTTCCGGCGAGGACGGAGCGTCTGCTGGGGTGGGTGGTGCGCATGACGTACCTCGTTCTTTGGTGCGGGGAGAGGTGACGGAGGCTCGGTCGAAGCGAGGCTGGGCGCCTGAGAGCTCGGGTGGTGTTGGTGCGTTGGCGGCTGCGGGTGCGTCGTGGCTTGTCGCGCAGTTCCCCGCGCCCCTTACGGGGCCTCAGCCCTTCACCGCGCCCGTGAGCATGCCCTTCTTGAAGTGTTTCTGGACGAAGGGCGAGAGGACGGCGACGGGGAGCAGGGCCATCACCATGACCGCCATCTGGAGGGCGAGCGAGGAGAGCTGGCCGGTGTTGACCTGGGCGGCCAGGCCCACCGGGCGCTCCTGCTTCTGGACCAGCTGGATCATGACGTTCTGCAGCGGCATCATGTCCTGGTCGGTGAGGTAGATCGACGCGTTGAACCAGGCGCTCCAGTAGCCCACCGCGTAGAAGAGGGCGATCACCGCGAGGACCGCGCGCGAGAGCGGCATGACGATCTTCCACAGGATGCGCCAGTCGCCGGCGCCGTCGATGCGGGCGCTGTCGATCAGCTCCGGGGAGATGCCCATGAAGAACGAGCGCAGGACCAGGATGTTGAAGACGCTCACGGCGCTGGGGAGGATCAGCGCCAGGTAGGTGTCGGTGAGTCCGAGGGCCTGCACCAGCAGGTAGGTCGGGATCAGGCCCGCGCCGAAGAACATGGTCGCGAGCAGGGTCATCAGGATCCAGCGGTGGCCGAGCGAGCCGCTGCGGGAGAGTCCGTACGCGCACAGCACCGACACGGTCATGCTGAACAGCGTGCCGACGAGCGTCACCCCGATGCTGACGAGGGCGGCGCGCTGGACCTGGCCGCCGCTGAGGAGTTCCTGGTAGGCGATGAAGGTGATGCCCTTGGGGATCACCACCAGACCGCCGGCCTCGTCGATGGTCTTCTTCGACTGGAGGCTGGTGACGATGACGATCCACAGGGGGAAGAGGATCGCGAAGCAGGCGATGCCGAGGACGAGGCCCTTGCTCGCCAGGCCGGCCTTGGAGGGCTCTTCCTCCCAGGTCGGGCGGGGCGGGGCCGCCCAGGGGCTCGGCTTCTTCGCGGCCGACGTGTCGCCGGCCGGCTTGTCGTCGGCCGGCGTGTCGAGGACGGCGGTCACTTCTTGTACACCCCCTGCTCGCCCATGAGATGGGCGACCTTGTTGGCGGTCAGCACCAGCGCCAGGCCGACCACGCCCTTGATGAGGCCCGCGGCGGCGGCGTAACTGAAGTCCTGGTTGCGGATGCCGTTCCACCACACGTAGGTGTCGAGGACGTCGGAGGCGTTGACGCCCACGGCCTGCCGTTGGAGCAGCAGTTGCTCGAAGCCGACGGTGAGGGCGTCGCCGACGCGCAGCACCAGCAGGAGGGCGATCACCGGGCGCAGGGCGGGCAGCGTGATGTGCCACATGCGCCGCCAGCGGCCGGCGCCGTCCATGGCGGCGGCCTCGTACAGGTCGCCCGAGACGGAGGAGAGCGCGGCGAGGAAGACGATGATGCCCCAGCCCGCGTCCTTCCAGATCATCTCGACCGTGACCAGGTACTTGAAGATCTCCGGGTTGGTCATCAGGTCGAGACCGTCGTAGCCGTGCTGGCGGAGGGTCTGCGCGATGATGCCCGCGCCGCCGAAGATCTGCATGAAGACGGTGACGACGAGGACCCACGAGAAGAAGTGGGGCAGGTACATGACCGCCTGGGCAATGGCCCGGACACGGGGCCTGACCACGCTGTTGATGAGCAGCGCGAGCAGGATCGGCACCGGGAAGAACAGCACGAGCTGGAGGAAGAACAGCACGAAGGTGTTCTGCACCGCGTGCCAGAAGGCCGAGTCCGCGAAGATCCGCTCGAACTGCTCGAAGCCGACCCAGGGGCTCTGGAAGATGGCGATGAAGCCGTTCTCGCTGAGGTACGGGTCGTAGTCCTGGAAGGCGACCACATTGCCGAGGATCGGTATGTAGTTGAAGACCAGGAGCAGCAGCACCGCCGGCAGCACCATCAGGAGCAGTGTGCGGTCCCGCTTGAACCTGAGCCGGAGGTTCAGCTTCCCCGGGTCCTTCCCGTCCCGGGACCGGGACCTGGCTCGGAACCCGGACCTGGCTCGGGACCTGGATCCGGTGGTGTCGTCACCGGACGCCACCGGACTCTTCGCGGAAGTCTGCGCCTCGGCCGTATTCCGAGGCACCGTGCTGTGGGACACGGCCTTCTCCTTGCCTCAGTCCCGGGTCACTTCGCCGAGCCGGTGTCGTCGAGCAGCTTCTTGTACCAGTCGCGCAGGTCGTCGCCGCCCTTGCTCTTCCAGTCGGCCACGGCCTGCTGCACGTCGCTGATCTTCTTGCGGCCGCGCACGACGTCGTCCTCCAGCTGCTCGAAGCTGTCGGCGAGGTTGGCCCAGCGGTTGGGCTCGGTGACGGTCAGCCCGAAGAAGGAGGTCTTCCTGGTGAAGGCGCCCATGCGCTGCTGCCACTCGACCATGCCCTTGGTGACGTCGGGGAAGTCGGTGTAGGCGACGAAGGGGGCGGGGTTGCCGGTGTAGTCGAAGGCGCCGTTGACCTCGTTGACGCCCTGGGTCGTCTTGGCCGGCAGGCCCTTCTTCACCTCGTAGTCCGTGCCCTCGACGCCGTACATGGTGAGCATGAACTCCTTGGTGCCGTACGGCGCGGCACAGAAGTCGCAGACGGCGAGGAAGTCCTTGATCTGCTGCTTGGACGCCTTCTTGCTGATGAAGGTGAAGATGTTGGCCGGCTGGACCGCCCACAGCTTGGGGTCGCCGCCGTCGGGGCCGAAGATGTCGAACGCGGCGATCTCGAAGTCCGGGTTCTGGGCGTGCTGCTCGGACATCTTGCCCCACCAGTCGGAGATGTTCTGGTTGTACACCAGCACCTCTCCGGAGGTGAGGCGGTTGCCCGCGTTGCCGCCTGCCTTGCCGGAGACCGCGTCCGGGTGGACGACCTTGGCCGCGTAGAGCTTGCGCACCCACTCGAGGGCTTCGAGGTACTCGTCGGTCTCGATGCGGTTGACCAGCTTGCCGTCGACCATGTTCCACCACAGCGCCTTGTCGCTGCCCGGGAAGACGCTGAAGATGTTGAACGCCGTCCACTTCATGTCGTCGCAGGCCCAGACCTTCGACTTGGGGCGGGTGGCCTCCTTCGCCCAGGACAGGAACTCCTTCGGGCTGGTGGGGACGCTGTAGCCCTTCTTGTCGAAGATGTCCTTGCGGTACAGGGGCGCGATGTCGGTGACATACGAGGCGGGCATCGGGATCGCGCGGAGCTGGCCGCCGAAGATGCCGCGCTGCCAGGCCTCGGTGGGGACGGCGGCGAGGTTCGGGTAGTCCTTGACCTTGTCGCCGGACAGGTAGGGGCCGAGGTCGGCGAACTTGGCGTTGATGGCGCCGGGGATCTTGCCGTTGAGGTTCCAGCCGGGCACGACGACGACGTCGGGTATGTCGCTGGAGGCCAGGACCGCGCCGAGCTTCTCGTCGTAGGTGACCCCGTCCTGGTTCTGCCAGGTGACGTCGACGCCGATGGCCTTGTTCATGGCCGTGTAGTAGGGGTTGTCGCCCTTCGGTGGGGTGCCCCAGAACGGCGCCATGATCTTGAGCTTGCCGCCGCTGCCCAGCTTCTTCGTCACCGAGGTCTTCAGGTCCGCCTCGGCGATCGCCTTGGTGAAGCCGGCCGCCGACCCGTTCTTCGCGGGGATGTCGGGCGCCACGACGGTGGAGGCCACGAACGACGGGAGGATCTTCGCGGCGTCCTTCCCGGAAGTGGTGCCGTCCTTGCTGCCGGACTGCGAGCCGCCACAGGCGGACAGCAGCGGCATGCCCCCGGCCACCGCGGCGGCGGCGACCGCCGTGGAGGCGAGGAAGTTTCTCCGGCTTGGAGCGGAAGAGGCGGAGTTCGGCGTCATTGCGTCAACCCTTCATGGCGCACACCAGGACACGCGGCGGGGGAGCCGTCGGCTGCGGTGTCTTGAGTGGATCTGGCTGTGCTGAAGCGGGGAACATCGGAGGGGTGTGAGTACGCGAGGCGTGTCCTCCGCAGTCGAAGCGCTTCGATGTTGCTGCGAGGTTAAGTGAACCCGGAGGGGTGCACAAGAGTCATTTCCACAATTCCTCGGAGGTGTAGAGGACCGGAGTGACCAGTTCCGACCGCTGGATATGACAGGGAGGAAACGGATCTGTTGCGCCTTGGTCTCTTGACACTCACCCCCGCGTCGATTGAGCATCGAAGCGCTTCGAAAGTCGCTGGCCGCTCCACCGCAAAGGGACCCCATCGTGACCGCACAGACGCCGCCCACCCCGCCTTTCCGCGATCCGCGGCTGCCTCTCGCGAAGCGCATCGACGACCTTCTCGGGCGGCTCCGCCTCGACGAACGGATCGCGTTCCTGCACCAGTTCGCACCGGCCGTCGAGCGCCTGGACATCGCCGCGTTCCGCACCGGACAGGAGGCCCTGCACGGCGTGGCGTGGATGGGACCGGCCACGGTGTTCCCGCAGGCGGTCGGACTGGGCGCGACCTGGAACGAGGACCTCGTACGCCGGATCGGCGAGGCGGTGTCGACGGAGGTCCGCGCCATGCGGGCCCGCGACGACCGCGTCGGCCTCAACGTCTGGGCCCCCACGGTGAACCTGCTGCGCCACCCGCTGTGGGGGCGTAACGAGGAGGGCTACTCCGAGGACCCGAAGCTGACCTCGGCCATCGCGACGGCGTACACGCGGGGCCTGCGCGGCGACCACCCCACGTACTGGCGCACGGCCCCGGTCCTCAAGCACTGGCTGGCGCACAACAACGAGACGAACCGGGACACCACCTCCTCGTCGGTCCGCCCGCGCGTCCTGCACGAGTACGACCTGCGCGCCTTCCGCGAGACCGTGGAGGCGGGCGCCGTGGCCGGTGTGATGCCCGCGTACAACCTGGTCAACGGCCGTCCGAACCATGTGTCGCCCTACCTGAACGAGCACCTGCGCGCCTGGACCGACGAGGACCTCCTCGTCTGCTCGGACGCCGGAGCCCCCTCGAACCTGGTCGACTCGGAGCACTACTTCGACACCCACGAGGAGGCAACGGCGGCCGCGATCCGCGCGGGTGTCGACAGCTTCACCGACCACGGCACGGACGGCTCGAAGATCGTCGAACGGATCCAGGGCGCCCTGACCCAGGGCCTGCTCACCGCGGACGACATCGACGAGGCGGTCCGCCGCCAGCTCTCGGTGCGCTTCCGGCTGGGCGAGTTCGACCCCGAGTTCGACCCCGAGTCCGATCCCGCGTCCGATCCCGCGTCCGATCCCGCGTCCGGCCCCCACACGAACGTCACGGCGTTCGACACCCCGGCCCACCGCGCCCTGGCCCAGGAGGCGGCCGAGCAGGCGATCGTCCTGCTCAAGAACGAGGGCGGCCTGCTGCCCCTGGCCGAGGACACCCGCATCGCGGTCGTCGGCCTCCTCGCCGACGAGTGCAAGCTCGACTGGTACAGCGGCACACTCATCCACCGCTCCACCCCGCTGGAGGGACTGTACGAGCGCTTCGGCGCCGACCGCGTCACCTTCGCCGAGGGCGTGGACCGGGTCCGCCTGCGGACCGCGGCGGGCACGTACCTCTCGATCCCCGAAGCCCCCGACGCCCCCGACGAGGCACGCGGGGCGGAGGGCGCCCTGGACCCCGCGCTCCTCGCGGGCCGCACGGACCTCCCCCCGCTGACCACCGACGCGACCGGCACCGACCTCGCCCTCGTCGACTGGGGCGACGACGTCCTCACCCTGCGCGCCCCGGACGGCCGCTACCTCTCGGTCGCCGAGGACGGCTACGTGCGCGCCTCCGCGGACCAGCCGGGCGGCTGGGTCGTGCAGGAGACGTTCCGCCTGGAACGCCATGAATCCCACGGATCCCACGGATCCCACGAGGGCGGTCACCTCCTCAAGCACATGGGCACGGGCCTGTACGTCTCTGTCGCCGCGGACGGCGTGAAGGTTGCCAACGAGAACGCGGAAATCTTCACCCTTGATGTGACCGAACGGGGTGTCGAATCGGTCACACGCATCGCCTCCGAGGCGGACGCCGTCGTGGTGATCGCGGGCAACGACCCGCACATCAACGGCCGCGAGACCGAGGACCGCACCACCCTGCGCCTCCCCCAGCAGCAGGAGCGCCTGCTCCGCGCCGCCCGCGCCGCGAACCCGAACACGGCCCTGGTCCTGACCTCGGCCTATCCCTACGCCGTGGGCCACGACGATCTCCCCGCCGTCCTGTGGACCGCGCACGGCGGCCAGGCCGCGGGCACGGCCCTGGCCCGCGTCCTCGCCGGGGACGTCTCCCCCGCGGGCCGCCTCCCGCAGACCTGGTACGCCGCCGACACGGACCTGCCCGACCTGCTCGACTACGACGTGATCGGCAGCCGTCAGACGTACCTGTACTTCGAGGGCACGCCCCTGTTCCCGTTCGGCCACGGACTGTCGTACGCGGGATTCGCGTATGAGAATCTCAGCCACCGGGTGACCGGCGACGAGGTGAAGGTGACGTTCACGCTCACCAACACGAGCGCCCGGACGGCGGACGACGTACCCCAGCTGTACGTCAGGGCCGTGAACCCGTCGGTTCCGCGCCCCCGCCGCGAACTGGCGGCCCACCGCCGGGTCACGCTCGCTCCGGGCGCCTCGACGGACGTGACCCTCCTCGCGCCGCTCGCCGCCTTCGCGTTCTGGGACGTGGCGCAGGACCGTCTCCGCCTGGAGCCCGGCGCGTACGAGCTTCTCGTGGGGGCCTCCAGCGAGGACATCCGCCTGACCGCCACGGTCGACCTCGACGGCGACCCGGCGGTGCCCCGCCCGGTCGTCGACGCCGGTCTGGACGCGGCGGCCTACGACGACCAGCGAGGAACGGAGATCGTCGACCGCACGAGGACCTCCGGCGACGCCGTGACACCCGCCGACGGCGGCACGGGTGAACTCCTCTTCCACGACTGCGACTTCGGGAGCGGCGTCACGGAGGTGACCGTGGAGGCGGCCGGCGAGGGCGCCGTCGAGTTCTCCCTCAACGGTGGCCCGGTCCTGGCGGTCCTGAACCTCTCCGCCACCACCGGCCCGTACGACTACACCACCCTGAGCGCCGGGATCGTGGCCGCCGGCGTGCACGACGTCCACCTCAGGCTGCGCGGCCCGTTGCGGCTCGCGCGTGTCGGCTTCTCCGGTTGAGGGTCCGGAACAGGCCGATGCACGAAGGGGCCCGGCACCGGAAGGCATCGGTGCCGGACCCCTTCATCCCGGGACACACCCGAACACTACATGAAAATGATTGTCACAAACTAGAGCGCGTCGATGGCAGGCACGACGTGGCCGATCAAAGCTGGGTGCCGGTCAGAGCTGGATGCCCGTCAGCACCATGACCCGCTCGTACGTGTAGTCCTCCATCGCGAACTTCACGCCCTCACGCCCGACACCGGACTGCTTCACCCCGCCGTACGGCATCTGGTCGGCGCGGTAGGACGGCACGTCGCCGATCACGACACCGCCCACCTCCAGGGCCCGGTGCGCCCGGAACGCGGTCTGCAGGTCATGCGTGAACACACCGGCCTGAAGCCCGTACTTGGACTCGTTGACGGCGGCGAAGGCGCCCGCCTCCCCCTCCACCCGCCGCACGGTGAGAACGGGCCCGAAGACCTCCTCGCAGGAGACGGTGACGTCCTCCGGCACCTCGGCGAGCACGGTGGGCGCGTACGAGGCCCCGTCCCGCTTTCCCCCGGTCAACAGCTTGGCCCCCGCCTGGACCGCCTCGTCGACCCAGGCCTCCACCCGCTCGGCGGCGGCTTCACTCACCAGCGGCCCGACGTCGGTCGCGCCGTCGGACGGGTCCCCGGTCACCTGCGCCTCGACGGCGGCGACGATCCGCGGCACCAGCCGCTCGTACACCTCGGCGTCCGCGATCACCCGCTGCACGGAGATGCAGGACTGCCCGCCCTGGTAGTTGGAGAAGGTGGCGATACGGGTGGCCGCCCAGTCCAGGTCCTCGTCACTCGCGTAGTCGGCGAGCACGACAGCCGCGCCGTTGCCCCCCAGCTCCAGCGTGCAGTGCTTGCGCGGCACCGAGTCCATGATCGCGTAGCCGACCTTCTCGGACCCGGTGAACGAGATGACCGGAAGCCGCTCGTCCTGCACGAGCGAGGGCATCCGCTCATTGGCCACGGGCAGCACGCTCCAGGCGCCCGCG
Source organism: Streptomyces spongiae (assembly GCF_009377185.1). Lineage (GTDB taxonomy): Bacteria > Actinomycetota > Actinomycetes > Streptomycetales > Streptomycetaceae > Streptomyces > Streptomyces spongiae. The sequence continues at coordinate 24,837 of NZ_VJZC01000060.1, forward strand.
GGGAGTTCGGTCTCGGCGAGCAGCTCACCGATGACGAGCGCGGACAGCGGGGTGGCGGGCGCGGGCTTGAGGATGATCGGCGTACCGACCGCGATGGCCGGGGCGACCTTGTGGGCGCACAGGTTGAGCGGGAAGTTGAAGGGCGCGATGCCCAGCACGACGCCCTTCGGGAACCGCCGCGTGAGGGCGAGCCGTCCCTGGCCGCCGGCGTCGGTGTCCAGCCGCTGGGCCTCGCCCCCGTTGAACCGCCGCGCTTCCTCGGCCGCGAACCGGAACACCGAGACGGCCCGCCCGACCTCGCCGCGGGCCCACTTGAGCGGCTTCCCGTTCTCGGCCGAGATGAGCTGCGCGATCTCCTCGGTGCGTTCGACGAGCCGCTTGCTCACGTGGTCGAGGGCGGCGGCGCGGACGTGTGCGGGGGTCGCCGCGAACTCGTCCCGTACGGCGTACGCGGCGGCCACGGCCTCCTCCACCTGGGCGTCCGTCGGCACGCTGACCCTGCCGACGAGTCGGCCGTCCCACGGCGAGGTGACATCGAACTCGTTCTCGCCGGTCACCTGGCGACCGGCTAGCCAGAAGGCGTGGGTGGCAGTCATGGTCCGGCCCTTCCGCGTGACGACTCGTACGTTCCCGACCACGGTAGGCCCGGGGTTCCACCAGGTCGTTTGTCCGAGTCGTCAAACTCTGCTCGGCGGATACGCCGCTTTGGCAAGTCATCGACTTGACCCGGCCCTGAAGGACCGGGCTTGGAGGTAGTGCCCAGCTGGCTGCTGGGTGGGCTCCTCCGTCGGGACACCCCTCACACGTGGAGGCGGGGTCAGACTCCCGGTGGGCCGTCGATGTCCTCGACATCAACGCTGGTGAGTGCGGGAAGCCTGGCGCCCCTGCTCTCCGCGATGCGGTGAACGTCGCGCAGCGCCTCGGTCATGCGGGCCACCAGGAAACGGAGCTGTGCGGTAGTGGCCTTGTGGTCGGCGAGCATGTCGGTGGCGTGGTCCAGGAGCTGGACGGACATACCCAGTTGCACGCACTCGATGTTGTCGGCCACGCGGGAGAGGTATCCGGTCCCGTCACCGACGAGGTAACAGGGCTTGCCTCCCTGGCCGGACCAGGGAAGCAGTCTCACGGTTTCACTCTGTCCGCCGGTCACGCGGTCACCTCCACGCCGTGGATGACCCGCGGACCGATGTCGATACCGTGCACGGCGAGCCACAGGGCGCGCCGCCGGGCCCGCTGCCGCCGTACCTCCTCGCGCCGCTCATGGGCGAGGAGATAAGGAGTCTCTCGCCATGCTGAAGGCGGCAGTGAAGGAATTCGGACGCCGTGACTGAACACCGCATACCCGACAGCTCCACGCTGCACGGTTGGCGCAAGTCGTCCTACAGCGGCCCGGAGGGCGGCAGCTGCGTCGAAGTCCTCGACGGGTACCCGTCCGGCGTCCCCGTGCGTGACTCCAAGATCCCGCAGGGACCTGCGCTGCTCTTCACGAGCACTGGCTGGTCATCGTTCATCACGGCCGTCAACCTCGGGGACTTCTCCGCCTGAGTCAACGGAGCGCACTCCGCCCCGCCAACCGCTCGACGCTCAGGGTTACGGCCTCTCGTGTGACAGCGTCCTCGTCACCTCCGCCCGCTCGACGTACTCGGTCAGACGGTCGGCGGCTTCCTCGGCGCTGGCGGCGTCCACCCATGCGGAAGAGACCGGTGACTTCCTTGAGCCGCCCAGTGACGCGCCCCGATAGAGGCCATGCACGCGCTTCACGGCCTCAAGGGCCTGACGACGTGCGACGACGCGCACGACTGGGAGGGGGTGACCAACGACCTCGTGGGCGCGGTCCTCGCGGCAATGATCGCCCTGCGGTACGTCGACGGACACAGGGCGCCCGAGGAGTTCAACAGGATCCTCTTCCGGCGCACTCGCCGTGGTCGCGAGGCACTGGATGCCTCGGCCGTCTGATAGCGACTCCCAGCGCCAGTCAGCTGCCCCGTTCCCCGCGACGGCTGATCGTGGGGTGCTTGGCGCGTACGGGCAGTGCCTCCTGAACGGCTCGTCGCTGCCCGATCAGGCGGAGCGGGGGTCCGGAGCCCGGTCGGAGCGCATGAGCGGTGGCGCATGTGACGCGGCGGTGTCACGATGCGGGCATCGTCCAAGTGCGCTTTGTGCCGGGGGGTGTTGAGAGTGCGGGCGTTGGCCGACGACGATCCTCGGCAGGTGGGCGAGTACCGGCTGTTACTCCGCCTGGGCGAGGGCGGCATGGGCCGTGTGTATCTCGGGCAGTCGCCGGCCGGTGAGATGGTCGCGGTCAAAACGGTGCAGGCGGAGATGGCCGACGCGCCGGGCCTCCGGACACGGTTCGAGCGCGAGATCAGTGTGTCGCTTGCGGTCTCCGGGCCGGGCATGGTGCCGGTGCTGGACGGCGACTCGAAAGCGCCCGTGCCCTGGCTGGCCTCCGCCTACATCCCGGGACCCTCCCTCGACGAGGCTGTGCGCGGGCACGACCCGCTGCCCGCACCCACGTTGTGGCGGCTGTTGTCGGGGCTTGCCGAGGCACTGGGCACGGTGCACGCGTGCGGGCTGGTTCACCGCGATCTCAAGCCGGCGAACGTGCTGCTGTCGCCCGCCGGACCGCTGCTGATCGACTTCGGGATCGTCCGCGCCGACGACCACACGGCCCTCACAAGAACAGGTTCCACCATCGGTTCGCCCGGCTACATGTCACCGGAGCAGACGCAGGGGCTTGAGGTACGCGGCGCCAGCGACATCTTCTCGCTCGGCGTGGTCCTGGCCTTCGCAGCCACCGGGCGCAATCCGTTCGGGTCCGCAGAGGGGGTGGACTACCGGATCGTGCATCAGGAGCCAGACCTGAACGATGTGCCGGACGACCTCAGGGCGATGGTGCGCAGGTGCCTGGCCAAGGACCCCGAGGAGCGCCCCTCGCCCGAGGAGCTGCGTTCCTGGGCGGAGGAGCACGGCAGCGACGCCGCACCGTGGCCGCCCGCCTCCTTCTCATCGGAAATGGCCCGAAGGAGCGAGCGACTCCGCGAACTGGGGGTCACCGATCGGGACACGTGGCCGGGACACGGCCCAGGCCAGGTAACACCGCGCGCCGCGGCTGCTCCCCTCGTCGAGGCCGTTCCCCCGAGCACCGCCGTCTCCCCGATCGCCGACCTGCCGACGGCCGCAGCGGCCCCACCGGCGCCCAACTCCCCACCAGCCACCGCCCACCCACCGACCGCCATCGCCCCACCGACCGGCTTCGTCCCACCGACCGGCTTCGTCCCGCCGACCGCCATCGCCCCACTGACCGGCTTCGTCCCGCCGACCGGGTTCCGTCGGGCCGATTTCACTGTCCCGACGCGGTCAAGCCCGCCGCTGCCCTTGCGGCCTCCGTCCTCCAAGCCCCAGGCGGAGAAAGCGACGGTGTCGACGCGCGCGGCGCCGGCCAGTGGCCCGGCGAGGCAGGCCCTGATCACACCCTGGGTGCGCGGCTGGGCGCTGGGCCACCCACTGCTGAGCCTCGTGGGCTTGATACCGATGTTCGCCCTGCTGGTGGTGGGTCCCGCCTTCAAGGCTCATGCCCGCGAGCACCCGACGACGGATGAGAACTCTGACTGGTGGCAGGGACTGACCCACTGGGCGATGGAGGAGGACGGGTGGAGGGTACCGCTGACGGTGCTCCTCATCGTCGGGCTGGCAGGACTGCAGTACTACCGTGCACGGCTCGAGCGCTGCTCTCTGGACGGGATCCGAACCTGGGCCGCGGCCACCGGCCTCTTCTGGCTGCTCTGGTCGTTCATGGTGCCGCGGACCTTCTTCTGGGTCCTGGGGGTGGCCGACGGTGCCGAGGCAGATCTGGTGAGCGGCTGGTTCCTCACCACCACGTATGGCACGTTGTGCGCTCTGCTGGTCACGATGTTGGCGACGCCGTTCACAGCGGTGGCGGCGGTGATTCGCGTACTGCGCGGACTCTTCGGCGACGTGGCGCGAACCATCTGAGGCATCAGCTCCGGTCCGGTCGAGTCACCGCAGGGCCGCCTCCCGGAGTGCCGTGAGCAGGTCCCGGAGGGCGGGGCGGCCGGACGACGCTTCCCGCACCGCCGCCTGAATGACCCTGACGGGTTCCGGCCCCCGCACCTTGCGTACGACGACGTCGGGGTGACGGTGCGTCAACCCCAAGGCCGGGATGAGGCCGATCCCGAGTCCGGCGGCGACGAACCCCTGTGTCGTCGTGTGGTCCTCGCTCTCCACCACGAAGTTCGGGGTGAAACCGGCCGCCGCGCAGGCATTGATCACCGGGTCCAGGCAGGGGCCGGGACCGTCGCCGCGAACCCAGGGCTCGTCGGCGAGGTCGGCCAGGTCCAGCACCCGTTGCTCGGCGAGCGGGTGGCCTGCGGGGAGGACAGCGCGGTAGGGGTCGTCGAGCAGGTGGACGAGGTGAACGCCTTCGTGGGTACGGCCGCGCGGCCGTACCACCACGGCGAGGTCGGCCCGGCCCTCCGCCACCTCGCTCAGCGGGTCCTGGGGGTCCGTCATCCTGAGGTCGACCCGGAGGCCGGGATGCTCCTCCCGGAGCCGGGCGAGGGCGGGCGCCACGAGGGTGGCACCGGCGGTGGCGAAGTAGCGGATCGACAGCAGGCCCGTGACACGGGCCCGCAGGTCGGCCAGTGCCGTCTCCGCCTCGGTCACCTGCCTGCTGATGACGGCCGCGTGGTCGCTCAGCAGCTCGCCGGCCTCGGTGGGCCGGACACCGCGGCCGACCCGTTCGAGCAGCGGGATCCCGGCCTGCTTCTCCAGCACGGCGACCTGTTGGCTGACCGCGGAGGGCGTGTACCCCAGATTGTCGGCCGCCGCGGTGATCGATCCGCTGGTGACGACCGCACGGAGGACCTGCATACGTCGCACATCAATCATGTAGTAGAGCTTAATGGTTGTGCAGAACTTTTCGCTTGTCCTGTTGTGACCTGGCCCGGCAGCATGCGAAGTCGGCGGATCGCACGTCGACGGATCGCACAAGGAGGCGGACAGTGGCCGACGGCCGAAGTGGCTCGCTCATACGTATGGCCGGACTCGCACTGCTGTGGGGATCGGCGTTTCTGTGGATCAAGCTGGCTCTCGACAGCGGGCTGACGCCTTTCCAGATCGCCTTCGTCCGTTCCGCCCTGGGCGCCGCCGTCCTGCTCGTCCTGGCGCGCGCCGCACGCCGACGGCTTCCACGGGACCGCGGAACGTGGGCGCACCTCGGCGTGGCCGCCCTCTTCTGCAACGCGCTGCCGTTCCTGCTCTTCGGCATCGGCGAGCGGACCGTCGACTCCGGCCTGGCCGGCGTGCTGCACGCGACGACGCCGCTGTGGTCCGCGCTGATCGGCTTCGCCATCGGTACGGAGCGCGGAACGCATCCGGTCCGCCTGGTCGGACTGCTGCTCGGATTCGCCGGAACGCTGGTCATCCTCGCCCCCTGGGAGACGACCGGACTCCTGAGCGGGGGCTCACTCGCCCTGCTCGGGGCGTCGGCGAGCTACGCCGTCGGCTTCGCCTACATGGGGAGCCGGCTGACCGGCCGGGGAACGGACCCCCTGGCTCTCTCGGCGGCCCAGCTCGTCGCCGCCACGGCACTCTCCGCTCCGGCCGCGTTGGCCGGCAGCACGACGCATCTGGACGTCAGTCTGCGGGCCGTACTCGCCGTCGCCGTCCTCGGGATCTTCAGCACCGGGTTCACCTTCTACCTCAGCTACCGGCTCATCGCTGACGAGGGAGCGACCAGCGCGGCCACGGTCGGGTATCTCCTGCCGGTCGTCTCGGTGGCGCTGGGGGCGATCGTCCTCGACGAGGAACTCGGGGCGCGCGTCATCGCGGGGGCGGCCGTCGTACTGGCCGGTGTCGCGGCAACGCGGTGGCGGAAACGTCCGCCGTCGCCGTCGCCGTCCTCCTCCTCGCTGAGGGAGGACACCGCGGTGCAGATGACGGCCGGCAGGAACGGCTCGGCGTGACCCTCGGGTCCACGACAGACCGCGTTGATCACGACCCCAGACAGCCCCTACTCC
>NZ_VJZC01000005.1 GCF_009377185.1 Streptomyces spongiae
GCCCACCGCCGGAGCCTGCCACTCCAGCACTCGCTGACGACGTTGCCGCCGCCCCGCAACAGAACAGAACGGAAGACATCCATGACGAACCAGTCCGTGTCCGACCTCGTGCCCATCCCCGAGCGCCCCGCCCTTCCGCTGATCGGACACGCCCTGGATGTGCCCAGTGGATTCGACGGCCTTCTGTATCTGATGAAGGAGGCGAAGGAGCTCGGCCCGCTGTTCAAACTCAAGGCCTTCGGCACCGAGATGACCTTCGTCCACGGGATGGACCTGGTGGACGAGATCAGCGACCAGTCACGGTTCCGCAAGAACCTCCATCCGGACCTGCTGAGTCTTCGTGCGATGGGCCGCGACGGGCTCTTCACGGCCCACAACGACGAGCCGAACTGGCGCAAGGCGCACGACGTCCTGATGCCGGCCTTCTCGCTGGGGGCGATGCGTGACTACCACGGGACGATGCTCAAGGTCGCCCGGGACCTGATCGCCAGGTGGGACGGGGTGGCGGGTGACGGCTCCGTCGATGTCGCCGCCGACATGACGCGGCTGACGTTCGACACGATCGGGCTGTGCGGTTTCGAGTACGACTTCGAGTCGTTGCGCGGTGATGAACTGCACCCCTTCGTCGTGGCGCTGGCCCGGGCCATGATGTACGTCCAGATCAAGAACGAGTCCATCCCGGGCACCGAGATCTTCCGCTGGAAGCAGAAGGAGCAGTTCGAGGAGGACGTCGCCCTCATGAACGAGCTGGTCGACGACGTCATCGCGCGACGCAAGGCGTCCGGCGACACGAGCACGGCCGATCTGCTCGGGCGGATGCTGCACGTCCGTGACGAGGAGACGGGGGAGCCGCTCGACGACCTCAACATCCGCTACCAGGTGATCACCTTCCTGGTCGCCGGGCACGAGACGACGAGCGGGCTGCTGTCCTTCGCCCTGTACTACCTGACGAAGCATCCGGAGATTCTGGCGCGGGCCCAGGCGGAGGTGGACGCGCTATGGGGCGACACCGACGAACTGGACCCCCAGTACGCCGACATAGGAAAGCTCCAGTACATCCGCCAGATCCTCAACGAGACGCTGAGGCTGTGGCCGACGGCCCCCGGATTCGCGCGGGAGGCACTGGAGGACACCGTCATCGGCGGCAAGTACGCCGTCCGCAAGGGCGAGACGCTGATGGTCACCATTCCCGCCCTGCACCGTGAGCCGGCCTGGGGTGACAACGTCGAACTCTTCGACCCCGAGCGCTTCACGCCCGAGCGGGAGGCCGCACGGCCGGCGCAGGCGTTCAAGCCGTTCGGCACCGGCGACCGGGCCTGCATCGGCCGCCAGTTCGCGCTCCACGAGGCGACGCTGGTCCTGGCCATGCTGGTGCACCGCTACCGGTTCATCGACCACACCGCCTACGAGCTGAAGGTCACCCAGGGTCTGACGATCAAGCCGGAGGACTTCACCCTCAAGCTGGTGCGGCGCCAGACCGACGAGCGCCGCACCCCGGTGACCGTGGCCGAGGCTCACGCGGAGCGCGGTGAGCCACAGACGAGCGGAACGCGCGCGGCGGGCACCGGACTGCGGGTCCTGCACGGTTCGAACCTGGGTACGTGCGTGGGAATCGCGCAGGATCTCGCCGGAGAGGCCGACGAGTACGGCTTCAGCGCCTCCGCAGCCCCGCTGAACGACGCGGCGGGCCGGCTGGCCGACGAGGAGGGCCCGGTGGTGATCGTGGCCGCTTCCTACAACGGCCGGCCCACCGACGACGCCGACCGGTTCGTCTCCTGGTTGGAGGAGCTTGAGCCGGGGTCCCTCGACGGTCTGTCCTACGCGGTGCTCGGTGTCGGTGACCGCAACTGGGCGGCCACCTACCAGCGCATCCCCACCCTGATCGACGAGCGCCTGGCCGCCGCCGGCGCCACCCGCCTGGTGGAGCGGGCCGCAGCGGACGCCTCCGGGGACTTCGGTGGCGCCGTCGACCGCTTCACCAGCCGGCTGTGGACGACGCTGCTCGCGGAGTACGGCAGCGCCGAGGCGTCCGACACGACACAGCGGCCGGCCGAGGCGACCGACAGCGACCAGGGGCTGTACGAGCTCCAGGAGGCGACCGACTCCGTCACCGGTGAGCTGGCCGCCCGCCACGGCGTACAGCCCATGGAGGTGCTGGACGCGTACGAACTCGTCGACATGGACGACCCGCTGGGCCGCTCCAAGCGCTTCCTGAAGCTCCGTCTTCCCGACGGGGTGACCTACCGGACCGGCGACCACTTCGCCGTCCTGCCCCAGAACCCCGACGCCCTCGTGCAGCGTGTCACCGACCGTTTCGGCCTCGACCTCGACCGCACCGTACGGCTCCGTGCCCGTCGTCGCAGCCGCAACGCCCTCCCGGTCGACCGTCCCCTGACCCTGCGCCGCCTGCTCACCGACTTCGTCGAACTGCAGGACCCCGCCACACAGGAGCAGGTCGCCGTCCTGGCCGAGCACACCACCTGCCCGCCCGAGAAGAAGCCGCTGACCGAACTCGCCACCGCCGACGCGGACACGTTCCACGAGCAGGTCACGGCCGTCGGCCGCAGCGTGCTGGACCTCGTCGAGCGCTATGCGGCGTGTGAGGTGCCCTTCGAGCGCTTCCTGGAACTCCTTCCGGTGCTGCGCTCCCGCCACTACTCCATCTCCTCCTCCGCCGAGGCGTCCCCCGGTGAGGTCGACCTCATGGTCTCCCTGCTGGCGCAGCCCCATCGCGGCGGCGAGGGCACCTTCACCGGCATCGCCTCCCACTATCTGCAGACCATCACCGCCGGGGACACCATCCAGGCCCGAGTGCTGCCCTGCCGGGAGGACTTCCGCCTCCCCGAGGACAGCACCGCCCCTGTCATCCTCGTCAGCGCAGGAACCGGACTCGCACCCTTCCGCGGTGCCGTCCTCGACCGGGTCCACCGGAAGATCACCACCGGCACGGCGCTGGTCTACTTCGGCTGCGACCACCCCGAGGTCGACTACCTGCACCGCGACGAACTGGAAGCCGCCGAACGCGCCGGGGCCGTCCAGCTCCGCCCCGCGTTCATGCACGCGCCCGAGAACGGCCGGCGCTTCGTCCAGGACCGCATCCTGAACGACACCCAGGAGGTCTGGGACGCCATCGAAGCGGGGGGCCGCGTCTACATCTGCGGTGACGGACGCCGCATGGCCCCCGCGGTCCGCGAGGCCTTCAAGACCATCTACTGCGACAAGACGGGCTCCTCCTACGAGAAGGCCACCACCTGGCTGGAGGCCCTGGTGGAGTCCGGCCACTACAACGAGGACGTCTGGGCGGGCTGACGCCACCGTCAGCCTCCGACCGGGTGGGTCATGGCCGGGGCCATGACCCACCCGGGTCCATCCCTCCCATCTGCCTACGAGGTCCCCATGGTCGTCAGGACGAGTGTGCGCTTCCAAGAACGAGCCCAGTCACCGCGAGAGAACTCCGATCGGAGGGGCAGGTGACGAAGCACCGCAGTTCGTCCCTGACGTTCGGCGTACTCGTAGCCCTGGTGACGGGGGTGTCGCTGGGCTATGCCGGAGCCAATGTGATGCCGGTGTTCGTGGAGGACATCGCGTCACGCTTCAGGATGTCCGATTCCGAGTCCGGTCTCGTCGCCGCCTCGCAGCTTCTGGCGACCGCGGTGGTGACCCTGGCCATGGCCGAGCGGGCCACCCGGCCGGGGCGGGTGAAATCGGCGCGCCTCGGCCTCCTGGTGGCGGTGGTCGGTTTCGTGGGAGCCACCTTCGTCTCCGACCCGGTGAGCCTCATCGTGGCCAACCTGGTCATCGGTGTCGGACTGGGCATGGTCTACGCCATGGCGACGGCCGCCCTCGCCTCGACCGACAACCCGGACAGGGCATCCACCCTCACCGTCGTGGGAACGGTCTGCGCCACGGCCTTGCTGCTCGTGGCCGTCCCCGCCGCCAACCAGAACCTCACCGAGGGGTTCGGCTGCCTGGTGATGGGGGTGGCCTGCCTGATCGGTTGGCCATTGGTGGGACGACTGCCCGACGCCTCACCGCCCCAGGTCACCGAGGTGGTCCAGGAGAAGAAGACCGGGACGGCCCCCCGGCCTTCCGCCGTGCTGCTGACGGGGATGGCGCTGCTGTGGGCAGTGACCCTGGGAGCATGGTCGTACGCCTCCGTCCTCGGGCACGAACACACCGGTATGTCCTCCTCGGACCTCTCGATCGTCCTCGCCGTCTCCAGCGTGGCGGCACTCGTCGGCGCCGTGGTGGGCCCGTACGTCGCTCAACGTCTCGGGCGGATGCGGTCGTTGGCCGGGTTCGTCGTGGTCCAGGCCGTGAGCATGGCGCTCCTCGTCACCACCCACTCGTCCCCGCTGTTCATCGTCATGTCCGTCGTCTGGCAGGCCACCCAACTCGCCGTGCTCATACAGACACTCGGGGCCGCCGCCGTTCTCGACTCCACCGGACGACTGGTGGCCTCCCTCAGCGGAGCCAGCGCGCTGGGAGTCGGCTTCGGGCCTCTCCTGGTGGGGACGTTCCTCGACACCCTGGGAATCACCGTGCTCGGCGTTCTCCTCGGAATGGGCACCTTCGTGGCCTCGCTGCCCATTCTGAAGATGACGGTTTCGGCGAGCGAGAGCATCCCGGCCGCAGAGCGGGATGAGGCTCCGTCCGTTCAGTGATCCGGCCTCGATGAACACACACCCATGTCTCGCCCCCTCGCACGCGGCCCGGGCCGGCGACAGGACAGGAGCAACGAACATGAACTCCAGTGCGGCGAACCGCACAGCATCTCGACAGTCTCGTGCCCCCCAGTCGAAAGCACCCCTGACCGCACGACGGACGCCGCTCCGGTGACCGGCATCGTAGAGGCCCCGGGCCATGGGGGTGATGGGCAGGACTCCGGCCCCCGTCCCTCGGCCGCACCTCTCCGCTTCGGCTACGGCACCAACGGGTTCACCGATCACCGTCTCGAAGACGTGGTCTGGGTCCTGGCCGACCTCGGCTACGACGGCCTGGCCCTCACCCTGGACCAGGGCCACCTCGACCCCTACTCGGACGCTCTTCCCCGACGGGTGTCCCACATAGCCAGGTTGCTCAACGCGGCGGGAATGACCGTGACGATCGAGACCGGGGCCCCCTACCTCCTCGATCCCTGGCGCCCCCACCATCCCAACCTCATGTCGGAGGCGCGGGAGGATCGCGAGGTCCGTATCGACCTGCTGCGCAGAGCGTCCTGGATCGCCCAGGAGCTGGGCTCGCCGACGGTCCAACTCGCCAGTGGCCCGGCCCCGGCGGGGCTGGACGAGGAGATTGCCTGGAGACGACTGGCGGCCGGCTGCGAGACCGTCCTGGAACACGCCGCACCACGCGGGATCACCCTGGGCTTCGAGCCCGAACCGGACACGTTCGTCGACACCGTCACCCGCTGTCTCCGGCTCCGTGACCTGCTGGGCGGACACGAACGCTTCGCCATCACCTTCGACGTCGGTCACGCGCACTGTGTGGAGGACGCTCCGGTCCTGGACTGTCTTCGGCTCGCCGAACCGCACTTGGTCAACGTGCGGATCGAGGACATGGTGCGTGGCGTCCACCGCCACCTCGAATTCGGGCTGGGCGAGATCGACTTCCCGCCTCTCCTGGCCGAACTGGCCGCCATGGGGCATCAGGGTCTGGTCTCGGTGGAGATCCAGGAGGGTTCCGCGGCCGCCCCCGATGTCGCCCGTCGCTGCCTGGATTTCCTGCGGTCTTCACTGACCAACGGCACCTGAGCCGACAGCACTCCTGGAGGCATCATGTCGGATCCGCGCACTCCCCTCCTGCTCCCGCTGGACCCCGAACCCCGTGCCTGGGTCGCCGACACCTGCACGAGGATCGGGACGGAACCTCAGTTCATCGAGAGCGTCTTCCCCGCTGTCGGCCGCCGGTGCGGCCGGACCGCCGCCGACGACGTGCGCGCGGCCCTGCTGCTCAGCCTGCCCCAGCGGGGGCAGGACCTCGCCTCCGCGGTGACCCGGCTGTTCCGGCTGGGCGACGCCGCCGAGCAGCGCGCAGTCCTCAAGGCCCTGCCGTACCTTGAGGACGCGGACCCCTCCTTCGGCGCCCTCGGACTGGCCCTGGTCCAGGAAGCGCTGCGCAGCAACGACACCACCCTGGTCGAGGCGGCACTCGGGCCCTACGCCATCCACTTGGATCCCCACGCCTTCCGGCAGGCCGTGCTCAAGTGCCTCTTCTGTGAGATTCCGCTGACCGGTGCCCCTGGGTACCCGGACCGTGTTGACGACGAACTCCTCCGCATGCTCAACGTTTTCGCCCAGGAGAGGATCGCCGCGGGTCGCCCGGTGCCCGCCGGCATACAGCCGCTCGTACGGGACGTGCTCCAGGCATCGACCAATGAAGGAACCGTCTGATGCGTATCTTCGACCCTCATATCCACATGACCTCGCCACCACGAACGACTACGAGGCCATGTACACGGCGGCGTGCGCGCGGTCGTGGAACCGGCCTTCTGGCTGGGCCAGCCACGCACCACCGTCGGTTCCCACACCGCGACAAGGCGGCGGGCACCCGGCGCACGCTCGACGTGGTCCGCGAGTCCGCCATCCCCGCCGAGCGGGTCCTCGTCGACCACCTCAACGAGCTGACCGTCGACCTCGTCAAGGACAGCGGCAGTTAGATGGGCTTCTCCATCTACCCGAGGTCAACTCGGCCGCCGACCGGGGGCGCAGCGATCCGCTCACAACGCGCAGGGCCGCGGAGGCCATGCTCGCCGACGGCTTCACCGAGGACGACGTGGACCACGTGGCGCAACCCCGCCGAGTTCTACGGACAGAGCGGGCGACTCGACATCGGCTCCCTCTCACCCGACGAGACGGCGCTCTTCGAAGGAAACTCCATTCGCCGCGGTGGAGAGTTACGTCAGCGAGGAACCACCATGTACCGAAGTCCAGTGGGTCTGTCCGGCGTGGGCCTCGCCACAGGCCTGCCACGCCACTCGCCGGAGGCGGCCCCTGTCGGCCACGAGTTCGACCAGGGCATCGGCCCGTACATCGACCACCTGCTCGCGGCGGGCGTGGTGGTGCTGAGCGAGTACGGGCTCGCTCCCGCACACCGACCCATCGACATCAACCGAGCTCTGCGGCACGCGGGTTTGTTGGAGGTCTACGTCCAGGGCCGGATGGAGTACCTGAACCCGTGGACGTCCCGGGCCTTCGCCTTCGCCGACCACAGGGTCGCCCACATATACGTCCGCGACCCCGCGGACCGTGCCGGGGTGGCCGGGACGATCGCCGCTCTCGACGGAGTCGCCGAAATCCTCGACAGCGAGGATACGGCCGTATACGGCATGGACCGAGGGACGTCCGGTGATCTCGTCGCGCTCGCCGAACCCGACGCCTGGTTCACCTACTACTACTGGCTGGACGACGCCGACGCACCGGACTTCGCCCAGCACGTCCACGGCCACCGCATGCCGGGACACAGTCCGACCGGCCCTCTCCATGACCGTGCGGTACCGGCAACGAGACTGCGGACCGAGGCCCGCACGGACCACTGGACGGCGGTCGGTCCTCATCCGCTCGCAGCCCGTCCATGACGGCATCGCCCCGGTTCAGTTCGATGATCTGTCGTACGACTCGCCGCCCTCCACCGGAGAATGACCATGCCCGACACTGTTCCGCCGCCTCTGCCCCTGCACCGCGGCACACTGCTAGATCCCCCCGCCGAATACGCCGAAATGCGGGAGAAGGCATCGATCCGGCGGATCACGCTGTGGCCCGGCATCACACCGTGGCTCGTCACCCGCAACGAGGACGCCCGCTTCGTCCTGGCGGATCCGCGATTCAGCAGTGAGAACTTCCGTGAGGGCTTCCCGGGACTCCAGCCGACCCCTCCGCCGCTGTCTCCGGGCCAGCTTTTCGCCATGGACCCGCCCGACCACACGAGACTGCGCCGGACACTCATCCCCGAGTTCTCGTTCCGCCGCATCGACAACCTGCGGCCGGCGATCCAGAAGCTCACCGACCGTCTGGTCGACGATCTGCTGTGCCGGACACCGGCCACCGCCGACCTCGTGGAAACCTTCACCCTGCCCCTGCCCTTGCAGGTCATCTGTGAGCTGCTCGGAGTGCCGTACGCCGACCGGGAGTTCATCCACCGGCAGGCCGCGGCCTTCGCCACCGTCGACCAGGGGCCGGAGCGCATGCGGGCGGGATGGGCGGCGCTGTTCTCCTATCTCCTGGATCTCCTCGCCGCCAAGTCCGCGGAACCAGCGGACGATCTCCTCAGCAGGCTCGCCACGGAACGCGTCGAAGCGGGCGAACTGAGCGTGCAGGAAGCAGCGGGCCTGGCTGTGCAACTCCTCATAGCCGGCCACGAGACAACGGCGAGCATGCTGTCCCTGGGCGTGGTCACCCTGCTCGCTCATCCCGCGCAGCTCGCCGTGCTGGGCGGGGAGCCGGAAGCGGTCGCGGACGCGGTGGAGGAACTGCTGCGTCATCTCACGGTGGTCCACATCGGTCTTCGCCGCATCGCCACCGAGGACGTGGAGATCGCGGGCACGACCGTGCGGGCCGGGGAGGGTGTGATCGTGGCTCTTCAGGCGGCCAACCGGAACCCGGCCGTGTTCCCCGACCCGGACCGCTTCGACGTCACCCGGGACGCCGGCCGCCATCTTGCCTTCGGACACGGGCTGCACCACTGCGTCGGGCAGTCCCTGGCCCGCGCCGAACTACAGATCGCCCTGCCCACCCTCTTCCGCAGGCTGCCGGGTCTGCGCTTGCTGGAGAACCCCGAGGACCACGCCTTCAAGGGGCGCGCGGTTCACGGCGTCGAGCGCCTTCCCGTCGCCTGGTAGCGGGCGGGGGCACCCGCCTCGCGCAGTCCTCGCTGAAGGGCGTTCTCCGGGGACTCCCGGCCGGCCGCCCACCAGGCCGCGATCCTCGCACGGGAATGAAAACCCAGCTTGCCCAGGATGTTCTTCACATGCCCCTCCACCGTGCGTGGCGAGAGCTGGAGTATCGACGCGATCTGCCGGTTGCCCATCCCCTCGGCCACCCATGCGGCGACCTGCTCCTCCCTGGGCGTCAAGGGGCTGGACACAGCCACCGAACCGGGCACGATGCCGGCATGCAGTTCCAGGCCCAGCTCGGCGCAGCGCCGGGCTGTGTCGTAGCGGCTCCCCGCCGCGACACATTCCTCGAAGGCCGCGCGTCCGAGGGCTTCGACGTTCGCGGTCTCGGAGCGGGTCTGGAAGTCGGACAGCTGTGGGCCGAAGTCGAAGATCGTCGTTCCCATCCTCCGCCACATGACTCGCGTCGATCCCTGCAGCCGCGCCGCCTTCTGGTGGTCGCCTCCGGCGGTGGCGATCCATGCGAGCAGGTTGACGTGCATGGCGCTTCCGAAGGGATCGTTGAAAGTTCGCTGAATCTGCAGGCCGGAGTGGATCAGCGCGGCAGCCTGCTCGAAATCCTCACGGGCGAACGCGTCGAAGGCGAGTGCCCAGAGGGCATACGACCGGCTGTGCCGTTCGCCCAACGACTCGGCCTCCGCCACCGCGTGCCCACCCACCTCCGCGGCTCCGGGGTCCCTGAGCCGGGACTTGGCTATGGCCAGTTGGAACAGCCAGAACAGAGCGGCAGGGCGCTCGGCGAGAGCGCGCAGGCCGTCCACGGCCCCTTGGAGCAGCTCGACAGCGTCTTCGAGTCGGCCGCCCATGATTGCCGCGAGTCCTCGCAGACCCATGACCTGAACCTGCGTCAGCGGATCGTCCAGACGTCGGCCCAGCGCTTCCGCCTCGTCCAGCCGTCGGTCGGCCTGTGCCAGATCGCCTTGGAGCAGAGTCACCCAGGCCACCGACCACACCGCCTTCGCACGGATCAGGGTGGGCTCCGGGTGAGCCGCGAGGAGTCGGTCGAGCCAGCGTCGGCCGTCCGCCAGGGCTCCTCCGGCGCACCAGTGATAGCGCAGCTCCATGGCCAGGGCGAGCGCTGCCTGGCCGTCAGGAGGGTCCGGGTCCGACACGGAGGGCCCGATCCGGCCCGACTGCTGGGGCGGTGACGGTATGTCCCAGGTCAGAGCGGCCAGGAAGTTCTCGTGCTCGGTCCGCAGACGACGCAGGGCCTCTGCCTGGCCCGGCCCGAACCAGCCTTCGGCGGTACGACGCGCGAGAGCGAGGAAGTACGCGCGGTGCTGCCGCAGCGGAAGCATTTCCTCTCCCGACTCCACGAGCCGCCGGCGTCCGTATGCCTGCACGGTCTGCAACAGCGAGTAGCGGAGTTCGCCGTCCCGTTCCGTGGTGGCCACGACCGACTGGGCGACCAGGGAGTCGAGGAGATTCAGCACGTGAGGCCTTGCGAGAGAGCCTCCCGCGCAGACGGCCTCGGCCGCGTCCAGGCTGAAGTCTCCGGCGAAGACGGACATCCTGTTCCACAGAACGCGTTCGGCGGGACTGCACAGCTCATAGCTCCAGTCGATGAGCGCGCGGAGCGTCCGGTGCGGAGGGCGAGCGGCTCCGTTACCCCGTATCAGCAGGTCGAAGCGGTCCTTCAGACGCTCCGCCAACTGCTCGACCGTCAGCGTCTGCAGCCGGGCGGCCGCCAGTTCG
This sequence comes from Streptomyces spongiae, assembly GCF_009377185.1. Classification (GTDB taxonomy): domain Bacteria; phylum Actinomycetota; class Actinomycetes; order Streptomycetales; family Streptomycetaceae; genus Streptomyces; species Streptomyces spongiae. The sequence continues at coordinate 10,586 of NZ_VJZC01000005.1, forward strand.
ATCGCCAGAGGCAGCCGGTCCAAAGCGGCACAGAGTCGGTCGACGGCGTCGCGGTTTCCTTGCCAGACACGGAAATCGGGCCGTACCGACACGGCACGCGCCACCAGCAGGTCGGTTGCCTCGTCCGGGAGCAGAACGGGGACGTGGAACACCTGCTCGCCGACCATGCGCAGGGTCCGCCGACTGGTGATGACGATCCGCAACCGAGGTGCCGCGGACAGCAGACCGTCGACGAGAGCCACACAGGTGCCCACGACGTGTTCGCAGTTGTCCAGCACGATCAGCGCCTCGCGATCGGCCAGGTGGGCAGCGATCAGAGGCACTGTGGCCTTGCCACCCACATGGTGAACGCCCAGAGCCGCGGCGGTGACGCCGGGAACGGCCTCCGGGTCCGTCACCGAGGCGAGGTCGACCAACCACACGCCACCGGTGAGAGTCCCCTTGGACTGGGTCACGGCGGCGGCCGCCCGTGCCAGTCTCGACTTGCCGATGCCGCCGGTGCCGACCAGGGTCACAAGCCTGGAGGAGGCGATCAGGCGGCGAATCTCCGTGACGGTCCGTCGTCGGCCCACCAGGGGCGTGAGCGTAGCAGGAAGGTTCCCTGCCGCAACCTCCACGGTCTTACTCGCCTTTCCGCCGTGCGCATCGTCCCCAGCGCATCTCCGCCCGGGGCCACATGTCAGGCCCATGGTGACACAGGAATTGGAGAGGTTCGCAGGAGCCCGCGCTTGGCCGACTGGTCACATCTGTGCTGTACCAGCCGGCCGGACCGCCCTGGGAAGGGGACAGGCCACCTCGCGCACCTGTCCCCCGCACCCGTGTCAGGGCTTGAGAATCAGACGGAGCGGGTCGCCCTCCTTGGTCTGGAGGCGCTCGACAGCCACGCCGGCCTTCTCCAGTGGCAGTACGTCGGTGATGGACCGGGAGAAGTCCAGCCGTCCACCGGCGGCGAGGTCCACCAGCTTCGGCACGGCGTCCAGTTCGGTGCCGAAGTGGCCACGGATCTCATGCTTGAGGTAGCTGAACATGGTGCTGTCGTGCACGACCAGAGGCCTGCCCGAAAGCCCGACCAGGATCAGCCGGCCCTCGGGCGCGAGGACCGTGAGCGCCTGCTCGTGGACGGCGCTGACGCCGGCGAAGTCGAAGGCGGCGTTCAGGGCACGGCCCTTCGTGACCGCCAGGACCTGCTCACGGAAGGCCGGGTCAGCCGAGTCCAGCGCGAGATCGGCGCCCAGGTCCAGGGCGCGTCGCCGCGCTCCCGGCGTCGGGTCGACCGCGATGATCGGGAAGGCGCCCACGGCCCGGAGCAGTTGGACGGCGTGGGCGCCCAGGCCGCCCACTCCCCAGACTCCGACGGCCTCTCCCGGCTTGATGGCGGCGGTGCGGACGATGGCGTCCCACGGTGTCGAGACCGCGTCGGGGACGATCGCCGCCTGTTCGAAGGGAAGCGAATCGGGCAGGGGAAACACGGACTCCACAGCGGCCAGGGCGTACTCGGCCCATCCGCCGTCGAAGTCGACGCCCCGTGTGTGCAGTTGGCCGTTCTTGACATCGCCCGCCTGCAGGACCACGCGCTGGCCCTCCTGGAACTGGATGACGTCGGGGCCCAGTTCGACGATGGTGCCGGCGATCTCGTGCCCGATGGTGACGGTGTCTCCCTGGAGGTGGGGCGGACGGCCGAGGGTGCCGTCGATGAGGTGGACGTCCGACATGCACACACCGGCGGCCGCGACCGCGATGAGGACCTGACCGGGCCCGGGGGCCGGCTTCGGAACCTCCTCGATCGTCAGCGTGTGGGAGGGGATGTGCAGGCGTGCGGCTCGCATGAGGTCCATGGGTGTCTTCCTCGCAGGATGTTTCCCGGAGCCGATGGGCTCCTGGCGCCTGTCCCGTCTATCAGCCCATACCTGCCAGGAACACGCGCCCGTGCCACGCGGTGGCACGTCTGGCACCACGAGGACGGACCCGTCCCGCCGGCACCGGCTCAAGCGGGTTCGAGGGACTGCTCGGCCCAGATCGTCTTGCCGGTGGTCGTGTACCGGGTGCCCCAGCGCTGGGTCAGCTCGGCCACGAGGAAGAGTCCGCGTCCGCCCTCGTCGCTCAGCCGTGCCCGGCGCAGATGGGGCGAGGTGGTGCTGCCGTCGGAGACCTCACAGATCAGCGACCGGTCCCTGATGAGACGCAGCCGGACCGGAGCCGAGGCGTACCGGATCGCGTTGGTGACCAGTTCGCTGACCACCAGCTCGGTCATGAACGATGCCTCCTCCAGTCCCCAGGCCGTGAGCCGCTCCGACGCGCGGCAGCGCATGTCGGCCACGGCGGCGGGGTCACCGGGTACGTCCCAGGTCGCCACGTGGTCCGGGTCGAGCGCCTTGGTGCGGGCGATCAACAGGGCCGCGTCGTCGTCGCGGGGCGCGGTCTCCAACCGGGACAGCACGCGGTCGCAGATCTCCTCGGCCGAGGCCGCCGGCGGGGTGAGGCAGCGGCACAGCGTCCGCATCCGGTCGTCGGTGTCCTGGCCACCGGCGGAGACGAGACCGTCGGTGAACAGGGCGAGCACACTGTCTTCGGGGAGGGCGAACTCCACCGCCTCGAAGGGCAGGCTGCCGAGTCCGAGCGAGGGTCCGGCCGGCACGTCGAGGGTCTCGGCCACACCACCCGGGCGCACCAGGACCGGCGGTGCGTGCCCGGCACGGGCCAGTGACAGAACGCGCGACACGGGGTCGTACACCGCGTACAGACATCGCGCCCCGATGTCGCCCTGCGGCTCGGCACCGGTGGGGTCCTGCTCGCCGTCCGACGCGTGCGTCACGATGTCGTCCAGGTGCGTGAGCAGTTCGTCGGGGGGCAGGTCGAGGTCGGCGAGGGTGCGCACCGCGGTGCGCAGGCGGCCCATGGTCGCGCTGGCGTGGATGCCGTGCCCGACGACGTCGCCGACCACGAGGCCGACCCGGGCGCCGGGCAACGGAATCACGTCGTACCAGTCCCCGCCCGCCTCCGCCGAGTCCTCCGCGGGCAGGTAGCGCACGGCCGTTTCCGCGGCCGGATGCAGCACACGGCCGTGCGGCAGCAGGGCTCGTTGCAGGGCGAGTGCGATTCCGCGCTCACGTGCGTAGCGGCGTGCGTTGTCGAGGCAGACGGCGGCGCGCGCCACCAGATCCTCGGTCACGGTCAGGTCGTCGCCGTCGAAGGGTTCTCGGGAGCCCGCGTCCCGCAGGAAGAGGGCGCTGCCCAGCATCGTGCCGCGGGCGCGGAGGGGCACCACGATCAGGGAGCAGCTCCCGGGGCGTCCTCGCCCGTGTCCGGGGAGGAGCCCGTCGGCCTCCGCGGCCGTGACGTGCAGCAGTTCCGCCTCTCCTCTGCTCAGACAACGCGCGAGGGGCGTATCGCGCAAGGTGCGTGGTGCGCTGCCCGGTGCGGAGTCGTGGCCGTGCGACGGCAGGTGTACCGATCGGGACGCGGCTCTCCGCAGCCGGTCGGGGCCGGGCACGCCCGGGGCGGGCAGTCGCCCCTCGAAGACGGCGTCCACCAGGTCGACGGCCGCGGCGTCGGCGAATCGTGGCACGGCCACGTCGACCAGTTCCCGCGCGGTTCCCTCGATGTCCAGGCTCGTGCCGATACGGGTACGGGCCTCGCTCAGGATCGCGAGCCGCTGCCTGGAGCCGTACTGCTCGGAGTGGTCGTAGGACGCGACGGCGACCGCGCGTACGTCCTCGTCGGCGTCCCTCAGGGGGAAGATGTCCATGCCCCACGCGTGGGCGCGCGCTTCGCCGGGTGCTCTGACGAACGCCTCCATGACCTCGGCGACGCCGGTCCGCGCCACCCGCAGCACCCTGCGGTGCCCCTCCTCGTAGACGGGCCCTTGCGCGAACTGCGGGGTGGTCCGGTGACGGACCTCGTCCTCGCGCCGTCCCACCGTTTTGGCGAGTGCCTCGTTGAGCCGTAGGACGCGCCCCTGCGGGTCGTAGACCACGAGCGGCCACGGATACTGCTCGAACATCCACCGGGTCAGCTCGTCCTCGTCGTGCCCCGGCCCGTCGTCACCCGGGTGCCGTGCCGACAGGAGGAAACCGCCCGGCTCTCCGGGGCTGCCGGGCAGGAGGTGCAGATCGACCGGAACGGGCAGCTCATGGCGGTCACGATGTCTGGGCCTGAGACCGTCGTCCGTGAACAGGTCGGTCAGTGGCCGGCCCACGGCGTCCTCGACCGGGTATCCCCACAGGACCCGCGCGCCCGTACTCCAGTGGGTGATCCTGCCGTCGTGATCAGCGACCACGACGGCCGCCCGCGTGAGGATGGAGGACTGTTCCGCCGACGGCGGGAGCCGGCGGCGCGGCTCGTGTGAGGTCATGGCCGATCCCTTACCTGCCGGGCGCCGTGTCCCGGCTCTCCCCACGGTGCTCCGCTGTGGGGCTGGGGGCAAGCCGCGAGCCGCCGGGCCCCGGGTCAGGCCGTTCCTGTCCGCAGGACGCGGGCGAGGAACGCGATCTGGTCGGGAAGCACCCGGTCGAAGCCCTCCCCGGCGTACGGATCGAAGTGGCCACCGGGGTAGGCGAGCAGCTCCCCGTGCCGGGCGGCTGCCGCGAGCGCGGCGCCGGGGCCGGGCGGGGTGATGTCGTCGTGGTCCATGACCTGGACGAGCAACGGGCAGGTGAGCCGGGGTGCGGCCTTGACGGCGCGGAAGAAGGGCAGGGTAAGGATCACCCGTGCACTGACCTCGTTGTCGTACGGGGCCTCGGGCGGCAGCAGCCGGATCATGCTCTCGTACGCGTCCGGGGTGGTCAGCACCGCGTCACGGTCACCGGGGCGGCCGGCGGCTCGCAGTGTGTGCGGTCCGCGACCCAGTAGTGCCCCCACCGTGTCCCGGACACCGGCGACACCCAGAGCCATGACATGGCGCGCGGAACCGCGGAGCATGTGGAACAACGCCGCCCGTCCGTCGGCGAGGGGCGCCTGGGAGACCACCGCCGCGATGCGCGGATCGGCCGCGGCGACCAGGACCACGGCGCCGCCGGACATGGAACTGCCCCACACGGCGACCCGGTCGGGATCCACCTCGGGCCGCACCCGCGCGGCGGCGACGGCGGCCTTCCAGTCGGCGAGCTGCCGGCCGATGTCGAGGAGGTTGCGGGGCCGGCCGCCCGAGGCGCCGAAGTGCCGGTAGTCGAAGACCAGCGCGCCGAGACCGGCCGCGGCGAACCGCTCCGCGTAGGCACCCAGCCGCATCTCCTTGATGGCGCCGAAGCCGTGCGCGAGGACGACGCACGGGGCGGGCGCGTCCACGCCCCGCGGCGCGTACCACCACGCGTCCAGTTCGTCGCCGTCGACCGGAATTCGAACGGACAGCCGCTCACCCACGGGTAGGTCTCCCAGCGGCTCGGCCCGACGTCAGGTCGAGGGCGATGTCCACGATCATGTCCTCCTGGCCGCCGACCAGGCCTCGCCGCCCGACCTCCAGCAGGAGCGTGCGGGCGTCGACGCCGTACCGCTGGGCGGCGATCTCCGCGTGGCGCAGGAAGGAGGAGTAGACGCCTCCGTAGCCGAGGGTGAGCGTCTCGCGGTCGACCTGGACCGGGCGGTCGCGGAGCGGGCGGACCAGATCGTCGGCGGCGTCCTGGAGGGCGAACAGGTCGCACCCGTGCTTCCACTCCTGGAGGTCGGCGACGGCGATGAACGCCTCGATCGGGCAGTTGCCTGCGCCGGCGCCCTGGCCCGCGAGGGAGGCGTCCACTCTGGTGACTCCCTCCTCCACCGCGACGACACTGTTGGCGACCGACAGGGAGAGGTTCTCGTGCGCGTGGATACCGATCTGGGTCGCCGGGTCGAGGACCTCGCGATAGGCGAGGACCCGTTCCCGGACGCCGTCCATGGTGAGCCGGCCGCCGGAGTCGGTGACGTAGACGCAGTGGGCGCCGTAGGACTCCATGAGCTTGGCCTGGGCGGCGAGTTCGGCCGCCGGAGCCATGTGGCTCATCATCAGGAAGCCGGACACGTCCATGCCGAGTTCGCGTGCCTTGGCGATGTGCTGGGCGGCGATGTCGACCTCGGTGCAGTGGGTGGCAACGCGGACCGAGCGGACACCCAGGGCGTGGGCGCGCTCCAGTTCGGCGATGGTGCCGATTCCGGGCAGCAGCAGCGTGGTGAGAACCGCGTTCTCGATCGCGTCGGCCGCGGCCTCGATCCACTCCCAGTCGGTGTGGCTGCCGGGTCCGTAGTTCAGCGACCCGCCCGCCAGACCGTCGCCGTGCGCCACCTCGATGGCGTCCACCCCCGCCGCGTCGAGCGCGGCCGCGATACGACCCACCTCCACCGGGTCGATACGGTGCCGGATGGCATGCATGCCGTCACGCAGGGTGACGTCCTGGATGTACAGCGTACGGCTCATCTGTGGGCCTCCCCGGGGACGGCGGTGTGCCGGGCGATCGACTCGGCGACGCGCAGGGCTGCCGACGTCATGATGTCGAGGTTTCCGGCGTAGGCCGGCAGGTAGTGAGCGGCGCCCTCGACTTCGAGGAACACCGAGATACGGGTGGTCGCAGGTCCGGCGCCGTCCGGCAGCAGGGTGTGTACGGGCTCGTCGTCGGCGACCGGCGCGAACTGCACCTCCTGCTTGAGCCGATAGCCCGGCACGTACTGGGCGACCCGCTCGGCCATCTCCTTCACCGAGGCGCGTACGGCGTCCTCGTCGACGTCCCCGGTGAGGCAGAGGACGGTGTCCCGCATGATCAGGGGCGGTTCGGCGGGGTTGAGGACGATGATCGCCTTGCCGCGCGCGGCACCGCCGACGGCCTCGATGGCGTGGGACGTGGTCTCGGTGAACTCGTCGATGTTGGCGCGGGTGCCGGGCCCGGCCGACCTGGCGGCGATGGACGCCACGATCTCCGCGTAGTGCACCTCGGTCACCGCCGACACCGCCGCGACCATCGGGATCGTGGCCTGTCCACCGCAGGTGACCATGTTGAGGTTGTCGGCACCCGCGTCGAGATGCTCGTCGAGGTTGACCGGCGGCACCACGAACGGGCCGATGGCCGCGGGCGTGAGGTCGATCAGTTTCTTGCCGTAGGGCCCGAGCCGGTGGGCGTTGGCGAGATGGGCCTTGGCCGAGGTGGCGTCGAAGACGATCTCGATCTCGTCGAAGTGCGGCAGGGCGATCAGCCCCTCGACTCCCTCATGGGTGGTCGGCACCTTGAGCCGGGCGGCGCGGGCGAGCCCGTCGGACTCCGGGTCGATGCCGACGAGGGCGGCGACCTCCAGGGTGTCCGACAGGCGCAGTATCTTGATCATCAGGTCGGTACCGATGTTTCCCGACCCGATGATCGCGACCTTGGTTCTGGGCTGGTTCACGGCTCTAGGCATCCTTCTTCTCGGAGAACGTGGCGCTCACCGTGCCGAGTGAGCTGATCTCGGCACGGATCCGGGTGCCGGGAGGAGCCGGCACCATCGGGCCCAGCGCACCGGAGAGGATCACCTGTCCGGCCCGCAGCGGGTCGCCCAGGTCCCGCGCCGTTCGGGCCAGCCAGGCCAGCGCGTCGAGCGGATCACCGAGGCAGGCGGCCCCGTTGCCCTCGGAGACCAGGACGTCATCGGCGTACAACCGCATGGTGGTCTCGCGGGGCTGGAAGTCGGCCAGGGTGAGGCGGTGTCCGGCCAGCACGAACAGTCCGCTGGAGGCGTTGTCGGCGACCGTGTCGGCGAGCGAGATGTCCCAGTCGGCGATCCGGCTGTCGACGATCTCCAGCGCGGCGACCGCGTAGTCCACCGCCGCCCGCACCTGCGCCGGGTCGAGGTCGCCCTCGGCGAGGTCCTCCTTCAGTACGAAGGCGATCTCCGCCTCCGCCTTCGGCTGGAGCAACCGGGCGGAGGGCACCTCGGGCTCGGCCGAGACGTCCATGTCGGCGAAGAGCACGCCGAAGTCCGGCTGGTCCACGCCGAGTTGCTGCTGCACCGCGGGAGAGGTCAGGCCGATCTTCCGGCCCACGACGACCGCCCCGCCGGCCTGCCGACGGCGGGTCAGCTCCTGTTGCACGGCGTAGGCCGCGGCGATGTCGTGAGAGCCGATCAGATCCCGTACCGGGGCGACGGGACAGCCCTCGTCGAAGGCGGCGGCCAGCCGTGCGGCCGCCTGCTCGACGGACGGGTGCGCCATGGTGGTCACCGGCCCTTCGCGGTGGTCACGGCGAACCCGGCGATCCAGGCCGGGATCGCCTCGTAGAAGCGGGACGTCATCTCGTACTCCCCCGAAGCCGCCGCGAGGGAGGCGTGCGCCGCGATCCAGGCGCGCACCTCGTGGGCGGAGCCACCGCCCTGCTTCCCCATGTCCTCGACGGTCCACGAGTCGAACTCCGCCAGTTCGCCTCGCTCCAGATGGTCGAGGAGGAGGTTGTCCCACGCGGGGTTGATCGGAATCATCGCGGTCGATCCGGCGGCGTAGTCTCGGCCGGCCTGGACCACCCGCTGCTCGCCCTTCGCACGCTGCTCCGGAGTCGGGGGCCGCCCCTCGATGAGGGCGTCGGCCACCCGGGGCGGAGCTCCGTCGAGGACCGGGACCGGCGGATCGTGCGAGAGACCGCCGGAGGCGAGGAACAGCACCCGCTTGTCGAGTGCGGCCGCCGCCTCTCCCACAGCGGTGCCCAGCGCCCTGATCCGGGCGACGGGCCCGAGCGGGGTCGCCACTCCATTGACGAACACGGGCACGACGGGCACACGGTCGATGCCGCCGAACAGGATCTCCAGGGGCTGGGCGAACCCGTGGTCCACGGTCATCCGGGCCGAGACGGTCAGATCGATCCCCCGGTCCAGCACGCCCTGGGCGAGGTCCCGGGCGGCATCGGGGTCGACAGACAGCCGCCCGGCCTGCGAACCGAAGTCGCCCACCGCGTGCGCCTCGGTGGCCAGGCAGAACGGGGGCATCTCCTTGTAGAAGAAGCCGTTGTAGTGGTCGGGCGCGTACAGCACCACGAGTTCGGGATCGAAGTCGCGGACGAACGTGCGGGCCTTGTCGACGGCCTGGTCGACCCGCGCGAGGACATCGGGCTCGGGGTCGTTCTTGCCGATGAGCGGCGAGTGCGACAGCCCGACTGCGGCTGCGGTTGCGGTCATCGTGGGTTCCTCACTGTCGGGGGGTCGGCGGGTGGATGACGAGCTTTCCGGTCAGACCGCCGTCGATCATGAGCTGGAAGCCCTTGTGGATGTCCGTCAGCGGCAGCGTCCGGTCGATCACCGGACGCGCGCCGGTCGCCTCCATCAGACGCAGCATCGAGACCAGTTCCGCACGGGTGCAGCCGGTGGAGCCGAGGATCCGCTGCTGGAGGTAGAAGATCCGGCCCAGGTCCGCCGGTGGGTTCACGCCGCTGGTGGCGCCGGCGATCACGACCGTGCCGCCGGGTCGCAGCGACTTCAGCGAGTGCGACCACGTCGCCTCACCGACGGTCTCGACCACCACGTCGACGCGCTCCGGGAGCCGCTCCCCGGTGGGCAGCGCGGCGCGCACGCCCCAGCCGAGGGCCTCGGCACGCTTGGCCTCACTGCGGCTCGTGGCGTAGACGACGGCCCCGGCGGCCACCGCCAGCTTGATCGCCGCGGAGGCGACACCGCCTCCGGCGCCCTGGACGAGCACCCGGTCGCCCGCGGTGAGCCCGGCCAGCGTGAACAGCATGCGGTACGCCGTTCCCCAGGCGACCGGCAGACAGGCCGCCTCGTCGAAGGAGAGCCACGCGGGCTTCGGAACGAGGTTGCGGGTCGGGACGCTGAGGTATTCGGCGAAGGCCCCGTCGTGCCGCTCGGACAGCAGCGCGCGGTCCGGGTCCAGTGTCTCGTCCCCGCCGCCGGCGTCCGGATCGCCCAGCACCGGATGGACGATCACCTCGTTGCCGTCCTCGTCGTACCCGGCGGCGTCGCAGCCGAGCACGATGGGGAGGTGCTCCGGGGGATGTCCCACCCCCCGGAGCGTCCACAGGTCGTGCATGTTGAGGGACGAGGCGACGACGCGGACCCGGGACCAGCCGGGCCGTGGGCGGGGCTCGGGATGGTCGCGCAGGACCAGGCCGGACAGGGGGTCGGTGGCGCTCTGGGCAACGGCGACGGCAGCTATCACGACGTCACGTTCTCCCCTTCACCGCCACCGGTCATAGCCGATGTGCCGCGATGCAGCACACCCCGCCGGCGCCGTGCCCCTCGTGTCATGCGGGGTCCGCGACCTTCAGGAGGAGTTTGCCGGGCTGCTTGCCGGTGAAGAGGGTGGGCAGCAGCCCAGGGGCGTGCTCGAAGCCTTCGACGATGTTCTCGGCTACGTGCAGGCGTCCCTCACGGACCCACTGGCCGAGTTCCCGCGCGCCTTCGGCGAGGCGGTCGCGGTAGTGGAACAGCAGGATGCCCCGCACGGTGAGCTGCTGGGTGCAGATCTTCATGTAGTTGGTGGGCCCCTGCAGTTGGACGTCGGTGTACCCGGACGACATCGCGCCGCAGATCAGCACCCGCCCGTGCGGCGCCATGTGCAGCAGCAGGGTGTCGAGCATGTCGCCGCCGACATTGTCGAAGTAGGCGTCCACCCCGTCCGGGCACAGTTCCCGCAGACGCTCCGCGAAGTCGTCGTCGCGGTAGTCGATGGCGGCGTCGTACCCGGCTTCCTCCACCACCCAACGGCACTTCTCGGGACCACCGGCGATACCGATCACCGTCTTCGCACCCATCGCCCGGGCCACCGCTCCGGCGACCGAGCCGGTCGCTCCCGTCGCGGCCGACACCACCACGGTGTCACCCGGGCCGACCTTCAGCCCGTCCGTGACACCGAAGTACGCCGTCAGCCCTCCGACTCCGAACACCCCCAGGTTCCAGGACAGCGGGAAGTCGGCGGGGGGCAGCACCCGCAGCGGCATCGGGCCGTCACTGCGGGCCACGACGTAGTCCTGCCAGCTCATGAACCCCTCGACCAGGTCGCCGGGCCGGTAGCCGGGGTCAGAAGAGGCGACGACCTGGCCGATCCCCATGGTCCGCATCGGCTCCCCGATCCCCACGGGCCGCATGTAACCGCCGTCGTCGGTGAGCCAGATCCGCTGACTGGCGTCGTACCCGAAGTACAGCGTCCGGACCAGTACCTCGCCCTCGCCGGGTTCGGGCACCTCTCCCTCCTGGTACCGGAAGTCGTCGACGGAGACCGCCCCGACCGGACGCCGGGCCAGAACCCACTGACGGTTGACGGTGACATCGGACATAAGACGTTCCTCTCGCGACCGGAAATGGTCAGGTGTGTGCAACCGCCGTGTCGTGCGGCGATGGGTGAGGTGGGGGCCGGGATCGCCGTCGGCGTCGCCTCGACGCGCGCCGGGCAGCCGTGGCCGTACTAGACGAGTCGCTCCCGACCGCGCCAGAACGGTTCCCTGACGTCCTTCTTCAGCACCTTTCCGTTGGCGCTGCGCGGCAGAGAGTCCGTGAAGACGACCTTCTTGGGGTTCTTGATGCCACCGAGCTGCGGTCGGCAGTACGCGATCAGCTCGTCCTCGGTCAGCTCCGCGCCCGGGTTGAGCTCGACCACGGCGGTGACCGCCTCGCCCCAGTCCTCGTGCGGGACACCGATGACGGCGCAGTCCTGCACGGCAGGATGCCTCCAGATGACCTGCTCGACCTCGCTCGGATAGACGTTGAAGCCACCCGAGATGATCATGTCCTTCTTGCGGTCGGTGATGTGCAGGAAGCCGTCGGTGTCCAGATATCCGACGTCTCCTGTGTGCAGCCACCCGTCGACGAGGGTCTCCGCGGTCTTGTCCGGTGCCTTGTAGTAGCCCTTCATGACCAGGTCGCCGCGCACACAGATCTCGCCCGTGCCGCCGACGGGGAGGATCGTGCCGTCCTCGTCGAGGACCTCCACCCGCACCAGCGGGGCGGGGCGTCCCGCCGCCGACAACCGGGAGTCGTCGGCGATCCGGCCGTCGGTGAAGTGCTCCTCCGGGCGCATGAAGGCGATGGCGGCCGGCGCCTCGGTCTGGCCGTACCCCTGGAACATCACGGGGCCGAACACCTCGATGGCCCGGCGCAGCTTCTCGGTGGACATGGGCGCGGAGCCGTACATCAGGTACTTCAGCGAGGAGAAGTCGCGCTGCTCGACACCGGGGATCTCCAGCAGGCGGTAGATCACGGTCGGGGGGAGGAAGAGCTCGGTGACGCGGTGCTTCTCGATGAGGTCCAGCAGTTCCACCGGGTCGGGCCGGCTCATCACCACGACCGTCCCACCGCGGGCCGTGACGGGCAGTGTCAGCGTGCCCGCGGTGTGCGTCATCGGGGCGGCGACGAGATTCACGACCGTCTCGTCCGCCGAGTACGACGCGGCGAGCATCTGCTGGACGGCGCTGACGGTCAGGCCTCGGTGTGTGTTCATCACCCCCTTGGGGGCGCCGGTGGTGCCGCCGGTCGGCATGATGCCCGCGACCGACTCCGGGGAGGGGATGTGCCGGGGGCGGTCGTGGGGCATGTCCCGGAGGAACTGCTCGAAGGGGACGGCGCGAGCGGCTGAGGCGGCGTCCGGGTCCGAGCCCAGCGAGACGACCGTGTGCAGGTGGCCGAGATCGGTGCGCAGCTTCTCGACGGTCGGCAGGAACCGCTCATGACAGAAGAGCACCTCGCAGTCGAACCCCTTGAGCAGGCGCTGGATCTCCTCCGGCGGGCTGGCGGGGTTGACGGGCACCCAGGCGAGCCCGGCCCGCCAGAGGCCGAGGACGCAGGCCCAGGCCACCGGGTCGTTTCCGGCGAGCACGGCTCCCTTCACCTCACGCCCGGTGGTCCTCTCCAGCAGGGCGTGGGCGACGCGGCACGAGAGTTCGCCGATCTCCTGATAGGTGTAGGACCTGTCGCCGGCCACGAAGGCCACGCCGTCCGGGTTGGCGCGCCAGCCGCGGTCGAAGAAGTCGGTCACTGCCATGGGGTGTTTCCTTTCAAACGTGCGCGGCTCAGGGCCGGGCCCAGCCCGCACGGTGCAGCAGGGCGGTCAGATAGCCGAACTTCATGGTCAGCAGGTGGTTCTCGCCGTCCTCGATGCGGGCGGCACGGGCGTCGCGGAAGAGCTTCTCCATCGGGTACTCCCGTGTGAGCCCGTAGCCGCCGAACAGCTGCAGCGCCTCGTCGGCCACCTCGAACGCCAGGTCCGTGCAGGTCGCCTTGGATCCGGCCGTGTAGTACGGGTGCTTCTTCGGCGACAGGAAGGTGTAGTCGGTGGCCCGGCGGGAGACGGACCTCATGGTCTCCACCTTCCGGGCCATGGTGCCGAGCCGGTACTGCACCAGCTGGTGGTCGGCGAGCAGCGCCCCGCCCTGCCGCCGCTCGTGGCAGTACGCCAGCGCGTGCTCGAACGCGGCTCTGGCCAGGCCGGTCATGATCTGCCCCATGGCGACGCCGGCCGAGGACCACGACGAGGCGTGGCCGGGCCAGTAGTCGTCACCGAGTGACAGGGCGAAGCGGGTGGGGACCTTGACGTCGTCGAAGAAGACCTCGCCCTGGGGCAGGGCCCGCTTGCCGAGCTTCTCCAGTGGCCGGCCGCGGCTGACTCCGGGAAGGTCGAGCGGCACGATGAGCTCCACGCCGCGCGGGTGTCCCTCCTCGTCGAAGAACCCGTCGCCGTAGTCGGCGGCGATCGTGAGGAGGCCGACCTGGGCGACCGGGCCGTTCGACACCCAGGCCGAGCTCTGCCCGCTGATGACGATCTCGCCCCCGGACACCCGGGCGGTCAGGTTGCCCTTGTTGCCGTGGGGGGCGGTGGCGTGCCGCTCCGCCGGGTAGAGGCTCAGTCCGTCGGAGCCGCGGTCGGGCTGGGTGCCGATCCAGCATCCGAGCCTGCCCTCGCACAGGTCGACCAGTTCCTGGTTGCCCGAGCGGGACGCCATCAGTTTGGGCATCGCCCCGGCGCCGAGGGAGACGGCCAGGCCGGCGTCGCCCCACCCGAGCTCCTCCACGACGATGGCCTGGAGACGGGACAGGGCCTCGGGAGGTACGCCGTCGGCCATGGCGTCGAACTCGATGCCGGAGGCCGCCGTGGTCTTCAGGAACTGCCAGTACGGGGAGTCGGGGGCGACGACCTCGTCCGCGCTCAGCTTGTCGATCGCGATCCCGGCCGGCCGCATCACCTCGCGGGCGAACTGGTGCATGGCCTGCTGGACCGCGCGCTCGTCCTCGCTCAGTCCCGGTTCGAAGCCGGTCAGTTCGACGTGCGGGAGGCCGGGGCGCACCGCTGCGGACGCGTTCTGCCGTGTCATGATCCGCTCCTTGTGTCCTGGTCCTGGCGCGCGGTGTCCTGCCGCGCCGCCGTGGGGCCGCCCAGTGCAGCGATGGTCGCGGGCAGGTCCAGCTCGTGTTCCACGTCCTGCAGACCGGCCAGCTGCCGCAGGTGCTCCTGGACCGCGGGGATGCCGAGCAGCGTGCGCATGGCGTTGCTCTCGGCACCGAAGCCGGCGAACTGGGCGTCGACCGCGCTGTTGTAGACCTTGGTGAAGACGTCGTTCACGGCTCCGACGGAGCCGGCGGAGCGGGCCGCGACCCGCTGGGCGAGGTCGTCGACGTAGGCGCAGATCTCGTCGGCGGGCAGGGCCCGGTTGACCATGCCGTAGGCGGCCGCTTCCTCGCCGCTGAAGTCGCGGCCGGACAGGATCACCTCGCGGGCGCGTGCCGGTCCGATCTGCAGGGCCAGGCGCGTGGTGCCGCCGCCCGTGGGCAGGAAACCGCCGCTCGCCTCGGGAAGGCACAGACGGCTCTCCGGTGTCGCGAAGCGCATGTGCGTCGCGAGGAGGAACTCCAGTCCGCCGCCGCGACAGATGCCGTCGAGCAGGCCGATCGTCACCTGCGGCAGCGCTTCCCACATGGTGGTGAGCGCCTGGACCACGTTGATGTCGTCGTACTTGCTCTGCGGTACGTCCGGGTCGTTCATGGCCCGGAACAGGTCTTCCAGGTCGAAGTGCGCGAGGAAGAACTCGGGGTTGGCGCTGCCGAGGACCACGACCGAGGTCTCGCGGTCGAACACGAGCTTCCCCGCCAGGTCGAACAGCTCTCCGACCATGTCGATCGTCATGAGGTTGAGCGGTCCGTTGTCGAAGTCGACGTACAGGATCCGGCCGTCGCGCCGGAGTGCGAGTGTCTTGTAGTTCATGGCGGGCTCCATTTCGCGGATGTCGCGGATATCGCGGATGTCGAAGGGCTCGCGTGCGTGGTCACGCGCTCAGGAGGGTGATGGCGGCCACGGCTTCCTCGCCGCCGTACATGCCGCCGCCGTTCTCCGCCAGCGCGATGCGCGCGCCGGGGACCTGGCGGGTGCCGCTCTCACCACGGAGCTGCTGCACCAGTTCGTAGATCTGTGCGAGACCGGAGGCGCCCATGGGGTGGCCCTTGGACTCCAGGCCGCCCGACGGGTTGACGGGGAGGCGACCGCCCAGGGTGGTGGCGCCGGACGCGGCGTACGCGCCTCCGCCGCCGATCTCGCAGAATCCCAGCAGTTCGGTCTGGAGGAGTTCGCCGAACGCGGACGCGTCGTGGACCTCGGCGACCGACACGTCCTGCGGTCCCACGCCGGCCTGCTCGTAGGCGGTCCGGGCCGCGAGCCTGCTGACCGAGTGCTCCCAGTCGGACAGCGAGCGGGGCATCCCGGTCCCCAGGACCGAGGCCAGGATCCGGATGTGCCGGCCGGCCGCGAGGCGCCTGCGGCCCGCCTCGTTGCAGACGATCGCCGCCGAGGCGCCGTCGGTGAGCGGCGCGCACATCGGGACCGTCAGGGGTTCCGCGACCGTGCGCGCGGCGAGGATCTCCTCGGCCGACATGGCCTTGCGGAAATGGGCGAGCGGATTGGACACCGCGTGCGCGTGGTTCTTCTCGGAGATCAGCGCCAGGTGCTGCTTCGTGGTGCCGAAACTCTTCATGTGCGACCGGGCGAGCGCCGCGTAGATGTCCATGAACATGCTGCGGGGCGCCGTGTCGTCGACGGGGACCTCACCGCCCAGCTCGCGCAGCGCCGCCCGCACACCCTCGGGGTCGTGGACGTCCACACCGCCGTCGAAGAGGCCGAGCATCTTGCGCTTGTCGTCGACGTTCGTCTTCTCCACGCCGACCGCCAGCACCACGTCGGCGGCACCGGACCTGACGTGCAGTACCGCCTGGTGCAGAGCCGTCGCTCCGGTGGCGCAGGCGTTCTCGACGTTGACCACGGGGATCCGCTCGAAGCCCATGCTGCGCAGCGCCATCTGCCCAGGTACGACGATCTGGCCCTCCAGCACCGACTGGGAGGTGTTGCCGAAGTACGCCGCGTCCACGTCGCCCAGCTGCAGGCCCGCGTCCTTGAGCGCCTCGGTGACGGCGTCCCTGGTCAGGTCCTTGACGGAGGCCTCCCGGCGGACCCCGAAGGGGGTCATGCCGATGCCGGCGATCCACACCGGTGCCGCGGTCACGCCGCGCTCTCCTCGATGATGCGCGCGAACCCGTACGACTCCACGGCCCCCATCAGCTCGCGGTGGCCGAGCAGCTCGGCGGGCGAGCGGAAGCCGACGCCGTTGTGGGTGGAGCCGAGCAGACGGGAGGCCGCGTACGCCTGCATGAGTCCGGTCATCTGGTAGCCGGTGCTGCTCTGGATGACCACCCGCGATGTGGCCGTGTTGCCCCGTGCGCTGCACCAGTCGAGGGAACGCTGGACGTGGCGGTTCTCCCGCGGCGGGCTGTCCGCGGTCATCCCGGCCGCCATCCTGTCCAGCACGGGATACAGGGCCTCCTCCGGAAGCCACTGCAGGGACACCTTGAACAGGCGTTCCAGGTCGATGACCCGCTTCCAGATGTCCTGGTTCTGCATCGCGACGACCATGCGGCAGTTGCGCACCCGGCGGTCGTCCTTGAAGAACGCCGGCATCGCGGTGCCGCCCCAGTTGAGGCCGGTGACCACATAGCCGGAACCGGGCACGACGATGTCCTGGCGGACCACCCCGTCGTACTTCTTCAGCCGCCCGTCCTGAAGGTGGTACGCGTCCGCCCGGATCACGTCGAAGATCGACTGGGTGGAGCCCACCGTCGGGATGGCGTTGGCGTACGAACCCAGCTCCAGCGTGTCGACGCCCGGTGTCTCCAGACAGATCCGGGCGGCGATGTCGTGCAGGGCGTACTGGATGGACATCGCCGAGGACGCCGCGCGGCCCGCCGCGGCGAACCGGGGGCCCCACTCGTCCTTCAGGCGCAGAATGTGGTCCTGCTCTCCGGCGGTGTCGAGATAGTGAACGCCGGCCCGGATCGCCGCCTCGACGACCGGTTCCGCGTACCGCATGAACGGTCCCACGGTGTTACAGACCACGGCGCGGCCCTCGAACAGCCGGGTCAGGGACTCGACGGACCCGTCGACCTCGGCGATCTCGTAGTCCGCGGTCTCGATGCCGGGGACCTTGTCCATGACCTCCTGGATCCGGGCCTTGTTCCGGCCGGCAGCCACAAAGGGGATGCTGTATTCACGCAGGTATTCGGCCACAAGTCGGCCGGTGGATCCGCTGGCTCCGTAGAGTACGACCGGACGCAATTCGCTCACCGCTGGGTCCTTCCGTGGTGAGCCGAGTCCCCTGTCTCGGGAGAGCTCGGCGCGGGTGACGGTGAGGAGAACTCTGCGTAACAGGCGACAGCGACGCTTGTCCCACAGCGCAATCCGGTTTGCCCATGTGTGCAAGACCACGCGCTACCCGCGTCGGCACCGAGGCGCGGTCCGCATGGCGGCACGCATTGTTGCCCGGTCTCGACGACCGGAATGCACTGCACAATGGAGAGGTACGGCTCGCGGAGGTGTTCAGGATGTCCGGTACCGGCGTGTGGTCGACCGACGGACTGCCGCAGACCCTGGCGCCCGTCGCCTGGGGGCGGAAGATGCCCGAGCTGCATCTTCCCTGGACCCTGACCTTCCCCGAGCAGGAGCGGTTCCGGGCGCTGGTCCGCTATCGCAGGCTGGACGAACTCACCGTCGCGGAATTCAAGGGCGGACGCTATGCCGGCCGCAGGAACGACGACCCCCTCGCCTCGGGCGGACCTCCACAGATCGGAGTGCTGATCAATCTCAGCGGCACACTGGTGTGCCGGTACCGGGACACGGACTTGGTCCTCGGTTCTCACGACCTGGTCGTGTGGGACAGCGATCTCGCGCACGCCTTCGACGCGGTCGAGCCGCACCACGAGCTCTCACTCCTGCTGCCACGCGACCGGCTCCCGCAGGGGATCGTGGACGTGGCCGCCCGTATGAGCGGCCCGGTGCCGGTCGGTGCCGGGACCGGGTTGGCGGCGATCGCCGCCGATCAGCTGCGCGCGATCGTCCGTGAGCTGGACCATCTCTCGGACGCGGGGCTCGCCATCGCCTGCCAGAACTTCTTCGACACCCTGGACTCTGCGCTCGCGCCCGCTGCGAAAGCACCCTCCGCCGGCGCCCGGACGGCGCTGCTCAAGCGCGTCCGCCAGTACGTGGAGGACCATCTGGACGATCCCGAGCTGTCGGCCTCGTCCGTCGCGGAGGCACTCGACATCTCCGTGCGCACCCTGCACCTCGCCTTCGCCGACACCGGCACGACGGCCGGTCGCTGGATCCGCGAGCGACGCCTGCGCGTCTGCTACC
Organism: Streptomyces spongiae; assembly: GCF_009377185.1. Classification (GTDB taxonomy): domain Bacteria; phylum Actinomycetota; class Actinomycetes; order Streptomycetales; family Streptomycetaceae; genus Streptomyces; species Streptomyces spongiae. The sequence continues at coordinate 29,178 of NZ_VJZC01000005.1, forward strand.
GGGAACTCGCGCTCGGCTCCGGGGACTGGACGGTCACGGACGTGGCCTTCCGGTGGGGGTTCAACGACGCGGCGCACTTCAGCCGGGTCTTCAAGCAGGCGTTCGGTGTCACACCGAGCAGTGTCGTGGCGCGGGGACGCCGCGCCACGGCCGACTGACCGTTCCGGCGGCTCCGTCACGGCATTTCGCCCCGGTAGACAGCTCTACCGGGGCGAAACGTCGTGCGGCGTGGCCGTGGACGGGACAGCCGTGTCCTTCAGTGGGGCATATCGTCCAGGGCCGTCGACATCCCGGCGAGGTCCGGTGGTTCGACGGTGAACAGCACGACACTGGCATCCCCCAGATCGGCCTCGGTGACCCGGGAGAACCCCCCTTCCTCCCACACGCCCTGCATGACGGTGTCGCTCTCGTCCGGCGCGGCGACGACGCGGCGGCAGCGCGGGTCGGCGGCGAAGAGCGCCGGGACGACCGCGCGCAGCAGTCGTGAGGCGAGCAGTCGTCCCCGGGATCCCTCCTCGGCGAGGGCGAGTCCGAGGACGAGATCGTGGGCCCCGTACGGATAGCAGGCGCTCAACGGGTGGTGCGCGACACGGTGGACACGCACCAGCGCGGCCGGGCCGCCGCGCACCGGCGTCACGGCGAACGTCCGGGCCGCGTGCGAGGAGACCGTCGTGGGGGCACCGGTCGAGTGGACGGCCCAGTCGGGGCCCAGGTGCAGGTCCGGAAGTGCCAGTACGGGGTTGATCAAGTTGCTGCTCATCACGGGGTTCCCAGGGCTAGGCGTGTTGCCGGGCTTCCACCCAGCGCCGTAGATCGGACTTGACCAGCTTGCCGCTCGCGTTGCGGGGCAACTGTTCGGCGACCATCACCCGGGTCGGCAACTTGTACCGGGCCAGGCTCTCACCGACGAAGGCGCGCACCACATCCAGTGTGGGCGTGATACCGGGCTCGCAGGTGAGGACGGCGAGAACGGTCTCGCCCCACTTCGGGTCGGGGACGCCGATGACGGCGGCTTCCAGGACTCCGGGACAGGCGGCGAGGACGCGTTCGACCTCGGCGGGGTAGATGTTCTCACCGCCACTGATGATCATGTCTTTCAAGCGGTCGACGATGTAGTAGAACCCGTCCCTGTCGCGATGGGCGATGTCGCCGGTGTGGAACCAGCCCGCGTCGTCGAAGGCGGCGGCGGTGGCCTCCGGGTTGTTCCAGTAGCCCGCGGCCACGTTCGGACCGCGTACGCAGATCTCCCCGCGTGCCTCGACTCCGTCGATCCGGGTTCCGGTGGCCGGGTCGACCAGACGGATCTCGGTGTACGGCATGGGGGAGCCCGCCGATCCCGTCTTCTCTGTCGTCAGGCCGGCCGGGAGGCAGGTCGCGAAGGGCGCGGTCTCGGTGAGTCCCCAAGACTGCTGGAGCAGAACGCCCCGCTCCGCGTAGTCGACGATCAACCGCTCCGGCACGGGAGCGCCGGCGACGATCGCCGCGCGCAGGGCGGTGAGGTCGGCCTCGGCGAAACCGGGCACCCGCATGAGCGCGGTGTACATCGCGGGGACCCCGAAGAGGCTGGTCACCCGGTGATCGACCAGATCCCGCAGGCACTGGGCGGGGTCGAAGGCCCGGCGCAGGACGACTGTGCCGCCGCGCAGCAGGGTGCGCAGGGTGAGGGCGTTGAGGCCGCCGATGTGGAAGAGGGGTGCGACGGCGAGGTTCACGTCGTCGGAGCGGGTGTCCACCATGCTGTCGACGTTGACCGCGTTCCACCACAGGTTGCCGTGGGTGAGCATGACGCCCTTGGGGCGGCCGGTGGTGCCGGAGGTGTACATCAGCGACGCGAGATCGTCATCGTGCAGCGGCACGGGCACCGTGAACGGCCGGTCGGCGCCGAGCAGTTCCGACAGTGGTGTCCAGACGGCGACCGGGGCCTCGGTCGACGGACACCGCGGGTCAGTGTCCACGAGCACGTGGCAACGGGCGGGTACGTCGCTCATCACCGACTCGACGAGTTCGCGGTGGCCCTCCTCGACGACCAGGGTGTGGGCGCCGCTGTCGGTGAGGATGTGGCGGACCTCGTCGGCGGCGAGGCGGAAGTTGACCGGGACGAAGACCGCTCCGAGGTGGGCGGCGGCGAACAGCGTCTGGAGAAAGGTGACGCTGTTGAGGCCGAGGTAGGCGATCCGGTCGCCGCGCCGCAGCCCCCGTTCGGCGAGTCCGGCCGCGAACTCGTCCACCGTGCGGCTGAGTTGGGCCGCGGAGAACTCGTGGCCCTCGTAGACGAGAGCACTGGCGGTGGGGTATTGGGCTCTGCGGCGCAGAGCCGTGGCGGGGCTGATGTCCACGACGGTCATGGCGGGTCTCCGATGGCGCTCGGGTGTCGGGGCTGCGCGGCTCAGAGGCCGGCGCCGCCGGCGGCGGAACGGAAGCCGCGTACGGCGATGCCGCCGTCGGCGGGAATGACGGCTCCGGTGACGGTGCCGCTGTCGGCGCGGGAGGCGAGCAGGACGTAGGGGCCGGTGAAGTCCTCCGGCTCCACGCTGGAGTCGTACAGCGGGATGAGCGGTGCCTGCTCGATGCCGGACGCCTCGTTCTTGGCGAAGGACGCCTCCAGAGTGCGGTCCTGCAACCCAAGGCTCTGCGGTCCCCGCAACTTGGTGCGCATGCCGCCGACCGCGACACCGTTGACGCGGACCTTCGGCGCCAGTTCGTAGGCGAACTGGCGGAGCAGGCCGAGGCAGGCGTGCTTGCTGGCGGTGTAGAGGGAGCCGCCGCCGTCGGTGTGGAAGGAAGCGTTGGAGAGAGTCATGACGATACTTCCGCGCGTGCGGACCAGCTCCCGCCAGGAGGCCTCCACGGCCAGGACGTATCCCTTGACGTTGATCCCGAACAGTTCGTCGAAGGCTTCCGAGAGCTCGTTGCCGTTCAGCCGGGTGACACTGCGGTGGTAGTCCCAGATTCCGGCGTTCGGGACGAGGACGTCCAGCTTGCCGAAGCGTTCCACGGTGGCCTCGACGGCGCGGTGCAGATCGTCCGGAGAGCGCACGTCGCCGGAGACGCACAGCACCCGCTCGCCCGCCTCGCCGGCGGCCTCGACGACCTCCTTCAGCTGTTCGAGCTTGCGGCCCATGATGGCGACGCTCGCCCCCTCGGCCAGGTACCGCAGGGCGACGGCGCGGCCGATGCCGGAGCCGCCGCCGGTGATCAGGGCGACGTCGCCCTGGAGCCAGCCGCCCATCACCGCGCTCCGAGGAAGTCGGTGACCAGCCGATCGAACTCGGCCTGCCGCTCCAGCTGCACCCAGTGCCCGCAGCCGCCGAACACATGCAGCTGCACGTCGCGGATCTGCTTGAGCATGAGCTGGGCCCCGTCGAGCGTGATCGTGCGGTCGTCGCGGCCCCAGAGCAGCAGGGTGGGAGCCTTGATCTTGTGGACGCGCTGCCAGAGCGGGTCCATGCCGTGCCGTTTGGCGAAGGCCGCGTTGTAGGCGTGGTAGAAGGCGATGTGGGACTCGTCCAGGGAGGCCTCGTAGCGGGCCTGGACGGTGTCCTCCCAGCGCTTGGGCTCGGCGGTCATGACACGGATGAAGTCCCGCATCTTCTTCGCCGTCGGGCCTTCGCCGTTGTAGTAGCGGAACATCGCCTTCTGACCCTCGGTCGGCGTCGGCCCGAAGGGCAGCCAGCCACCGCCGGGAGCCATCAGCACCAACTTCTCCACGCGGTCGGGCACTTCGAGCGCGGTCGCGATGGCCGCGGCCCCGCCGAGGCTGTTGCCCAGCAGATGGAAACGGTCGATGCCGAGCGAGTCCAGGGTCTGCAGCAGGGCGTCGACCGTGATCTCGGTGATGCTGCGGGCTTCCAGGTCTGCCTCGGTGGGGCGGTAGCTGTCGCCGAAGCCGGGCTGGTCGGGCAGGACGACGCGGAAGTGCGGGGTGAGGGCGGCCAGGTTCTGGCTGTAGTTGGCGACGGCACTCGCTCCGGGGCCTCCGCCGTGCAGCATCACCAGCACCGGCCCGTCGCCCGCCTCGCTGACGGCGATCGGCCCGAGCGTGGTCTCCACGATGTGCTCGACGAGCTTCGGCTCTTCAGTGTGGGCAGTGGTCACGAGGTTCTCCGGTCGGTCGTCACAGGAAGGTGCTGAGGTTCTTGGCGAGCAGGACGTTCTGGTCGAGCAGGATCGTGCGGCGGGCGATCAGCAGGCCGCCGTCCCCGGTGCGGCGCAGCAGGTCGGTACGGCCGCCGGCGTAGAGGTCGACCTCGCGTTCCAGCCGGTTGCGGTAGCAGAGGAAGGCCGACTCGGCGACGTACTCACCCGGTGCCTCGCCCTCCCGTACGAGGACGTTGCTGATCAGGTGGCGGGTGCGGGACGGTGGGTCCTCGGCCCAGGCCATGCCCGAGTCGAAGCGACGGATCCGCCAGGCGAGACTCGCCTTGGTCTCGTCGAAGATCGCCACCTCGCCGGGTGAGCCGTCGGCCAGGGCTTGCTGCCGCCGCAGCCGGTTGGTCCGCACGGGCGCCCAGTAGTGCAGATCCTCGGCGAACAGCTCCAGCCAGTCTGCGTACCGGTGTTGATCGAGCAGTCGCGCCTCGACGGCGTACAGCCGCTGCACCTCGAAGTGCAATCGCATCTCGTCGTCCGACACCGCCGAGGGCGCCGTCGGCTCCGGGGGATGGATACTCATGGGTCGGTCCTCCTGAGATCCGCGCTCAGGGTCATTCCGGCGCGGAGGGGGTGGTTCGGAAAGCGGCTGTGCCGGTGGACGGCACGGCACGTGCCGTTGAGGGGCGCAGTGAACCGTCAGCGCAGCAGCACACGCAGATCCGCGCCCTCGTCGGCCAGACGCCCCGCGTCGACGGCGACACCCCGGTCGACCAGCCGCCGCGCGACCTTGACGTCCCGGCTCCGGTCGATCGCGGCCGCGGCCACCACCCTGTCCCCACGCAACCCGAAGGCAGTGAAGGCACCGTCGGCGGGGTCGCCCCGCAGCACGGTCCGCTCGGCCTGAGCCATCGTGCCGACCGCCTCCAGCCGCGAGCCATGCCGGTCGGACCAGAACCAGGACGCGCCCGGCTCAGGAACGGTCAGGCCGAGCATGCCGTATGCGGCGGCCTCGCCTCCCCGCTGGGCGGCCTCCCAGTGCTCGTGCCGTACGCGATGGCCGTCCGGGCGGGCCACGTCACCGACGGCGAAGACGTGGGGGCGGGAGGTGCGTTGCCCCTCACTCACCACGATCCCGTTGTCCACGACAAGCCCGGCTGCCTGTGCCAACTCGATGGCCGGCCGGATGCCGATACCGACCACGACCGTGTCGACGGCAACGGGCCCGTGGTCTCCGCCGAGGTGCACCAGAACCCCATGGGGCCGGCGCTCCACGCGCTCGACACCAGCGGTGATCACCTCGATCCCCTCGTCGGTGTGCCTGCGGTGCAGCACGCCCGCGACATCGTCCCCGACCACCGCGGCCAGCGGCACCGCCACCGGGTCGATCAGGGTGACCAGACATCCCAGCGCGCACGCGACGGCCGCGGTCTCCGCGCCGATCAGCCCGGCCCCGACGACAGCCACCCTCGCCCCCGGCAGCAGTCGTGCACGCAGCCGCTCGGCGTCCTCCCAGGTCCGCAGAAGGTGCACGGCGGGGTCGTCGGCGCCGGGCACGGGCAGCGGGCGGGGCGTGCCGCCGGTGGCCAGGACGAGGCGGTCGGCGGCCTCGACGGTGCCGTCCGCCAGTTCGAGGCCCCCTTCGGCCGGTCGGATCGCCCGGACCGGCGCTCCCTCACGGAGCGACACGCGCTGATCGTCGTACCACTGCTCGGGGCGCAGCAGAACGTCGTCACGGCGTGCCTTGCCGAGCAGGACGTCCTTGCTGAGCGGGGGCCGGTCGTAGGGGAGTCCGTGCTCGGCGGAGTAGAGGACGAGTTCGCCGTCGTAGCCCTGGGCGCGCAGGGCGTCGCAGGTGGAGAGGGCGGCGAGGCCGGCGCCGACGAGGGCGATGCTCCGGGGCGGGCTCATCCGGTGGCCTCCTCACCCGGGTGCAGCCAGATGCCTCCGTCGTGGACCTCGACCCTGTGGGTACGGGCGGCGACGGTGGCGGGCATGCACAGCGGTACGCCGGACTTGAGGCAGAAGCGGGCGCTGTGCAGGGGGCACTCGACCTCGCCGTCCTCGATCCAGCCCTCGGAGAGGGAGGCCTGGCCGTGGGAGCAGGTGTCGTCGAGGGCGTAGTAGGCGCCGCCGTCGTGGAAGACGGCGATGGCGTCGCCGTGGCCGGTGGCCTCGGCGGACACCTTCAGGGCCTCGCCCTCCTCGATGCCGCCGAGGTCGGCGACCCGGATACCGGTGCCGGTGGTGCTCATGGGGTGTCCTTCTCGGTGACTTGTCCGGCGGCCTTCTCGTGCCAGGCGGGGGTGTTCATCAAGTCGCGCCAGCGGGTGTAGAAGCCGCGGGCGGCGCCGTCGCTGTAGAGGTGGCCGGTGGTGCCGGGGTGGACACCGTCCTCGCCCTCAAGGCCCAGGCCCATCTGGTAGTTGAGGGTCATCGAACCGGCCATGAAGCCATGGGCGGTGGCCTGGACCTCCGACCAGTTCTCACCGTCGTCCTGCTCGAAGATCCCGCTGGGCCCGAACGTCCGCAGGTTGTAGATGCGCTGGGCGTCCTTGACCTCGTCCGGCATCGACCGGTCGACGAGCGTCCAGGCCCACACCTCCATCCGGTCAAGACCCCTGGGGTGCCACACCCTGATGGAACCGTTGACCGGGAGATACGAGAAATTCGGGAACACCGTCCCGTGCCCGGTGGTCATCGGCCCCTCGACACGGGCATCCCCCAGCCGCTCACGCAACGCCTCGTAGTCGTACCAGCCATGCACCACCCGGTCGTCGAAACGGCTCTTGGGATGCGTGGGGAAGCCGTGGCCGTGCCCGAGCGGGTCGGCGTACTGCCGTCCCGGGGTCTGCACGATCTCCGTCTTCGGCCCCTTGCCGGTGGGCGACATGACCATGAGCGCCGAGGCGTGCGAGATGTTGACGTGGTACCAGTCGGAGGCGAACTGCTCGGCGGCGAGCTTCCAGTTGCCCTCCAGCACCCACTTGTGCACGCCGCCGACGACCTCGGTGCCCTCCGGGTCGCGGTCGAGCATGGCGTCCAGGTACCAGCCGAGGCCGCCGAGCGCCTCGCGCAGGGGCGGCGCCTCGGGGTTCCATGTCGCGAAGACGAGCCCCTTGTAGGTGTCGAGCTGGGCGACTTCGACGAGTCCCCACTTCTCCTGCTCGAAGTGGGCGGGGTAGTCCTCGCCGTTGGGCACGTTGATCAACTTGCCGGAGGTGTCGTAGGCCCAGCCGTGGTAGCTGCACGTGAACGCCTTGGTCGCGCCGGCGTCGGCGCGGCAGACGCGCATGCCCCGGTGGCGGCAGGCGTTGAGGAACGCCCGCAGCTTCCGGTCGCGCCCCATGGTGACGATGACCGGGTCCTCGCCCATGTACGTGGTGAAGAAGTCGCCGGGCTTGGCGAACTGGCTCTCGTGGGCGAGGAACAGCCAGCTCGGGGCGAAGACCCGGCGCAGCTCCTGCCGGTAGAGGACGTCGTCTCTGAAGATCGTCCGGTCGATCAGGCCCCGGTCCAGATCGACATAGCCGCCGACGTCGACGGACGGTTCCGGTACGCCGGCCGGGCGGTCCGAGGGACGGGCTGGTGTGGTGGTCATCGCTGGATCTCCTCGGGCCGAGGCGGGTGCGTGGCGTGTGGCCGGTGCGAGCCGACGGTGCGGCGCACGGTGAGGCGCGGGGGTACGGGACCGGAGCGCCGTGGTTCTCGCGGTGACATGACGGCTCTGCCGCTCTCTTGCTGGTGGTTCATCGGACGGTGACGTTCAGTTCGGGCAGGTGGCGGGTCCCTGATCTCACGGTGAACCGGGAACCCGCTGTCAGCGGGACACTTGCGTGCACGGAACCGGTGAGCAGCAGCTCGCCGGGCTGGATCGCGCCGCCTTGGGCGTGCAGCGTGCGGGACAGCCAGGCCACGGCTTCCAGGGGATCGCCGAGCACTTCGGCGCCCAGCCCCTGCGCCACCTGTTCCCCGTCCGCGTAGAGGCCGACGCACTCGTCCCGCAGTCCGTCGAGCAGACTCCGCGTGACGTCGACGACCTGGCCCACGACGACGCGAGCGGCGCAGGCGTTGTCGGCGACGGCGTCGGCCGACGTGACGCGCCAGTCGGCGATACGGCTGTCTATGACCTCCAGCGCGAGCACGACCTGGGTCACCGCCGCCGCCACGTCGGCCGCCGTCACCCGTGAGCCCGCCACCCGTCGGCCGAGGACCAGACCGATCTCGGACTCGACGCGCGGAGCTATGAGTTCTCGGCTGTCGATCCTCCCTCTGTCAGGGATGACCATCGACTGGAACAAGGGCGCGTGGACGGCTTCATCGACACCGAGTTGGTGGCGCATGGGCAGGGAGGTGAGACCGGTCTTCCGCCCGACGATCCGGTCGCCGGCCGCGATTCTGTGCCGCACGTTGGCTGTCTGAACGGCGTAGGCGGCACAGAGGTCGAGCCCCTCGTGGATCTCGGTGAGCGGAGCGATCGGTGTGCGTTCGGCCTCGGCACGCCGCAGCAGCGTCGCCGACTCCTCGACGCACCGTGCGTCCGGAAAGGCCCGGTCGGCGAGAAGGGCGGTGGTGACCGCGGAATCGTGTCGCTGCATGAGCCACAGCAGACCGCGCCGTCCGGAGCGCTGCCCACCCGCTGTGCCGTGACCTGGCACGATCACACCCCGCGGCCACCGTGACGTGCAACACGTGCGCCGGGACCGTTTGCAGGACTCGGGATGTCACCTAAACTGGACGAGCGTCCATCTTAATGGGATGTCCGATCGTCACCGGAGCCGCCATGACCGTCACCTCTTCCTCTCCCGCACAGCACTCCCCCGCACAGGCCGACGAGTCCGACCGACAGACGGCGGTCGACAAGGCACTCATGCTGCTGAAGTCCCTCGCCGAGCTCGACGGGGAGATCGGGGTCAGCGAGCTGGCGCGGCGCACTCGCCTGACCAAGTCGACCACCTTCCGCCTGCTCGGCATCCTGCACCGCAACGATCTAGTGGAACGGGCCGGGAGCGACTACCGCCTGAGCCCGATGCTCTTCGACATCGGCGCCCGCGTCTACGGTCCCACTCCCCCGCTGTTGCAGGAACTGCTGATGCCGCATCTGGCGGACCTGTACGAGTTCACCCACGAGACGGTGCACCTCGCCGTGCTGCACGAGACCGATGTCGTGTACGTCAACAAGATCCAAGGGCATCGGGCGATCCGCACGCCCACGCGGATCGGCGCCCGACTGCCCGCGTACTGCACGGCCGTCGGCAAGGCCCTGCTGTCCTTCGATCACGACGCCGCGGAGGCGGCGATCGTGGACGGGTTCACCCCACACACCGAATACACCTGCACCGACCCCGACCTGTTCCGGACCGAACTCGCTCGTGTCCGCCGGGACGGCGTCGCCTACGACCGTCAGGAAGCCGTGCTGGGTCTCACCTGCGTCGCCGTGCCGGTCATGGGATCAGCCGGACGTCCCGTGGCGGCCCTGTCCGTCGCCAGTGCCGACCACCGTTTCGAACCCGCCCGCGTCACCCCGGCCCTGCGCCGCGCGGCCTACGACGCGGCACGCACGGCCGGTGCGGCCCTGTGCTGGCCGGCAGCGGCTTCAGGGCTCAGCCGGATGCCCGCTGCCTGACCGACGTCGGGCGGCGGATGGAAATGGCCCTGCGCCGGGCCGTGCAGCCGGCGCGGGGCCCTCGCCCACCCGTCGCGGCATCCCCGCACAGCCCAGCCACCCGACCGAGCCCGGCTCAACCGCTCGCCACGACTCCTTCAATGAGGTCGCGGGGCACGGCCACCATCTCCACACGGCCGCGGGCGAGGGCGAGCGTGGACGAGATCAGAGCCTGCAGACAGGCGAGTTCCGCCTCGTCGTCGGGGTGCGTCAGATGCTGCATCGTGAGTCCGTCGAATCCCGCGAGGAAGAACCTGGCGATTATTCCCGCAGGCTGTGCGAGCTGCTGGCCCGTGCGCTCGGCCGCTTCCATCACGAGCTCCGATGTCACTCTGACCACACCGCGGTTGTGTGTTTCGAGGGCCTCTCGCAGGTGCGGTGACCGGAGCGCGAACATGGTCAGTTCGGTGAGGAGTTGATGGCTCTTCGACTGGTCACGCACCGTGCGCCACAGGGCGGAGGCAAGCACTCCCAGGGTTTCCTCGAAATCGGCGTCGACCGGTGCGGCCTGCCGTACCTGACCCTCCATTTCCTGGGTGAGGTGCTGGATGACGGCACGGTACAGATCCTCCTTCGTGCCGAAGGTGTAGTGCACCGTGGCCTGCGCGACGCCGAGCTCGGCGGCGATGGCGCGGGTGCTTCCGGCAGCGACTCCCTCTCTCGCCATGAGGTCGATGGCCGCTTTGATCAACTGAGGGCGGCGCTCGGCCGCTGAGACATGAGCCATGCACCTACCATACCGACTGAATCCATTGAAGGAGTCACTCGAACAAGTCGAATCTCCACAGGCCACGCCCACGACGTTCCCTTCACCAGGTAAATTTCGGTGAAAAAACTCACAAAGAGCAGTTGGGGCGCGGGCGGAGCCGCGGGCTCTTCCACCCGCCCAGGCGGGCGCGGGGAAGACTGCCGTGGAGAAGCCGGCCCTCACCCGGACAGCAATCAATCGACCGGTGCACGTCCTTGGCCGGGCGAACCCGGCGGAATCCTGACCACCGCAGGGGTCGGGCCCAGCTGGGCCCGGGGCATCACCCGCAGGGAACCTCGCATAGCCAGACAAAGTGGTCGAGTGGCCGGCCGGCTCGACAGGGCCCTGACATGCCCGCTCGTTCACGTCAGCGACCTGATTCCCCGGCCGCCGGGCCGGTGCTCTCGGCTCATGAGGCAGGTCGATCAGGCCCTGAGGTATCAGCCCCTCACAGGGTGAAGCAAGGACTCGATTCCGAAGCCGGACGAGCAGAGCCGCACCTCGCCGCTGACAACGTGCTGTTACGCGGTGCGGCCCGCTCCGAAGGGCCCCCGGGCTGAGAGCTCCGAACAAAAGGGGAGCCCGGCTCGCGACGCCTGGCACGCACGCTCGCCGCGTTGCCGAAAGCCCCTGGTAGCTCCTCCCCCGCTCTCGTCTTCGCTCAAGCGGGGGGACCCCATCGAGGAACTTCCGGCGCCTTGCGATCGCACGCACCAGACGCCGCGAGCCGATCGGACTCCCCCTTTGTCCCTTTGTTCGGAGCTCTGAGACACCGTTGCCGTTGGCCGGGTCGGATGCCGACCGTGGCAGCTCGGCGAGACGGGGCAAGGGCGAGCTCCCGCGTGTGGCAGCGGCAGACCGGGCCCGGTGAGGCCGAGATCGCCCTGTCGGCCGGTCACGTCGGCGTCGGCCAGGACCGGTGGCGGACTGAGTTGCGCCTCGCCTTCGCACCCAGGTCGCGGACTCGACCGCTCGAATGCCCCCTCGAACTTGATCGTCAGAACGGGAACCGCCCGATCGCGCGGCGGCCCGCTTGACGGTGAGCATCCGGGTGGTCATCCCGCTGCCGCCCGACCAAGTCGGCACCGCCTACGGCGAGGCCCACTCGGCGGCCGTCCGCCCTGCTTCGACAGTGAGGCCGACGACTTCCAGGCCTTGCTGGAGCTATGCCCCTTCGAGAGGGTGGCGGCCCGCACGCGCGATGTCGTGGCGGGGCTCCCGGGCCGTCGGACGAGGTCGCCGATCGGCTCCGGCGAGTCCGACAGGATGGCACCACTTTATGCTCGACTCCGGCCACCGAATGTGGACTCGGACGCGGCGCACGAGATTTGTTGAAATCTTCGCCGAATTACTTATTCGTGCCGCAGAATCAAGGATGTCGGATTTTCACAACGACTCTGCGCAATCTGATTGACAGGGTCGGACCGGCCGTTAATCCAGCTTGGTCAACCGTCCAAGACGCTGAGATATACTTACCTCTCACATGCCGGTCTCGAAGCAGAAAGCGGGCCCAGATGTCTCGTATGGCGGCCAAGGATCGCCGAGAAGAGCTGATCGCCGCGGCGTTCAGGGTCATGATCCGTGAAGGCGTCACCAAGGCGACCACGCGCGCGATCGTCAATGAGGCAAAAATGCCGCTGGGCGTATTCCACTACTGCTTCAACTCACGCGAGGAGCTCCTCCAGGAAGTCATCACTCGCTTTACGGACAGCTGGACGGAAAGAGTTCGGAAAATGTCCGGCACAGAGGGCGACCTCGGCTCGCGTGTCACCAAGAGTCTGAGCGCGTTCTGGGAGAGTGTCGAACTCAGCCCGGGAGAACACCAGGTGAGTTACGAGCTCACGCACTACGCACTACGCCAAGCCGGATTCGAGGAACTGGCCCGCCGTCAGTACCAGCACTACCTCGAAGCCCACCAGGAACTCCTCACCGAAGCCGCCGAAAGCACCGGCATCGAGTGGGCCGTTCCCATCCCCGTCCTGGCCCGCTATCTGAACTCGGTGCTCGACGGGGTCACCCTGACCTGGTTGGTCGACCGCAACAGCGAGCACAGTCGTGAGATCCTGCGCCTGACCGGTGAGCAGCTCTTGTCTCTCGCCCGGGAACGCCATTAGCCGGAACGCCATTAGCCGGTGGGCGCGTCACAGACTCTCCGCAAGGCAGGTCACCACCGAGTGAACGGTTTGGTCGGAGCCGCCTCCCGGAACATGAGGCGGCTCCGACCACATCGATTCACTCGAACAGGTCGGGCTCTTCCGCGGTGATCTGGTCCCACAGAGGGCGGAACTGGAACCACCCCGGCAGTGGGCCGGAGATCTGGTCACGGACCATCCGTGCCGTCTCGGTGTCGATGAGCTTCGGCTTTCCGGCGGCCATGGCCAGCAGCTGGGCCTGGCAGGAGCGCTCCATCGTGATGAAGTACCAGGCTGCCTCGGCGACGGACGCTCCGACGGTGAGCAGCCCGTGGTTCTGCAGGACGACGGCCTTCTTGTCGCCCAGGGCGACGCCGATGCGTCGGCCTTCCTCGGTGTCGTTCACCACGCCCTGGTAGTCGGTGTAGAGGCCGTGGTCCTCGAAGAAGGCACACGCGTCCTGGGTGATCGGGTCCAGCGGAATGGCAAGGCTGGCGAAGGCCTTGCCGTGCAGGGAGTGGGTGTGTGCGGCCGCCACCACGTCCGGGCGGGCACGGTGCACCTCGGAGTGGATACAGAACGCGGCGTTGTTGACCGGACGCCTGCCCTGAAGCAGCGTGCCCTCGTGGTCGACGAGGATCAGGTCGGAGACACGGATCTGCTTGAACGACATACCGAAGGGGTTGACCCAGAAGGCCGAGGGGTTCTCGGGGTCACGAGCCGTGATGTGTCCGGCCACGCCCTCGGAGAACCCGAAGCGGGCGAACAGGCGGAAGGCGGCGGCGAGTTCCTGCTTGCGGATCTCGCGCTCCCGCTCGATGCTCGCGTTGGTCTCCGGCAACGGCAGGTAGACGCCCTCGGGCATGGCACCGACGGAAGCATGCACCGGTGCCTCGGGGGCCTGAGGTGCCTCGGGTGTCGTCGTCATGGTCTGGCCTCTCGTGATCTGGTGGGTGGTGGGCACGGTCACTGACTACTTGGTGCGGCCACGCAGGCCGGATCCGTACAAGACGTCCACCAGGCGCACGATGAACCGGTAGGCCGAGGGCTCGTAGGGGATCATGTGCATGTCCCGGCGCATCGGGAACCGGTTCGCACTGATGGCCTGAAGCCTGGTGTATTTCCGGATTCCTTCGGCGCCATGACGGACACCGAGGCCCGACTCCTTCCAACCACCCATCGGCAGACCGAGGGCCATGTAGTTGGTCTGGGCGTCGTTGATGGTGACGCAGCCGGCCTCGAACCGCTCGGCGAGAGCGCGGGCGCGCTTCATGTCCGATCCGATGATCGAGGCCTGCAGCCCGTAGGAGCTGTCGTTCACCAACCGGAGGGCTTCTTCGGCGTCGGCGACCTTCATCACGGGAAGCGTGGGACCGAAGGTCTCCTCCCGCATGCACTTCATCGTGTGATCGACGTCGACGAGCAGCGTGGGTTCGAAGAACCGGCCCGGCCCCTTGACCGAGTGGCCGCCGACGAGCGCGCGGGCGCCCTTGCTCAGCGCGTCGTTGACATGGTCCTCGATGACGGTCAGCTGGGGAGGGAAGGTGACGGCACCCACATGGGTACTGCCCAGAGCACCCGGCTTGCCGGAGATGACCTGATCGAACCGCTCCCGCAGCAGGGTGATGAACGCGTCGTACACCGGCTCTTCCACGTACACCCGCTCCACCGAGGTGCACATCTGGCCACCGTTCGACAGGGCGCCCTGGATCGTGACGTTGACGGCCCGTTCCAGGGAGGCGTCCGCGAGGACGACCAGCGCGTCCTTGCCGCCGAGCTCCAGTGAGCAGGGGATGAGGCGCTCGCCCGCCCGCGCGGCGACCAGCCGCCCGGTCTTCGTCGACCCGGTGAACATCACGAAGTCCACGGTGTCCACGACCGCCCGCCCCGTGGCCCCCGCACCGGTGACGACCTGGAAGACGTCCTTGGGCCAGTCGCACTCGCGGACCATCCTCTCCATGAGGAGGGCGGTCAGGGGCGTGTGTTCGGACGGCTTCAGCACCACGGCGTTGCCCGCGGCCAGAGCGGGGATGGCGTCGCCGAAGGAGTTGAGCAACGGGTTGTTCCACGGGCCGATGACTCCGACGACCCCGCGGGGCACCCGGCGGGTGTACATGCTGCGGCCGAGCACGAAGGGCGAGAGCGAGCGGATCTTCGTCTTGGCGAGAAGTTTGCGGGCCTGCTTCGCCCAGTAGGCGAAGGCGCTGGCGCAGTAGACGATCTCGACGATCGCGTCCTCCACCGCCTTGCCGTTCTCCTCGACGATGCAGTCGGTGATCTCCTGTCGGTGCGCCAGGAGCCAGCGTCGGCCTCGCGCGAAGAACTCCGCGCGAGAACGGTCGTCCAGCTCGGCCCAGCCCTTCTGCGCCCGCCTGGCACGCGCGACCGCGTGCGCCACCTCTTCGGCGGAAGCCTCGGACACATGGCCGACCACGGCTCCGGTCGCGGGGTTGTCCACGGCGATACGTGCGCCCGTCGGGGAGCCGTCTGTCATGAGGGATCGAGTCTGAGCCACGGAAACTCCCACCGGAACGTTGACTTCTCTTCATCCAGAATGAGACGGTCATTCGTACAAGTCAAGCGTCTTGTACGAACGTCCAAGTACCTCACTGGGCAGTGAACTCCTGGATTCCGCGCCATGAAGGAGCGGTTGCATGAAATGGACGGCATCGGTCGCGCTCAGCGGCCTGGGTGTGCCCGAGTCACTGCGCTGGCACGAGGGAGCCCTGTGGTTCTCCGACCTCGCACACGGGACGGTGCACCGCTGGGACATCGGCAAGGAACCCGAAACCGTGCTCAAGGTTCCCGGCCGCGCCGGCGGACTCGGCTGGCTCCCCGACGGCCGCCTGCTCGTCGTCTCCATGGACGAGAGCCGCGTCTACCGCCTGGAGCCCGACGGCGAGCTGGTCGAGCACGCGGACCTGCGCGAGATCGTCGGAGGTCCGGTCAACGACATGCTCGTCGACCCTCAAGGCCGGGCCTACGTCGGCAACTTCGGCTTCGACTACCACGCGTTCGCACGCGAGCACCCGAACTCCATGCTCTACGCGCCGCCGGGCCCCCCGAGGACCCCGATCGCGTGTCTGGCGCCGGACGGCAGCCTGCTCGGCCTGACGGAGCCCCTGTACTTCCCGAACGGCACCCTTCTCAGCGCTGACGGAAGCACGTTGGTGGTGGCCGAGACCCTGGCCATGCGGCTCACCGCCCTGTCCAGGAACCCTGACGGCACCGTAGGACGACCGCGGCCCTGGGCCCCCTTGATCGCACCGGGCCTCTGGCGCCTCCTGAACCACCCGGGGCCGGCCGGTCGTCTCACCCGCAGGGTCTCGGCGCTCCTCGACCACCCGGCCATAGCGAAGCGCTCCGCGTCGCCGATCGCGCCGGACGGCATCGCGTGGGACACCGACGGCGAGTCGATCTGGGTCGCGAACGCTCTTCGCGGTGAGTGCGTGCGAGTCGCCCCCGGCGGCCAGGTCCTCGATCGCGTCGCCACGAGCCAGAACACCCTGAGCTGCCTTGTGGCCGGTGACGACGGGCGCACCCTCTTCGCGGCCACCGTCCCGACGGACGATCCCGTCCGCGCCGCCGAACTCAACGGCGGCCGGATCGAGATGTTGCGGCTGTGGTTCCCGCAGTGACGATCACGGGCGACACCGCACCAAGCGGCCGGCCCGGACAACCAACCGAGGAGATTCTGTGGCCAGACACCAGGCATCCGAGAAGAGCCGGGTCATTCTCGTGACCGGTGCGGCGAACGGCATCGGAGCCGCCATCGCCGAACTCGCGATCGCACACGGCCATCGCGTCATGCTGACCGACGTCGACAAGGACGCCGTAACGGCCCGCGCCCGTGATCTCGGCGCCAGAGCCGCCGCTCATGCGCTGGACATCCGCAGTCCAGCGGACTGGGACAGGGCGTTCGACGCGGCGGAGGCGGAGTTCGGAGCCGTCGACGTGCTGGTCAGCAACGCCGGCATCACCCACACGGGACACGCTCGGGACCTCGGTCCGCAGCAGCACCGCGACATCGTCGAGATCAATCTCCTCGGCACCATCACGGGCACCTGCACGGCACTTGCGCGCATGAACACGCAAGGGCACGGTCACATCATCACCGTCTGCAGCATGACGTCGTTCCTGCCCCTGCCCGGATACGCCACGTACTGCGGCACGAAGTACGGCCTGCGGGCCTTTCACCACAGCGTCGCCATCGAGGAACGCGACGGGCCGCTGGACTTCACCATCATCCACCCGCCGTCCACCCGGACCGGCATGCTCGACCAGGAGATGGCCGACCCGTCCTGCGCCATCTCCTTCGCGGAGAAGTCCTACGCCCCGGAACAGATCGCCGAGACAGTCGTCGACGCGATCACCACCAAGCCGGTCGAAGTGGTGTTCCCCCCGTTCGCCGGACGTGTCCAGCGCATCGCCGGCGTCTTCCCCAGGCTGATGCGCCGCGTCATCCCCATGGCCGAGGCCAAGGGCCGACGACAGCGGGAGAAGCTTCTCACCGTCGCGGGGAACCCACGGCCGGGGAAGTAGGGTTCCCCACCGATCCGGCCCGTCTTCGAGATTCATCGCAATGCCCCCGGCCCCCGTCGGCCCGCCCGACGAGGCGAACCTCCCAGAAAGGATGCGGACCGTGAGTACACACACGGCGTCCCGAACAGACGTGAGAAAGCCCGGCTCCGCCATCTCCGCGCCGAACGAGGTGCGGATGATCCAGC
The DNA here is from genome assembly GCF_009377185.1 of Streptomyces spongiae. Classification (GTDB taxonomy): domain Bacteria; phylum Actinomycetota; class Actinomycetes; order Streptomycetales; family Streptomycetaceae; genus Streptomyces; species Streptomyces spongiae. The sequence goes on from NZ_VJZC01000005.1 coordinate 46,539, forward strand.
TGAGCAGGGCGACCGAGCACCTGGATCCGCCGTTCGCGGTCGTGGACCTCGACGCCTTCGACGCCAACACCGCGGATCTGGCACGCCGGGCAGCCGGACAGGCGACCATTCGTCTGGCCAGCAAGTCGGTCCGCAGCTCCGACCTGATCCGGCGGGCCGTCCAGCACCAGGGCTACCGGGGGATCCTCGCCTTCACCCTGCCCGAGGCCCTGTGGCTGGCCGAGGAGCACCAGGACGTGGTGATCGGATATCCGACGACGGACCGAACCGCGCTGAAGCGGCTCGCCTCGGACGAAAGCGCGGCCTCGCGCGTCACTCTCATGGTCGACTCGATCGGTCAGCTGGACTTCGTCGACGAGGTGGTGGGCCGTTCCCGCCCCGACATCCGCGTCTGTATCGATCTGGACGCCTCGCTGGAACTGGCCGGCGGTCGCATCCACCTCGGGCCGTACCGCTCCCCGGTGCACTCCCCGCAGCAGGCCGCCGCGCTCGCCCACGCCATCCAGAGCAGAGCCGGATTCCATCTGGCCGGCGTCATGTCCTACGAGGGCCAGATCGCGGGACTCGGCGACAACCAGCCCGGGTCCCTGCTCAAACGGGCCGCGATCCGCGCCATGCAGCGCATCTCCGCCAGTGAACTGGCCGACCGGCGGGCCGCGGCGATAGCCGCCGTCGAAGCAGTGGCACCGCTGGAATTCGTCAACGGCGGGGGCACGGGCTCCATCGAGCAGACCGCCGCCGAGCACGTCATCACCGAGATCGGCGCCGGATCGGGCCTGTACGGACCCGGACTGTTCGACTACTACCGGCGCTTCCGCCCCCGTCCCGCCGCGTTCTTCGTGATGTCCGTCGTACGCCGTCCGACCACCAAGATCGCCACCGTTCTCGGCGGCGGCTGGATCGCCTCCGGGCCTCCCGGTCTCGACCGCCAACCCACTCTCAGCTGGCCTCATGGCCTGCGCATGAACCCCATGGAAGGTGCCGGCGAAGTCCAGACACCGGTTCTCGGCGCCGCGGCGCAGGGACTGCGGCTCGGCGACCACGTGTGGTTCCGGCATGCCAAGGCCGGTGAACTGTGCGAACGCGTCAACACACTCCACCTGGTGTCCGGCGCGGAGATCGTCGACCAGGTCACGACCTACCGCGGCGAAGGACACGCCTTCCTCTGATCCCACTCCGACAGGCCCGTTTCCGTCCCCCGGAGGCCCCATGTCCACAGAGTTCCACCAACCCGCTCCCGGGTCGGCAGCCGTCGTCGGGTCGGACGCCGGCCATGGGCCGACCGATCCCGTCTCCCGCAACTGGATCGCCTTGTTCGGTCTGGTGTGGTTCGGGTACTGGACGGCGAATCTCGTCCCCCTTCAGCTGCTGCTCCCCCAGCAACTGGAACTGATCGATCCGGCATCGAAGGTGCAGAGCTTCGCCGTCGTCAACGCTGTTTCCGGATTGGTCGCAGTCGTCGCCCTCCCCGTCTGCGGCGCGCTGTGCGACCGCTCCCGAAGCCGCTTCGGACGAAGACGAATCTGGCTCGTGGGGGGCGCGCTGTTCTTCGCTGCCGGACTCGTCGTCACCGGCGAAGAGACCACCGTGACCGGAGTGACCGCCGCCTGGTCGGCCAGCATGCTCGGCCTCAGCGCCGCCACCGCCGGGCTGACCGCCATGATCGCCGACCAGGTTCCCGTCGACCAGCGCGGTCTGGTGTCCAGCGCGATCTACGGCCCCCAGGCCCTGGGCGTCATGGTCGGCATAGCCATCGTCTCCGCCTTCGCTCTCCCGCCGTCGGACGGCTACATCGTCATCGCGGCCCTGCTCCTCGCCTGCGCCCTACCGTTCCTCATGTGTTTCCGGGACCCCGCGTACAGTCCGGAGCCCCCGCTGAGCCTGGGCGCGCTTGTCAGGTCCATGGGCAGCTCTCTGAGGAATCGCGAGTTCGCCTGGGCATTCGGTGGGAGGCTCCTGGTCAACCTCGCGAATTCCCTCGGGACCTGCTACACGCTCTACTTCCTGTCCGACGCCCTGAAGGTCCCCGATCCGGCCGGCAGTCTGCTGGCCTGCACCGCCCTCTACCTCCTGGCCGGCATCCTGGCCACCTCCGTCGCCGGGGTGCTCTCCGACCGTCTCGGCAGACGGCGCATCTTCGTCGCGCTGGCGGCTCTGCTCCAGGCGGTCTCGGGCTTCCTCCTGGCGGGTTTCCCGAACCTCACCGTCACGCTGGTGGCCTCAGCCCTCATGGGGGGCGGCTTCGGAGCGTACATGGCCGTCGACCAGGCTCTGATCACGCAGGTTCTGCCCGATGCCGAAAGCCGAGCGCAGGATCTCGGCATCATGAACATCGGCACGCTCGTGCCACCCGCGCTGGCCCCGCTGATCGCCAGCTTCATCATCACCTCGAACCGGGGCTACCCACTCCTGTTCTCGTGCGTGGGCGCGATCGCGGCAGTGGGAGTGGTGCTCGTGTACCGCGTCCGGTCCGTCAGGTAGAGACGCCGAGCCACCACCCGCGCTCCCCGGAATTCACCACACACAAGAAAGTAGGTAGGCCGTGGCCACGATCGGCTCCAGCGCTCCCCGGCACAGAGCGAACCCAAGGACGGCCGTCTGGCGGAACTGGGCCGGAAACGTCACAGCCCGCCCTGTCCGAGAGGCTACCCCCGCCTCGGTGGAGGAACTTCGCACCGTCGTACGTCAGGCAGCCGAAGACGGCCTGACGGTGAAGGCGGCAGGCAGCGGCCATTCGTTCACCGCTGCCGCCGCCACCGGCGGTGTACTGATCCGACCCGACCGGCTCACCGGGATCCGCTCGATCGACCGGGCCGCCGGCACCGTCACCGTCGAGGCGGGTACCCGGCTCAGGACGATGAACCTGGCCCTGGCCCAGTACGGTCTGTCACTCACGAACATGGGCGACATCATGGAACAGACCGTCGCCGGCGCCACCAGCACGGGCACCCATGGCACAGGACGCGCATCAGGCGCGATCGCGGCGCAGATCCGTGGCCTGGAACTGGTGACGGCGGACGGTTCGCTGCTCCGGTGCTCCGCCACCGAGAACCCGGAGGTGTTCGCCGCGGCACGCGTCGGGCTCGGCGCGCTCGGTGTCGTCAGCGCCATCACGTTCGCCGTCGAACCGCTCTTCCTGCTCACCGCGCGCGAGGAACCGATGACGTTCGACAAGGTCACCGCGGCCTTCGACGAACTCCACGCGGACAACGATCACTTCGAGTTCTACTGGTTCCCGCACACCGACAGCTGCAACACCCTGCGCAACAACCGGACGGTCGGCCCTCCTGCGCCACTGGGCCGGCTGAAGGGGTGGTTCGAGGACGAGTTCCTCGCCAACGGCGTCTTCCAGGCGCTCAACTCCGTCTGCCGGGCCGTTCCCGCGGCCGTCCCGGCGATCGCGCAGATCACCAGCCGCGGTCTCTCGGCGAGGACCTACACGGACATCCCCCACAAGGTCTTCACCAGCCCCCGCCGCGTCCGGATGATCGAGATGGAGTACGCCGTCCCGCGCGAGGCCGTCCTCGACACCCTCCGCGAACTCAAGGCCATGGTCGAACGCTCCGATCTGCGCATCAGCTTCCCTGTCGAGGTCCGCACCACACCCGCCGACGACATCGCCCTGTCCACCGCGTCCGGGCGCGACAGCGCCTACATCGCCGTCCATGTGTACCGCGGCACGCCCTACCAGCAGTACTTCGCGGAGGCAGAACGCATCTTCGTCGCGCACGAGGGCCGCCCGCACTGGGGCAAGCTGCACAGCCGCGACGCCGCCCACTTCGCCGACGTCTACCCGCGATTCGGCGAGTTCACCGCGCTGCGCGACCGGCTCGACCCCGACCGACGCTTCGCCAACGCCTACCTGCGCCGGGTGCTGGGCGACTGAATTCGGGAAACACATCGTTTGCCGGAGATGATCAGGAGCTCACCTTCGGCTCCGTTCCCCCTCCACCCACAGGCTGGCACAGTGCCAGCGGCACGCCATGACCGGCGAGACGGAGTTTCAGCAGGCCAGTCGGCCTGTGCGTCCCTTCGCCATCGCCGGTGGCCGCTCTCGGCCAAGCCGCAACATCCTCACGCTGATCACCATGGTGAGGGCCCTCCCCACGGCCAGGCACCTCGGGGACCGCAATGGGAACATCACCGCGCGCCGGCCCTCTGCGGCATACCCAGGGCCGTCGCCGAGACAGCGGCCCATCTGGACCTTCCGGTCGCCCTCACCAAGATCCTTCTGTCGGACCGCTGGACCAAGGAGTGATCCACACCTCCCGCCCAAGGCGGGAGCGGCCCGGACATCACCCGGTTACAGTGTCAAGCCCTGGGTTTCGTGGAGACTGAGTTAGCTGGTTTTCTGGAGTGACGCAGGAGGTTCGGCCGCGAGGTAGTGGGCGGCCTCGTGCTCGGCGGGGTGATGTGGCCGAGCTCGCCGTGGAGACGGCGCTGGTTGAACCAGTCGATGTACTCGGCGACCGCGACCTCGACGTCGGTGATGCCGGTCCACGGTCCCTTGTTGCGGATCAGCTCGGCCTTGAACAGGCTGTTGAACGCCTCGGCCAGGGCGTTGTCGTACGAGTCGCCCTTGGAGCCGACCGAGGCCACGGCGGCCTCATGTTCGAGGCGTTCGGTGTAGCGCAGAGCTCGGTATTGGACTCCGCGGTCCGAGTGGTGCGTGAGGCCGGTCCGGTCGCCGCCCGAACGCCCACCACAACCCGCTGGAGTCGTTCCGCCCACAGCAGCGGGGCGTCTACCGGCAGAAGCAGCCTGACCGACCGCCCCGGGCAGTGCCTGACGACGTGCTGGACGAGCTGTTCGCGCGGCTGGGGTGCAACCGGGACCGGGCGATGTTCAGCATGTTCTTGTCCAGCGGCGCGCGGGCTGCCGAGTTGCTGGGCATGACGGTGGGCGACGCTCACCCCGGCGACGGCCGTATCTACGTGCGGACCAAGGGCCTTGGCGGGATCAAGCAGGCGTGCCCGGCGGCACCGGAGGCGTTCGCCTGGCTGGCTGTCTACCTCGGCGAGCTCCTGGACGCGGGGCACCGGCCCGAGCCGGGCGAGCCGTTGTGGTGGACCCGTCGTCATCCGCTGCGGCCCTTGACCTACACCGCACTGCGCGCCGTCCTGACTCGGATCAACGACCGGATCGGGGCCAACGTCAGCCTTCACGATCTGCGGCACACGCTCGGGTTGCGGTTGAGCGGCGACCCCGACGTCACCCTCGTCGACGTCCAGCAGGTGATGCGGCACCGGCAGATCACCACCACCGGTGGCTACCTGCGTCCGCGCACCGACGAGGTCATTGCGAAGGTCCACGAGCACTACGCGCGCCCGAAACCGGCGCCGCAGCCGCTGCGAGGCTCAAGGAATCCCTGGTGCACTTCCATCGGCCGCCCGCGGGTCGGCTGGCGATTCTCGGAGTGCCGAACTTCCTGGAACCGTGGGAGAAACTGTCTCGCCATTCCGGTGATCGGCTGGTGGTCGCTGTCGAAAACCAGGGCGGGTGGGTCTGGTCCGGAGACCCCATCGAGCCCGATCCGGAAGCTGGCCTGCCGGTCAGTCGATGCCGTCGATGATGCGGAAGTCGCGCTCGACGCCGTCGGGGAGGGCCACCAGCGCCTTCTGGTATGCCTCGCTCTCGTATGCCGCGACGGCCTGTTCAAAGCTGTCGAACTCGATCAGAACGACGCGTTGCGTGATTCCGGCCTCGTGGGCGACGACTCGACCGCCACGGGACGGGATCCGGGACAGGGTGCGCCCGCCCCCAGCCTGGACAGCCTGACCGGCCAGCTTGTCATAGGCAGTCAGCCCCTCAGGGTCGGAAATGGCGGGGTAGACACTGACCCAGTAGCCCTTAGCCATGGAAACCTCCTGTGTTCGGCCGGACACGTCCGACTTCGAATTGACACTCAGATCGATCGATCCCGGTGACGGGTACTGCGGTCAGTTGAACCGTCATATGCGCAGGTTAGGGCTTGACGTGGGGTCGAGGGAAAGACCGGTACGGGATAGACTCAGAACGGATCGTTATCAATCGGCAGGGAGGCCACGTGGCGCCGGATACGGTGAGCCTGCGGTACTTCCTGGTGCTGGCACAGGAGTTGAACTTCACCCGCGCGGCCGCACGGATCGGTATCGCACAGCCCGCACTCAGCGCCCGGATGCGCCGATTGGAGGCCGAACTCGGTACGGCCCTGCTGGTCCGCAACACGCGTAGCGTCGTATTGACCACGGCCGGTGCGGCTTTGGCGGAGTCCGCGCCGCCCGCGCTGGCGGCGCTGGACCGGGCATGGGACACCGCCCGGAGCGCGGCGGCCGGTGAACTGGGCACGCTGCGCATCGGATACAGCCTCAGCACCGGGGCCGAGACGGCACCGGCCCTGGTGGACCGGCTGATTCGCGGCAACAGCGGACTCGAGGTCGGCGCGGTCCCGATGGCGACACCGGAGATCTCCCCCGCGGTCGCCGACGGCCGCATCGATGCCGGGATCACCCGCGGTGAACAGCCGGGCCGTGGCGTGCGCCGGTACCTGCTGCGGCGTGCGCGCATCGGGGTCCAGCTGGCGCAGCACCATCCGCTGGCCGAACACCCGGAGATCGAGATCGCCGACGCGGCCGCGTATCCGCTGCGACTCCCGGACCGTGCGGCCAACCCCGTGATCCACGATCAGCTGTCCGCACTGTTCCGAGACACCCGACCACACCCCCGATTCCACACGCCCGCAGTCTCTTTCGACATGTCTCAGCGCGACCTGCGCGACGGGGTCACCCTCGCCCCGGCCGGAGAAGCCGCGGCCACGGCACAACCGCCCGGCATCACCTGGCGACCGCTGCGGGGCGCACCCAGCCTGACGATCCACCTGGTCCTCCCACGCGAGCAGTCGCCACTACACCGCCGCATCCGTGCCGTCGCCAAAACCCTGGCGCACGAGCTGCACTGGCTGCCGGACTGACGCGCAAGAGGTCAAGCGAGACGGACGCCTGCGGTGGCAAGGCCGAAGACCCTGCGCCCGGCGGACTGCGCGGTGATGACGACGACGGTGGTCTTGCTGAATGTCCGACACGACCTCGCTACGCCGGCGGATCAGCATCCGATGATGGCCCCGGGTCCGGTCCGAGTCGTACACCGCGGCGACGTCCTCGCCCAGCCCGAGATCTCGGCGGATACCGCGCCTTCGCCGACGCCGAACCGGACAAGCACGGGTAACCGGCGGGAACGCCCGCCGTCAACGGCGTCCATGACGTCGGTCAATGCTTAACGCCAACCACTGTTCCATTGCTCCCCGAGGCCGGGTTCTCCATCGGCCCTTGATCAGTAGTGCGGAGAAGGATCTCCCGATCCTGCGGGCAGCAGGCATTCTTCGAAGGACACGTGCACGCGCTGTCTGTGCTGGGAGGTTATGTGGGTGACAACTCTTCCGCGATCTCACGTTGCCGGTCAGGATGGTCGCTCCCGTCGAGGAGCCCAGATGGCCTGGCAGCCGCATTTGGTACGACGCGTCGACGCCGCGGGGAACCCCACGGCATCGCTGGGGCACGCCCTGGTCGACGACTATCTGGAGTTCGTGGCGGCACGCTGCCGGCCGAACACTCTGTTGGCCACCGCCTACGACCTGAAGGTCTTCTTCTCGGTGGTGCCCAAGGAGCCTGCCGACGTCGTCACCGCGGATGTCTTCGCGTTCATCACCGCGCAGAAGAAGCCGAGGCGGGGACCGAAGGTAGTCCGTCTCGAAGACGGTGAAGCAGGACTCTCGGCTCGGACCATCAAGCGCCGTCTCGCCAGCATCTCCGGGCTGTTCGGCTACCTCATGACCCGCGACGACCTGGCCGTTGATCGCAACCCGGTGCCGACGGGGCTGGCCAACCGCCGCCGCAGCGGCAACCGCGGGGCACCGCTCCTGCGCACGCCCCGAACCCTCCCACGCGTTCTCGGCCCGGCTGAGGTCGAAATGGTGCTCGGCGCGGTGAACACCGCACGGGATAGGGCCATGGTCCTCGCGATGCTGCTCGGCGGGCTTCGCCGCTGCGAGGTCCTCGGCCTGCGGCTGGGCGACCTCTCACCAGGCGAACGTCGGGTCTTCATCAGCGAGGGCAAGGGCGGCCACCAGCGCTTGATACCCGTCTCCGCGCAGTTCTTCAGCGCGGTCGGCGACTACCTGGACCGTGAGCGTCCACCCGTCGACCACGATCGAGTGTTCGTGGTGCTGCGCGGGCCCACCCGCGGCCGACCGCTCTCCGCCGATGGTCTGGACGAGATTCTCGATGGTGTCCGGAAGCGAACAGGACTACCGAGGCTGACCTGTCATCAGCTCAGGCACACCTGCCTGACCCGGCTGCGGGAGGCGGGCATGGCCCTGGAGGCGGTACAGGCCCAGGCTGGTCACCGCTCCATCGAGTCGACCCGGATCTACATCCACCTGGCGAACAGCTGGCTGGTCGAGCAATACCTTCAGGCCAGTGCTGCCATCGACGCCGACCGGGCGGAGTCCTGATGCGCCGCGCCCGCGCCGCCGCCCTGCCGATCGTGCGCCCGGACCTTGTCGAGTTCTACCTCGCCCACCGGGCCGCGCAGGGCATGAACACCGACCACAAGGTTCGCTGGGGCGCCCGAGTCCTACTCGCCGCAGTGCCCGACCTCGACGACTTCCGCACGCTGCCGCTGGAACGCCAGCTTGCTTTCAACCACGAGACGCACCGGTTCATCAGCTGGCTGGCGGTCACCGGACGCATGCAGCCGGGCGCCGACTACCTGGTCGCCCGGCGTCCGAGGCTGGGCATCGTGCTCGCACGCACCGAGCCAGAACTGCACCTGCGGTTCATGGAGACCGCCCGCACACTGGGCTTCCGCGACACAGTGGCCATGACCCAGTTCAACCTGCTGGCCCACTTCATCGCCCTGTTCGGACGGCAGCCGGACCAGCTGCAACAGAGCGACTGGGACCAGGGACGCCGCCTGCTGCTGGAGGCGGCCTGCCGCATTCCCAATCGCGGCGTCAAGGCCCTCTCGACCGCCTTGTTCAACCTGGAAGCGACGCTCTTCCACTGCGAGTTGACCGACCAGCTCCCACGCCGTCGCTCCCCGGACCACGCCGACATGCGTGCCCGCGAGTGGGCCCGCGTCCCTGCCGGGCTGGCGGACACGATGCAGCACTATCTGCAGCAGATCGCCGGAACGCTGCGGCCGGGAACCGTGAAGAACACTGAGCTGACACTGCGGGAGTTCGCCCTCCTGGTGGCCGCCGAGGACACGGCCGTGACCTGCGTCGCGGAGCTCAAGCGGCGGCACGTCGAACGCTATCGGCAGTGGCTGCTTGAGCGGCCGGCCGCCCGCGGAGGACCGCTGCACCGGCACACCGTCCGCGACCGGCTCAGCAAACTCCGCGGCTTCTTCGGCCGCCTGGATGAGTGGGATGCCGCCGACCGGCCGCCCCGCCAGCTGGTCTTCGACAGCGACTTCCCGATCGCGGACGAACCACTGCCTCGCTTCCTCGATGACGCCGCGGCCGCCAAACTGCTGGCCGCCGCCCGCCAGGACTCCGACCCGTTCACCCGGCTGGCCATCGAGATCCTCGCCCGCACCGGGATGCGCCGCAGCGAGATGCTCGGCCTCACCGTCGACGCGATCGTGCAGATCGGCTCCGCCTACTGGCTCCGCGTCCCGGTCGGCAAGATGCACACCGACCGCTACGTCCCCCTGCACCCGCAATTGAAGACGCTGCTGGACGACTGGCTGCTGCACCGGCCCGAGGGCCTGCGCTCGAACCTGCTGTTCACCGACCACGGCCGCCCTGTCAACGCCTCCCGCATCGAGGCCGCGGTCCGCAAGGCAGCCGAGCGGGCTGGCCTCGGCCGGGTCACCCCACACCAGCTCCGGCATACTCTGGCCACCCAGGCGATCAACCGGGGCATGTCGCTGGAGGCCATCGCCGCATTGCTTGGACATAAGTCGCTGTCCATGACCCATGTTTACGCCCGGATCGCCGACCGCACCGTCGCCGACGAGTACTTCGCCGTCTCGGAGAAGGTTGAGGCACTCTACGACGCACCGCGTCAGCTGCCGGCCGATGCCGAGGGCACGGAGATGGCCAAGCTCCGCCGGGAGATGCATCGCCGGATGCTCGGCAACGGCTACTGCGCTCGCCCCATCGAGATGGACTGCCACTTCGAGTCGATCTGTGAATCGTGCACATTCTTCGTCACCACGATCGAGTTCCGGCCCACCCTCGAACGCCAGCGAGACGACGCGGCAGCGAAGGGACAAGTCACACGCGAGCAGATCTTCGACGGACTCCTCAGCAGACTCGATGGAGAAGCGTCCTGACGGCCCCATTCAAGCTGAACGATCCGGCCAGCTGTGATGTGACGCCGATATCAACAAAAGGGCGCCCGATGGGATCGCCAGGCGTCCGCACTGCGATCCCATCGGGCATGGAGCTATCCACGCTGCATCACTCCACGGCGTCAGGCGCTTCGACCGTAAACGTCACAAATTCGACTTCGGCATCAGAGGGCAGGCCGGGATAGTGGCCCTGGAGGCCCTTCTTGAGCTGGTCGATGCTCGTGAAGCCATCGAGCCGAGCCTGTTCGGCGGTGAGGCGATCGAGCCGGTGGCGTTCGACGCCGGTGACGGTGCCCTCCAACGTGCGGGGGGCTTCGTCGTCCTCGAAGAGGAAGATTGCGGGACCCGGCGCGATCGGATCCTCATAACGGACGGTGGAGGTCTTCCGTGCGGTGGCGATGTCTTCGTAGTAGCGCTTGTTGAACCGAACAATTCGACGCGCATCCGCATCGGGGTAGAAGTAGGTATCCGGCAGAAGCCTCCGGATCGGGCGCAGTGCCGGTCCGTCGTCGGTCGGTACGGCGACGAAGACGTCGGGATGGATGTCGAGAAGCGCTTGGCGGCAGCGGCCGCACGGCGGGATCAGGCCGCGACCCCGATCTCCCGCGGCAGCGATTGTGACGAGCGGGCCGGCTCCCGCTGCTGCGGCGGCACCGAGTACGACGAGCTCTGCGCACGGTCCGCCGGTGAAGTGATAGACGTTGACCGCCTCATAGATGCTGCCGACCGTGTCCATCGCCGCTGCGGCAACGGTGTGGTTCGGGTCGCTTCCGAGGGAAGCTGCGAGCCGTTCCGCAGCCTCGATGACGCGGCGCTCGGAGTCGAAGAGCTTGATGGAGACCATGGCGCCGACCCTAGATCGACTCAGCCGGACTCCTCGACACAATTGTTCTCATGAAGCTTGCCCTCAGCGTGGTCGGCGGCTTGACATCGAGACCCGCATATTAGAGGAGTGCCCACCGGCAAGGTCCGCTACGACAACCTCACCCCGGCCGTCCGCAAGGTCGTCTTCCGCAGCCGACTGCGGGAGGAGAACCCGAAGTGGACGGCGCTGCACACCTTCTACGGCTTCACCCCCTTCTACTGCGAGCCCGGACTGCGCGGCGCCCATGAGAAGGGCGGAGTGGAGGGCCAGGTCGGCTACTTCCGGCGCAATTACCTCACCCCCGTCCCGCGAGTAGAGACGCTGGAGGACCTCAACGGGCAGATCACCGCGTTCGAGGAGCGGGAGCTTCAGCGGCGGATCGGCTCACGGATCCGCACCATCGGCCAGGACTTCGCGCGGGAGGCGCCGCACCTGCTGCCGCTGCCGATGGATGCGTTCGAGACTGCGATGACCTTTCAGCCGCGGGTCGACCGCTACAGCCGGATCACGGTGAAGATGTGCTCCTACTCCGTCCCGGTCCGATTCATCGACCACAAGGTCACTGTCCACCTGACCGGCGACATGCTGGTCGTCTTCGCGGGCCGCCGCGAGATCGCCCGCCATGCCCGGCTCGCCGGCCGCGGTCTGGAGCACCTGGTCCTGGACCACTATCTGGAGGTGCTGCTGCGCAAGCCCGGCGCCCTGGATCGCTCCGAGGCACTCCACCAGGCCCGCGCGGAGGGCACGTTCACCGCCGAGCACGAGGCGTTCTGGGCCATGGCCCAGCGGCAGCTCGGCGAGATCGATGGAACGAAGGCCCTGGTCAGGGTTCTGCTCCTGCACCGCCATCAGCAGCACAGGGACTTGCTGGCGGGCCTGCGGGCCTCCGTCGACCTGGGCACCTGCAGCGACGACGTGGTCGCCCTGGAAGCCCGCAAGGCCGCCCAGGCAGCCGGCCGGGCCCCCACCGTCACCGCCACACCGGCACCGGCAGCGGCGGACCCGACGGAACTGCCAGATCCCCAGTTGTCGCAGGTCAGCCATCTCACTCCACGCCGTCTGGCCCGGCCCCTGCCTGAGGATGCCCGCCCGCTGCCCCGCCTGGAGCAGTGGGACGAACTGCTGAACCTGCGCCGGAAGGATTCGTCAGGACTGCCGCCCATCACGCGCTCACCGCCCAGGCGTCCGACGCCGCGATCGACACCGCCTGCCGAATGCTGCGGCTGCCCACCATGCGGGCGCAGGCCGCCGACACCATCGCCCGCGCCGAACGCGAAGGGCTCTCCTACGCCGGATTCCTCGCCGAGCTCCTGCTCGCCGAGTGCGAGGACCGCGACCGCGGCAGGGCCGAACGCCGCATCCGGGCTGCCCACTTCCCGCGCGAGAAGTCGCTGCGCGAGTTCGAATACACCGCCAACCCCAATGTCGATCCGGCCGTCATCCACAGCCTCGCCACCTGCGACTGGATCACCAAGGGCTACCCGCTGTGCCTGATCGGGGACTCTGGCACCGGCAAGTCCCACCTGCTGATCGGCTTGGGCACCGCGGCTGCCATGGCCGGAGATGCTGGAGGCCACACGGGGGACTCTGTCGGCCATCCACGACCGTGCCGAGGACAACATGCGTCCTGCGCTGTCTCACCGTGGTGGCTCAACCGCACTCCGCGTTTACTTCCGGCAGGGCAGTTCTGTCATCCGTGACCGGAACCGGCCGGCGGCGACCACGTGCAGGCTCAGACCCGCACCTGCTGTTCGCACCAGATGGACTTGCCGGTGGTGGTGTACCGCGTGCCCCAGCGCTGGGCCATGGCGGCGACGAGCTGGAGGCCGCGGCCCCCCTCGTCGAGGGCTGCCGGGTGGCGGATGTGCGGGGTGGTGATACTGCCGTCGGAGACCTCGCAGATGAGGGAGTGGCTGCGCATCATGCGTAGTCCGATGGGGCCACGGGCATGGCGGACGACGTTGCCGACCAGTTCGCTGACGATCAGCTCGGTGGTCATCTCCAGCTCCCCGAGGTCCCATTCTTCGAGCTGGTCACGGACGAGCCGGCGGGCCTGGGCGCAGGCGGTGGGTTCGTCCGGCAGGTCCCAGACCGCGATGTCCTCCGCGGCCGTGGCCCTGGTGCGGGTGATCAGAAGTGCGGCGTCGTCGGGAGCGGGCCGGTCGGAGGAGAGCACGGCGGCCGTGACCATGTCGCACAACTCGTCCGGCTCGGCCTCGTGCCCGTCAGTCTGCGTTCCGGCCGTGTACAGGGCGGTGGTCAGCGTGCGGCTCAGGCAGGCCATGTCCTCGTCGATGTCGTGTCCGGGGATCTCCACCAGGCCGTCGGTGTAGAGGGCGAGGACACTGCCACCGGGCAGGTGGACGTCGTGAACGGCGAAGGGTGGGGCGGCGACGCCCAGAGGCGGATCCGGGTCGGCCGGGAGGAAGGTCGCGGTGCCGTGCGGGAGGGCGACGACGGGCGGCGGATGACCGGCGTTGGTGTAGGTGAACATCTGGGTCGTGGGGTCGTAGATGCCGTATATGCAGGTGGTGAAGGATTCCTCGTCGAGTTCGGCGACGAGGTCGTTCGCGTGGGCGAGGATGTCCTCGGGGGGCAGTTCGAGCTCGGACAGGGTCCGGACGGCGGTGCGCAGGCGTCCCATGGTGGCGGCCTCGGGCATGCCATGGCCCATGACGTCCCCGATGACCAGCGCGACCCGGTCGGCTGACAGCGGGATGATGTCGTACCAGTCCCCTCCTACGTCGGCACCGCGCGCGGAGGGCAGGTAGCGGGCGGCGGCGGTGACCGCGGGAAGAGAGGGCAGTACGCGAGGCAGCAGCGCGTGCTGAAGGTCGTGGGCGTGCGCGATGGCCGCGTCGTAGAGCCCGGCCCGCTCCAGGGCTTGCGCGACCAGGCCGCTGAGCGCGGTGAGCAGAGTCCGCTCGTCCTCATCGAAGTGATGTGGCCGGTCGTAGGAGATCACGGACATGCCGATGGGGCGGCCTGAGACGATCAGCGGCAGGAACGCGCAGGCCTGCATCCCCTCGGCGTTCGCCAGGTCGGGCCGCTGTGGATGCCGGGCCAGGAAGTCCTCGACCGAGGCGATGAACTCCGGTGTGTGGGATCGCATGGCCTCGCCGGTGGCGGCGGATGCCACCGACGTGCCGTGTATCCGCTCGACGAACGAGTCCGAGTAGCCGGTCGAACCCACGACGTTCAGGTGTTCCTCCTTCAGTTCCAGCACGATCAGCCCCGTTGCGTCGAACGGCGGCAGGACGCTCTCGGCGACGGCCTCCACCACGTCGTGGGCGGTGGCCGCCTCGGCCAGCGCCCGGGTCAGCCGGGCCATCAGCGCCGCCCGTTCGGCCGCCGCGTGTTCCGCGGCTCGGCGCTCTGCCTCGCGTCGGCGTCGCTCGGTGATGTCGGTGAGGTAGACCGTCAGCCCGTCGGGTACCGGCACCAGGCGCAGGTGATACCACTGGTGGTCCTGGGGGCCGGGAACCTCGGAGCTCCACGGTTCACTCCCCGCGGCGGCCCGGCGGCAGCGCTCCGCCGCCTCGGGCACCTCCCGTAGCACGGGCACCTCCCACAACGGACGGCCGACGAGCGTGCGCGGGGAACCGAGCATCCGCTCGGCCGCGGTGTTGACGAACGCGATGCGTCCGTCGCTGGCGACCGACAGGAACCCGTCGCTCATGTGCAGCAGGGCCCTGCCCACCGACTCCAGCGCCGCGTGCGTCGCGGTGGTGTCCCACGTCGTTCCGCTCAGACGGACCGGTTCACCGTCGTCGTCCGTGGTGACGTGTGCGCGGCTGCGTATCCAGGCGTACGTCCCGTCCATGCGGGCGACCCGGTACTGGACGTCCAGTACGCCGCGAGTGCGGATCACTCGGTCGGCCT
Source organism: Streptomyces spongiae (assembly GCF_009377185.1). Taxonomy (GTDB): domain Bacteria; phylum Actinomycetota; class Actinomycetes; order Streptomycetales; family Streptomycetaceae; genus Streptomyces; species Streptomyces spongiae. The sequence goes on from NZ_VJZC01000005.1 coordinate 61,621, forward strand.
CGGTCAGCACCCAGGGCTGGTCGTCCGGGTGGATCAGCACAGTCCATCGGTCGATCCGGCCACCGACCGCGACCGGATCCACACCCAGCGTCTCGAGTACCGGTCCGCCGAAGGTCAGCTCACCCGTGCGCAGGTCCCACGACCAGGTCCCGGCCTCCACCGCCTCCGGCCGCGTGCTCGGCTCGTTCTGCGGCCCGGGTGTCGGAGGCTGCGCCGGGGACCCGCCGACCGGATCCGCCTCCCGCCCCAGAAGCAGGCCGGGCGTCACGCCCTCCGGGCCGCGCGGCCTCCAGCGCAGTCGCCCGCCGACCCACTGCGCCACCTCCTCGAGGAACGCCCGGCAGCCGGGATCCGGCGCTCGGGACAGGGGGACCACAATGGACAGGGCACCCAGCGGCCCGTCCGGTCCGGGCAGTGGCGCCGCCGCCATTCCGGCGTCCGGCAGCAGGCCCGCCGTGGTCGGGGGGAGCGGCGGCCGGCCGTAGGCGAGTTCTGGTGCGCCGATGTGGGGCAGGTAGACGAACGCGTCCCGCTGGACGCACCGGGCCGGAGAGACCGAACCGTCCTCGGAGATGTAGTCCCAGGACCGCGTGAAGGCGCGGGTCAGCCCGGTGCTCGCCGCCAGCGCCAGTTCTCCGCCGACGGCCGAAGCCCGTATGTGCGCCATGCCGCCGAGCCCGCCGAGCTCGGCGGTGGCGTGCAGCAGGGCGTGGGGCAGCACCTTGGCGCCGTCCGGATCGTCCTGCAGGCCTGCGAGCAGTCGTAGCCTCTCGGCCCGGACGGTATCCGGGTTCGGCGGGTCCTGAGGGAAGGTTTCATGAGCACCCTCTTCGTACCGCTGTCCAGTCCATCATCCCGCACGTCGTACGTGATGAGCGCGGCAGCGGCGGCTGCGGTTGGTCCGCGTGCACCGCTTCCGGGGCCCGGTCAGGAGTTCAGGTGTTCCCTCAGCCATTGTTCGGTGTTGTTCACGTGCAGGAGTGCGGCGGCTTGGCTGAGGGCGGCGTCGCGGGAAGACAGGGCATGGAAGATCGCCTCGTGTTCGGCGAGTGTCCGGCCCGAGGCCCCGGTGTCGACGAGGCCGCGCCAGATGCGGGCGCGCAGAGTGCGGCCGGAGATGCCTTCCAGGAGGGTGAGGAGGGTTTCGTTCCCCGTCGCGGCGACGACGGCACGGTGGAAGTCGGCGTCGTGGGCGTTGAGCTGTTCGACGTCGTCACGGGCTTCGCGCATGGCGTCGAGGTGCTGTTCGACCACGGCGAGCTGGGTGTCGGTGATGCGGGTGGCAGCCAGTGCGGTGGCGGCGGGTTCGAGAAGACGGCGTACTTCCATGAAGTCCAACAGGGCGGCGGAGTCTCCTTGGAGGAGTTCCACGGCCCCGCCGAGCCCCTCCAGCAGGAGGCTCGGTTGCAGGCTGGTGACATAGGTACCGTCACCCCGGCGGACCTCCAGCACCCGGGCCACGGCCAGTGCCTTGACGGCTTCGCGGGCGAGGTTGCGGGACAGGCCCAGCTGGGCGGCCAGGTCCGGTTCCGGTGGCAGTTTGGACCCCGGAGGCAGGGCACCGGTGCGGATGAGTTCCCGGATCTGCTCGATGGCCTTGTCCGTCAGAGACAACGCGACTCGGTCCTCCCTGTGTGCCCCTCGGGCACGTCCGCCCTGATCAGTCCTTGAGTACGGAGATCGTCCCAGAGAGCTTCGGGGATGTGCCGACCGTGGAGTTCCATGTTTCGGATGACCTGCCGCGTAGTCCGCATGCCGAGAGTGACGTTGACGACGGCGGGGTGTGTGGAGGCGAAGGCGATGGCGGCGGCGGGCAGGGTGGTGCCGTGCCACTCGCAGACCTCGGCGATGTCCCGCGCGCGCCGGACCAGGGCGGGCGAAGCGTCCTCGTAGTCGTACTTCATGCCTTCGGCGGGTCGGTCACGGGAGAGCAGGCCGGAGTTGAAGACGCCGACGGCGACGACGCTCTTGCCGTGCTCCTGTGCGGCGGGCAGGACGTCGTCCAGTGCCGACTGGTCGAGGAGGGTGTAGCGGCCGGCGAGCATCACCACGTCAGCGGCGGTCTCGCGCAGGAAGCGGGCGAGCATGGCGGACTGGTTCATGCCGGCGCCGATGGCTCCGATCACGCCCTGGTCGCGCAGTTCGGCGAGGGCGGGCATGGCTTCCTCGGCGGCCTGCCTCCAGTGGTCGTCGGGGTCGTGGAGGTAGACGATGTCCAGCCGGTCGAGGCCGGTGCGCTCCCGGGTGTCGTCGATCGAGCGCAGGACGCCGTCGCGGCTGAAGTCCCACTGCCGGCGCAGGTCGTCGCGGACGACGAAACCCTCGGAGTCCATGCCCTGGGGCCGCTCGTTGGGGACGAGGAGGCGGCCCACTTTGGAGGAGACGACGTACTCGTCGCGGGGCCTGTCCCGCAGGGCGGCGCCGAGGCGGCGTTCGGAGAGGCCGAGCCCGTAGTGCGGCGCGGTGTCGAAGTACCGGATGCCCGCCTCCCAGGCGGCGTCGACGGCGGCCGACGCGTCCTGGGCGGGAGTCACCCGGTAGAGGTTGCCGATCACCGAGGCCCCGAAGCCGAGTTCGGTGACGGCGACCGGCGTGCCCTGGATCCTGCGGTGCTGCATGCCGTGCTCCTGGAGTGCGGGTGTGGGGTGAACGCCGGTCAGCGTCTGACGTGGGCCGAGCCGCCCTCGATCAGCGCCTCGACCTCGGCCAGGGAGGCCATGGAGACATCACCGGGAGTGGTCATGACGAGGGCTCCGTGGGCCGTGCCGTAGGCGAGGGCACGTTCCAGAGCGACGCCGGTGGCCAGGCCGTATATCAGTCCGGCGGCGAATCCGTCGCCGGAGCCGATGCGGTCCAGCACATGCAGTCCGAGCATCCGGGGACCCCAGAGGCAACCGGTCCCGGGTGACCAGGCCGCAGCCCTCCAGTCGTTCACGGCGGCCGAGGGCACTTCGCGCAGAGTCGTCGCGAGGACCTTCGCCTCGGGCAGCAGACCGGCCACCGAGGCAAGCGCGTCCGGCACCTCGTCGGCGCCGAAGCGCGTGGCGCCGGGATGCCTGCCCGCGAGTCCCAGGGCGCCCACGACCACGTCGGCGTGACGAGCGAGCCGCAGGTCGGTCTCGCGGGCCCGGTCGGGTCCACCGCGTGCCGCCCAGAGGCTGGGGCGGTAGTTGGGGTCGTAGGAGACCGTGAGGCCGAGGCGGCGGGCCGCCGCCATCGCCTCGTCGGCGACGTCGACGGTGGTGTCGGACAGGCCGGCGAAGATTCCGCCGGTGTGGAACCAACGTGCCCCGGACGAGAAGACGGCGTCCCAGTCGACATCCCCCTTGCGCAGTCGGGACACGGCCGTGTGCGCGCGGTCGCTGACGCCGAGCGCGCCCCGGATGCCGAAGCCCCGCTCGACGAAGTTGAGGCCGTTGCGGGCAGAGCGGCCGATGCCGTCGTCGGGCACCCAGCGGATCTGCGAGGTGTCGACTCCGCCCTGGAGGACGAGGTCCTCCACCAGACGCCCCACCGCGTTGTCGGCCAGAGCGGTGACGACGGCCGTGCGCAGTCCGAAGCAGCGCCGCAGTCCGCGCACGACGTTGTACTCGCCGCCCCCTTCCCACACCTGGAAGGTACGGGCGGTGCGAACGCGTCCCTCGCCCGGGTCGAAACGCAGCATCACCTCACCGAGCGCCACCACGTCGATCACGGCGTACTCCTCGCCACAGCCTCGGCGGTCAGCCGGCGGATCTCCGTGTAGTCGCCGCGTTCGAGGTGAGCGGTGGTGGCCATCCAACTGCCGCCCACGCCGACGACCGCGGGGTCGGCGAGGTAGGCATCCATGCGGGAGGCGTCGATTCCCCCGGTCGGCACGAAGCGCGCGCCGGGGAACGGGCCCGCGAGGGCGCGCAGCGTCCGCGGCCCGCCGATCGCCTCGGCGGGGAAGAGCTTGACGGTGTCGAGGCCGGCCCGCAGCGCGCGCATCAGCTCCGTCGCGGTGGCGATGCCGGGCACCGCGGGCACCCGTGCCTCCCGGCACGCGGCGAGGACTTCCTCGTCGAGGCCCGGTGAGACGACGAAGCGGGCGCCGGCGGCCACGGCACGCTCCACCTGCTCGCCGGTGAGCACCGTTCCGGCGCCGACGATCAGGCCACCGTGGGCCGCCATCGTCCGCAGAGCCTGCTCGGCGCCCGGTGTGCGGAGGGTGACCTCGGCACACCGGGCGCCGCCCGCGGCGAGCGCCTCGGCCAGCGGGGCCGCCGTGGCCGGGTCGGGCACCGTCAGCACCGGCATGATCCGGGCACCGGCCAGCACGGCGGCGAAGCCGCTGCTCATCGGCCGAGCCATCCGCCGTCGACCGGCAGCACGGTGCCGTGGACGTAGGCGGCGGCGTCCGAGGCGAGGAAGACGGTGGCGCCCGCCAGGTCGTCGGCCGTGCCCCAGCGTCCGGCCGGGATGCGGTCCAGGATCGCCTTGCTGCGTGCCGGGTCGTCCCGCAACGCCTGGGTGTTGTCGGTGGCGATGTAGCCCGGGGCGATGGCGTTGACGTTGACGCCGTGCGGGGCCCATTCGTTGGCCAGGGCCTTGGTCAGGCCGGCGACGCCGTGCTTGGCGGCGGTGTAGCCAGGGACGGTGATCCCACCCTGGAAGCTGAGCAACGACGCGGTGAAGACGACCTTCCCCCGGCCGCGGGCCACCATCGACGAGCCGACCGCGCGGGTCAGCGCGAACTGGGCCGTGAGGTTGACCTGGAGGACCAACTCCCAGTCCGTGTCGGTGTGTTCGGCTGCCGGGGCCCGGCGGATGGTGCCCGCGTTGTTGACCAGGATGTCCACCGGACGTTCGCGCCCCGCGAGGTCCGCGCCCAGGGCGCGTACTGCGTCGGGGTCGGCGAAGTCGGTGCGGATCGCCTCGAAGGTACGGCCGGCGGCGGTGACGTCCTTCTCCACCGCGCTGCCGGTCTCCTCCAGTGAGGCACTCACACCGATGACGTCCGCGCCGGCCTCGGCGAGGGCACGGGCCATGGCCCGGCCGATCCCGCGCCGGGCACCGGTGACGACGGCGAGCCTCCCTGTGAGGTCAAAGGCGTTCATACGGCGGCTCCCTGAATGTTGTCGGTGTTCTCGGTGCAGTCCACGAGGATCTTCATCACGTCTCCGCCGCCCTCCAGGGCCTCGAAGGCGGCGGGCGCCTGGGTGAGTGGCACGACCTTGCTGATCAGCCGCTCGGCCGGGATCGTGCCGTCGGCGACGAGGGCGACCGCCCGCTCGAAGTCGGAGCGGTCGTACAACCGGGCGCCGACGAGGGTGAGTTCGCGCCAGAAGAAACGATGCAGATTCACCTCGCGGTACCGGGAGTGGATCGCCACCAGGCACAACCGGCCCCGAACGCCGAGGACTTCGACCGCCGTATCCATGCCCGCAGCAGCGCCCGACACCTCGAAGGCGACATCCGCACCGGCGTCCGCGGTCCACTCCCGCACCAGCTCGGAGACGTTCTTCGCGGTGGGGTTCCAGACCGTCAGTCCCAGTTCCTCGGCGAGCCTGCGTCGGTGGGCGTTCGGCTCCACCACACGTACCTCGGCGCCGACGGCCCGCGCGACCAGCGCGATGAGCACACCGACCGGGCCGCCACCGACCACGACGACTTTCTCCCCGCCGCGGACCCCGGCCCGGCCCACGTCGTGCACGGCCACCGCCGTCGGCTCGACGAGCGCGGCCCGGTCCAGGGCGAGGGAGTCGGGCAGTCGGATCAGCGTGTCGGCGGGCACGATCCAGCGCTGTTGCATGGCGCCGGGCGAGTCGATGCCGATGAAGTCCAGGTGCTGGCAGACGTGTTGGTGGCCGGACCCGCAGGCGGGGCACGTGTCGTCCCAGCGCAGCGGCATCACCGTCACTGCGTCGCCGGGCTGCCAGCCCTCCACGCCCGGGCCGACGCGTACGACACGGCCGGACATCTCGTGTCCCAGGACGGCGGGCGTGTGCACCCGGGCGTCCATGTCGCCGTGGAAGATGTGCAGATCGGTGCCGCAGATACCGACATAGGCGGGGGCCAGCTCCACCTCGCCAGGACCGGGAGAGCGGGTCTCGGCAGGAGCCGTGTCCAGGGTGCGGGCGGCGGTGTAACGGACTGCGAGAGTCATGATGAGGTCAGGGTCCCTTCGGCACACATACCGATGGTCGGCGGAGGATTGGCATGGGCGGGGTGTCGGCGCTGACGATCGCTCCGGTGGCGGTGCCCGCGACAGCTGCCGGAGGATCCTGGGGCGCGGCGGTTCGGCGACCGGGTCAGACACGGGCGGACCAGACCGGGCCGTCGGGGTAGGTGTACTCCTCCAGGGATTCGGGGTGCATCTGGGCGCTCAGCCCGGGCCGGGTCGGCGCGAGGTAGTGGCCGTTCACCACACGCACCGGGTCGACGAAGTGCTCGTGCAGATGGTCGACGTACTCGATGACCCGGTCCTCGACCGTTCCCGAAACGGCGACGAAGTCGAACATCGACAGGTGCTGGACCATCTCGCACAGGCCGACCCCGCCCGCGTGCGGGCAGACCGGGACACCGAACTTCGCGGCGAGCAGCAGGATCGCAAGGTTCTCGTTGACACCGCCGACCCGTGCGGAGTCGATCTGCACGATGTCCACCGCGCCAGCCTGGAGCAGCTGCTTGAAGACGACCCGGTTGGCGATGTGCTCGCCCGTGGCGACCTTGATGGGGGTGACGGCGTCGCGGACGGCGGTGTGGCCGAGGATGTCGTCGGGCGAGGTGGGCTCCTCGATCCAGTACGGGTCGTAGGGGGCCAGCGCCCGCATCCAGTCGATGGCGGGCTGGACGTCCCATCTCTGGTTGGCGTCGACGGCGATGCGGATGCCGCCGCCGACCGTCTCGCGGGCAGTGCGCATGCGCCGTACGTCGTCGTCCAGGTCCGCCCCGACCTTCAGCTTGATCTGGGTGAAGCCGTCGGCGACGGCCTCGCGGGCCAGGCGGGCGAGCTTCTCGTCGGAGTAGCCGAGCCAGCCGGGGGTCGTCGTATAGGCGGGGTAACCCTGGTCGAGCAGCAGGCCGATGCGATGCTCGCGGCCGGGTTCGGCGCGGCGCAGGATCAGGAGCGCCTCCTCAGGGGTGAGGGCGTCGGAGAGCCAGCGGAAGTCGACCTGGGCGACCAGCTCCTTGGGCGACATCTCGGCGAGGAAGCGCCACACCGGCTTGTCGGCGCGCTTGGCCGCGAGGTCCCAGGCGGCGTTGACGACGGCGCCGGTGGCCATGTGGATGGCGCCCTTCTCCGGGCCCAGCCAGCGCAGTTGGGGGTCGTGGACCAGCGAGCGGGAGAAGGCTCCCAGATCACCGCAGACCTCCGCGACCGACAGACCCACCACGTGCGGAGCGAGCGCCGCGATGGCGGCGGCCTGCACGTCGTTGCCCCGTCCTGTGGTGAACGCCAGGGCGTGGCCCTCCAGTCCGTTTTCCGCGTCGGTGCGCAGGACGACGTAGGCGGCCGAGTAGTCGGGTTCGGGGTTCATCGCGTCCGACCCGTCCAGGTGCTCGGACGTGGGGAAGCGCACATCCAGGACGTCGAGGGCGGTGATGCGGGCGGATGGCATGGCTGAACTCCTGTGCAGGCGGAGGGAACACGGCTGTCTGCCACGGAACGGGGAACCGCGCGAGGCGTCCTGGCGGTCACCCCGGCCGCAGGTGGCGTGTGCCACGGGTCCCGCCGATCACGGACGGCGAGCGGCGTGGAAGTAGCTGCGCGACTCACTCGAATAGATGGGATGTATGTATAGGTGCCGGGAGGCAGAGCTGTCCAGCCTTGATGGAAAAAACCCTGGTAGAAGCCATTTGCCTTCGATGGAGGTATCACCAGGTGGGACGCCTGACGGAGATCCATCCCATAAATAGATGGATCTTGGGTACGGCAAGTCCGCTCACCTTTCCCCTTGACCGCCCCACGGAAGCGTGGTTAATGTCCACCGGCACCCAGGGGTTTTACCGGTCAAATGAGGAGGTGGTGAGCACATGGTCACCATGGACGACGTCGCCAGACGCGCCGGGGTCACCAAGCAAACCGTCTCCAATGTCGTGCGCGGCCGAGCGGTCGTCAGCGCGGAGACCAAGGCGAAGGTGGACGAGGCGATAGCCGCACTCGGCTACCGGCCGAACCTGGTCGCCCGGGGTCTGGCCACCGGCACCACCATGTCCGTCGGCTTCATCGTGCCCACCATCGCCAACCCGTTCTACTCGGCCGTGGTGGAGGAGGTGGAGACGCTGCTGGAAGAACACGGCTACCACCTGCTTCTGGTGACCACGAGAGGGGACAGGGACAGGGCGAAACGGCATCTCACGCTGCTGTCCAGCAGATCCGTGGACGCGCTGCTGGTGGCGGGCGACCGGGATCTCGGTGCACATCTGCCGCTACTGGAAGGCCTGATGCTGCCTGTCGTCCTGTGCGCGTGGGAGACCAGGCCCCCGGACACCCTGCCCGTCATCACCGTGGACTACGAGAAAGCCGGGTATCTGGCCGGTCGGCACCTGCGCGAACTGGGTCACCGACGCCCCGTGGTGGTCGCCGAACTCCCTGCGCACGGGACGCGTGTGCAGGGTATGCGCCGCGCCTTCGCGACAGTTGGCGTGAAAATCCCGGATGAATCGGTGTATTCGGTACCGGAATCGACATCCGAGGCAGGGTACGCCGCTGTGCAACGGGTCCTGTCCTCGGGCGAGCGGGCCAGCTGCTTACTGACCTCCACCGACGCCATCGCGCTCGGCGTGATGGAGGCGCTCCGTCATCGGGGGCTGCGTGTTCCCGAGGACGTCTCGGTCGTCGGCATCGACGACATTCCGCAAGCCGTACATGCCCATCCACCCCTGACCACCGTGGGCCTGCCCAAGCGGCGGATGGCTCGTGACGCGACCGAGCTGCTGCTGAACGCGATCCGTGACAAGCAGCCCGTGTCGCCCGGCCTGTCCCTCCTCAGCCCCGAGATCGTCGTCCGCGCGAGCTCCGCGCCGCCGACCGGCTGAGGCGCCGCTACCCACGAGATCCAGCGCGCGCAAGCCTCAGCGGGCCGGGGCAGGACTGCCTCCCCGCTCCGGCCGGGCCATCGCGCGGGCCCATCGTGGCCGCTTCATGGGTCGGCACGTCCCACCTCCCCCGTACCGCCCCTTCTCCTGACCTCTCACCTGCCGCGCCCAACCCTCCCGGTGGGCGCGAACCATCGGCGCATTCGCCGCCGCTCACCCACGCTCCCACCCACTGCGCCGTCCGCACGACGACCCCCGAAGGGGTTCGTCACCTCCCCGCTAGGAGTTCTCCCATGCAGCACCATCTCTCCCGCAGAAGCCTCCTCGGCAGATCCGCCGCCGCTGTGGGCGGCGTCGCCCTGGGCGGCAGCGCGCTCAGCGCCTGTGGTACCGGCGGCTCCGGCGGCGGCGGCTCGCACCCGACGCTCCAGGTCATGTACGACGGGATCGACACCGAGCTCGGCAAGCAGCTGGCGGCCTTCGAACGCGCGAACGACTGCAAGGTCGTGGTGTCGAAGTTCGACCAGGTCAAGCTGAACGCCGCCATCGCGGCCGGCAACCCGCCGGACCTCGTGCGCACCAGCGGTGCCTCCGAGATGCCCAACCTCATCGCCCGCGGCCTGGTCGAGAACCTCGATCCGTACTTCGCCAAGAGCACGGTCTTCAAGGCCGCCGATCTGGACCCGATCGTCGGTGTCTACCGCTTCGACGGCAAGCGCCAGGGCAAGGGTTCCGTCTACGGCTTCCCCAGCGACTTCTCGCAGGACGCCATGCTCTGGTTCAACAAGGAACTGTTCGACAAGGCCAAGGTCTCCCACCTCAAGCCCACCGACAGCCTCACCTACGACGACCTGCTGGACCTGGGCAAGCGACTGACGGTCCGCAAGGGCGGCAAGGTCGATGTCTTCGGCTTCGACCCGGTGTGGAACTTCGTCAACCAGGCCCACCTGATGCAGATGATCGCCCAGCAGGGTGGCTCGCTGTGGAACGACGACTTCACCAAGGCGGACTTCACCACCCCCGAGGCCCGCCGGGCGCTCCAGTGGTACGTGGACTGGGGCAAGGCCCGAGTGGGCTCCGGTCCGCTGGACCCGATCTCCGACTGGCAGGGCCCGGTCTACGGCGCCGGCCGGATCGCCGTGGTCTCCTACGGCTACTGGTTCGGAGCCTGGATCAACGGCGGCGACGCCGGGGCGAAGGGCGCCGAGATCGCCGCCGCGTCCGGGTTCGTGCCCGCGCCGCAGATGGGCTCCACCCGGGTGGACGCCTGTATGACCGCGACCGGCGCGTGGATCCCGAAGAAGGCCGCACACAAGGAACTCGCCTTCAAGTTCCTGGAGTTCTGGCGCGGCGGCGCACCGGCCGAGGCCCACTTCAAGGCCGGCGGCGGTCTGCCCGCCCTCAAGCACTTCCGCACCCTGCTGCCCAAGTCCACGGCCTTCGACGCGGACCACTACCAGACGCAGATGAAGAACCTGAAGAACCTGAGCGTCCTGCAGTTCTCCCCGTACGCGAACTACACCGCCGTCGAAGGGGCGATCACGACCAACGTGGAAGCGGCCATGAAGGGCCAGACCTCCCTGGACAGCGCGATCCGGGGGCTCCAGACCGCCGTCGACGCCGTCGTCCAGCAAGGCAAGCAGCAGCTCGGCGCCTGACACCTTCGCCGACAACCAGAAAGCAATCGGCATGACCCTGCTCACACGACAGGACCCGGCCACCGGACACCCGGTGGCCCGGGCCGGCCGGCCACGCGGCCGACGCTGGAAGCGTTACCCCACCTGGAAGTTCTACGCGTTCGTCTCTCCATGGGTGATCGGCTGTCTGGCTCTGACAGCTGTTCCGATGGGGTACGCCCTGCTGCTGAGTTTCACCGACTTCGACGGCCTGTCGGGCAACTGGCGCTGGGTCGGCCTCGACAACTACACCACCGCGTTCCACGATCCCGTGGTGTGGGCCAGCCTGCGCCGGACCGGACTGTACGCGCTCATCGCCGTACCGCTCAGTCTGGCGGGCGGCCTGGGCCTCGCGCTGCTGCTCAACCAGCGGCTGCGCGCGATGGGGGTCTTCCGCACGATCTTCTATCTGCCGTCGGTGGTGCCCGTCGTCGCCACCGCGCTGATGTTCAAGTTGGTGTTCGACAGGGACACCGGCCTGGTCAACGGGATCCTCGCCTGGGTCGGGATCGACGCGGTGCCCTGGCTCATCGATCCGCACGCCTTCACGATCCTGATCATGCTCTCCCTCTGGGGCCTGGGCGGCGGCATGGTGATCTTCCTTGCCGGGCTCCAGGCCATACCGGCCGAACTGCTGGAGGCCGCCTCGGTCGACGGAGCGGGCCCGCTGCGCCGGTTCTGGCACATCACGCTGCCGGTGCTCAGCCCGATGATCTTCTTCCAGCTGGTGCTCACACTGATCACCACCCTGCAGACACTGGTCCAGCCACTGCTGCTGGCCCCCGCGGTCTCCGGGGGCGCCGGGGGCGGCGCGACTGACGCCACCCATGTGCAGCAGGGCGACTTCCTGTACATGGTCAACGTCTACGCCCAGTTCTTCAGCTACCAGAAATACGGCTACGGGGCCGCGCTGCTGTGGATCCTCTTCCTGGTCATCCTCGCCGTCACGGCGGTAGTGCTTCGCTCCAGTACGTCGTGGGTTCACTACGAGGTCGACCAGGACGGTTCGGAACAATGACGACCCCCAAACTCACCCTGTCCAACCGTGACGCCCTCGGGGCCCGGCGTGGTCGGCGGCTGATGTACGCGGCCCTGGTCCTGCTGGCCCTGGTCTTCCTAGCGCCGCTCGTGTGGAACGCGCTCTACGCGCTCAAGAGCCGCTCCGAGAGCGCCAGCACGGATGTGCACGTCCTGCCGCAGTCCGCCGAGTGGGGCAACTTCCACCGCGCCCTCACCATGATCGACTTCGGTCGGTACACCGTCACTACCTTCATGCTGGCGGGCATCTTCGCGCTGCTGGTGACGGCGTCCAGCGCACTGGTGGGTTTCGGTTTCGCCCGCCTGCGCGGGCGTGGGCGGAAACCGCTGTTCACCCTGATGCTGGCGACCACGATGGTGCCCCAGATCCTCACCGTCATCCCCACCTACGTGATCTTCAGCAAGCTCGGCCTGGTCAACACCTACTGGCCGTGGGTGCTCTGGGGCCTCGCCGCGTCGCCGTTCCACGTCTTCCTCTTCCGGCAGGCGTTCGCCGGCCTACCCCGGGAGCTGGAGGAGGCCGCGATCCTCGACGGCTGCGGCTATTTCCGGATCTTCTGGCAGATCCTGCTGCCGCTCGTCAGACCGGTGATCGCCACCTCGATCATCCTCGCCTTCACCTTCGTCTGGGGTGACTTCATCACTCCGGCGATCTTCCTCAACGGTGACAACACCACCCTGGGTGTGGCCATGGCCGCCGGTTACACCGACGGCGGTATCACTCTCAACAACGTGCTCGCCGCCGGAACGGTGTTCTATGTGCTGCCCGTCCTGGTGCTGTTCTTCGTGGCCCAGCGCTCCTTCACCCGGGGTGTCGCCACCTCGGGTCTCAAGGGCTGAGCCGCTCGGGCGGGTACGGCCCCGCTGCCGCCGAAGGCTTGTCCGCCGCCTCACCTCTCGCCTACTCTCAACCAGCCATAGAAATCGTTAACTATCCAGTGTCACAGGAGCCTCATGAGTGAGTCGTCCGCGTCCGCGCAGGCCTATGTGGAGAGCCACCAGCCCGGCAGCGGACGACGCGAGCCCCGAGCGTCCCTGCCGGCCGACGCGCCCCGGTTCGACCTCAACGGATCGTGGCGGTTCCGGCTCTCGCCCCGCGTGCCCGACGAGAACGACTTCGCCGACCCTGGCTTCGACGACTCGCGGTGGACGGAGATCACGGTCCCGTCCCACTGGCAGCTGCAAGGCCACGGAGCACCCGCCTACACCAACATCGACTACCCGTTCGACGTCGACCCTCCGCACGTACCCGACGAGAACCCCACCGGCGACTACCGCCGTGTCTTCGACGCACCCTTCGAGCAGGGCGTGCTGCGGTTCGAGGGGGTGGACTCGTGCTACAAGGTCTGGCTCAACGGTGAGGAACTCGGCTGGTCGACGGGAAGCCGCCTGCCCGTCGAGTTCGACGTCACCCTGCGGCCGGGCGTCAACGTCCTCGCGGTACGGGTGCACCAGTGGTCCGCCGCCAGCTACCTGGAGGACCAGGACATGTGGTGGCTCTCGGGCATCTTCCGAGACGTCTCGCTGCTGCCCCGCCCCGTCCTGGACGACCACTTCGTCCACGCCGGTTACGACCATCTGTCCGGGACCGGCAGCCTCAGCGTCGCCACCGCGGTCCCGGCCCGGCTGACCGTGCCCGAGCTGGGTCTGTTCGACGTACCCGCCGACGCCGAGCATTCCGTCGGCCCCGTCGAGCCGTGGACCGCGGAGACGCCCCGGCTGTACCACGGCGAACTCGCCGCCGGGGACGAACGGATCACGGTACGTATCGGGTTCCGGACCGTGGTGGTCGAGGACGGCATCCTGAAGGTCAACGGCCGCCGTGTGCTGTTCCGGGGCGTCAACCGGCACGAGTTCCACCCGGAGCACGGGCGGGCCGTGCCGTACGAGACCATGCGCGAGGACGTGCTCCTCATGAAGCGGCACAACATCGACGCGGTGCGCACCAGCCACTATCCGCCTCACCCGGCCTTCCTCGACCTGTGCGACGAACTCGGCCTGTGGGTGATCGACGAGTGCGATCTGGAAACCCACGGCTTCGAACGCGTGGCCTGGCGGAACAACCCCAGCGCCGACCCGAGTTGGCGGGAGGCGTACCTCGACCGGATGCGCCGCACGGTCGAGCGGGACAAGAACCACCCCAGCGTCGTCATGTGGTCGCTCGGCAACGAGTCCGGAACCGGCGACAACCTGCGCGCGACGGCCGAGTGGACGCACGACCGCGACCCGTCCCGGCCCGTCCACTACGAGGGCGACTGGACGAGCGGCTACGTCGACGTCTACAGCCGGATGTACGCCGACACGGGGGAGGTGGAGCGGATCGGACGCCACGCCGAGGACCCCCTGGACGACCCGGCCGCCGACACCCACCGGCGCCGGCTGCCGTTCATCCTCTGCGAGTACGCGCACGCGATGGGCAACGGGCCCGGCGGTCTGAGCGAGTACCAGGCACTGTTCGAGAAGTACCCGCGCTGCCAGGGCGGTTTCGTCTGGGAGTGGATCGACCACGGTCTCGTCCACCCCGAGCACGGTTACGCGTACGGCGGCGACTACGGCGAGCCCCTGCACGACGGCAACTTCGTCACCGACGGTCTTGTCTTCCCCGACCGCACCCCCTCCCCCGGTCTCGTGGAGTACAAGAAGGTGATCGAGCCGGTGCGGATCGAAGGAGGACTCCACGGCGACCTGCGCATCACCAACCTCCACGGCTGGCGCGACCTCTCGCACCTCGCGTTCACCTGGGCACTGGAGTGTGAAGGGGAGACGGTGGCCACGGGCGTCCTCGACATACCGACGGCGGCTCCCGGCGAGACCGTTCCCGTCCCCATGCCCGGCCTGCCCCTCACGATGGGCGAGACATGGCTCACCCTGCGGGCCGTACTGGCCGGCGACGAGCCCTGGGCCGACGCGGGCCACGAGGTCGCCTGGGGACAGCTCCCGGTCAGCCCGGCC
>NZ_VJZC01000601.1 GCF_009377185.1 Streptomyces spongiae
GCGGGAGCCCTGGGCGGGGACGGCTCGTCGTCCGCCGCGAGTGGCGTCGAGTCCAAGGCGCAGCTCGGCGGCGCGCCCAAGGCGCTCGCCGGGAGCGGCCTCAGGGCCGTCGGGCTCACGCCGGACCAGCGGCTGGTCGCGTTCAAGGTCGACCGGCCCGGCGCCGCGATCCCGCTCGGCAAGGTCTCCGGGCTCAAGGGTGACAAGAAGCTCGTCGGCATCGACTACCGCGTGCAGAACGGCAAGCTGTACGGCGTCGGTGACAAGGGCGGCGTCTACACCCTCCGGGAGATCGGCGCCCGCGCGACCAAGGTCTCCCAGCTCACCGCCCCGCTCCAGGGCAAGGCATTCGGCGTCGACTTCAACCCGGCCGCCAACCGGCTCCGGGTGATCAGTGACACCGGACAGAATCTCCGCCACAACATCGACGACCCGGCGGGCGCCCCGGCCGTGGGCACCACGGCCGTCGACGGCACCCTCACCAACCCGCCGGTGCCGCCCGCCACGGCCGGCGCGACGGCCCAGGGGGTGACCGGAGCGGCGTACACGAACAACGACCTCGACGCCACGACGGCGACGACCCTGTTCGACCTCGACACCGGCCAGGACCAGGTCTCGGTCCAGTCCCCGGCCAACGCGGGCAACCTCGCCCCCACCGGCAAGCTCGGCGTCGACGTGCCGCTGAACTCGGGGTTCGACATCTACAGCTCGGCCCGTAACGGCACGAACACCGGGTGGGCCGTGACGGGCGACCGGGCGTTCCGGGTCAACCTGCTCACCGGGAAGGCGGCGTCGACCGGTGCCTTCCCGGCGGGGCGGCGGGTCGTGGACCTGGCGATTCCGCTCAAGCAGGGCTGAGGGCGGCAGTCGGCCATGGCGGTTGACGGATAACGGTTGGCAGGTAACGGCTGACAGATGACAGCTGACAGATATTGAAATCTGTCAGCTGTCATGGCAGGCTGGGAGTACGTCATCCGTGGTCCCGCGTCCAGCGGGGCCACGGCTCACGGGACCCCAAGGAGTTCTCATGCAAACCCGCCCCCTCGGCACCACCGGCCCCCAGGTCTCCGCCCTCGGCCTCGGCTGCATGGGCATGTCCGCCCTGTACGGCGAGGCGGACCGGGCCGAGTCCGTCGCGACGATCCACGCCGCCCTCGAAGCGGGCGTGACCCTGCTCGACACGGGCGACTTCTACGGCATGGGCCACAACGAGATGCTGATCGGCGAAGCCCTGCGCTCCGCCCCGGCGGCGCGGCGCGAACAGGCGCTCACCAGCGTCAAGTTCGGCGCCCTGCGCGGCCCGGACGGGGAGTGGACCGGGTACGACGGCAGGCCGGCCGCGGTGAAGAACTTCGCCGCGTACTCGCTCCAGCGCCTCGGCGTGGACCACATCGACGTCTACCGGATCGCCCGCGTCGACCCCGGCGTGCCCATCGAGGAGACGGTCGGCGCGATCGCGGAGCTGGTGGAGAAGGGATACGTACGGCACATCGGGCTGAGCGAGGTCGGCGCGGAGACGATCCGCCGCGCCGCCGCCACGGCCCCGATCGTGGACCTCCAGATCGAGTACTCGCTCATCTCCCGCGGCATCGAGCGCGAGATCCTGCCGACCACGCGCGAGCTGGGCATCGCCGTCACGGCCTACGGTGTGCTGTCGCGCGGTCTGATCTCCGGGCACTTCACCCCGGACCGGCAGCTGGCCGCGAACGACTTCCGGGCGCACTCGCCCCGCTTCCAGGGCGAGAACCTCCGGCACAACCTCGACCTGGTCGAGGCCCTGCGGAAGGTCGCCGAGCAGAAGGGCGTGAGCGTCGCCCAGATCGCGATCGCTTGGGCGCTGAGCCAGGGCGACGACATCGTGCCGCTGATCGGCGCCCGCAGCCGTGACCGGCTGACCGAGGCGCTGGGCGCGCTGGACGTCACCCTGGACGCGGCCGACCTGGCGGCCGTCGAGGACGCCGTGCCGGCCGGCGCCGCCGCGGGCGACCGCTATGCGGCGGCCCAGATGGCACACCTCGACAGCGAGCGCTGATCGTCCCTCCCGGTACGGTCTCCCTCATGGCCCCGACCCCGCAGCCCCTGACCGCCGAGCGCATCCTCGAAGCGACCGAGGAGGTGCTGCGCCGCCACGGCCCCGCCAAGGCGACCGTGGTGGACGTGGCCCGCGCGCTCGGTGTCAGCCACGGCAGCGTCTATCGGCACTTCCGGACGAAGGCGGCGCTGCGGGAGGCGGTGACGAAGCGGTGGCTGGACCGCACGTCCGAGTCCCTCTCCGGCATAGTCGCCGGGGACGGGAATGGGGACGGGGGCAGGGACCCCGAGACCCGGCTGCGCGACTGGTTCTCGGCCCTGTTCGCGGCCAAGCGCCGCAAGGCGGGCGACGACCCGGAGCTCTTCGCCACGTACATGGTGCTGACCGAGGAGAACGGCGACGCGGTCGGCGAGCACATCGCCGACCTGGTCGGTCAGCTGAGGCGGATCGTCCAGGCGGGTGTCGACGCCGGGGCCTTCGCCGCCGACGACCCGGAGACCACCGCCCGCGCCCTCTTCCACGCCTCGCGCCGCTTCCACGACCCGCGCTACGCCCCCGAGTGGGAACAGCCCGGCACGGAGGACGACTTCCGGGCCGTGATGGACCTGCTGCTGCGGGGGCTCAGGGCCTGAGGGGCCGGCGGCTTGCAGACCTGGGGGGAGCGCGCCGAGAGTGGCTTGGGCACAGCCGCGACAGTGACCGTTTCCGAAGTCGCTGAAGCGGCCATGTGGCTGGGCATCGGCCTCGGCGACGGCCGTGGCGTCGCCGACCGGGTGATAGCGCCTGGGCCGTGAACTTATTGGTGTCCGTGGTGCAGTGGAGTTCCTGGCCGCCCGGGTCGGTGGCGTGCCGCCAGGGCTCGAAGCAGGGCGGACCGGCCGCGGTCCGGTACCGTCCACACAACCTCCCCGCGCACCCCCCACCGCTCCAGCAGGGCGTTGGCGGCGAGGAAGCCCGAGGTGGCTGCGCGTTCCATCAAGGCCACGGGCAGGTCGGTGCGGACCAGGTCGCCGGCGACGACTACGGCCGGGTCGGGGGTGCGCACCGTGAGACGGTGGGCGTACCCGCCGACGGCGAACAGGGGGCAGTCCGCCCGCCACTCGTGCCGCGCGGCGACGACTCGGGACCGGTACGTCTCCGGGTACACCCGGTGCAACTGCTCGACGAGATCCCGTTCGACGGTGTCGCGGTCGGTGGCCGGAGGCGCGGCGTAGGCGTGGAGTTCGACGACCGAACCCCCGGTGCGCGCGGCCCAGCGCGTCGCCTCGCCCTCCCACCGGGACAGGACGCTGACGTTGTCCAGCGCCCCGTAGCCGCTGGTGCCCATGAAGTGGGGCCGGGTGAGGTCGAGAGGGCCGTCCAGCCACAGCCGTGACACCAGGAACGGCGCGGCAGTGCGCAGCCGTGCGACCCGATCGCGCCACGTGCTGTCGCCGAGCCGCGGGGAGCGGCTCACCACCGCCTGCAGGCCACCGGTGTCCATGGCCAGCACCACGGCGTCGAAGAGCCGGGTGCCGGTCGCGTCCGCCACGAGGTGGCCACCGTCCGGGCCGGGACGGACGGCCTCGACGGGCGTGGCGGTGCGCAGCTCGGTGCCGTATCGCGCCAGGTGGCCTCCCAGCGGTTCCCACAGAGCCGTGGGGAACGGCTCGCGGGGCACGTCGAACAGCAGGCCCTCGCTCGAGCCGAGGAAGTAGATGTGGAACATCAGCGCCATCTCGGCCGCCGAGAGCTGCCGGGGGTCGGCGAAGAAGCTGCGGGAGAACACTTGGAAGGCCAGATGCCGCGCGGCCGGGGGGAAGCGCACGGCGTCCAGGAAGGCGTCGGCGCTGACATGGTCGAGATCCTCGTGAATCCGGTGTGCGCGGACGTCCAGCAGGGGCAGCGCGGCGCCGGGGCGCATGGACAGCAGGTCCCTGAGGCGGAACGTGGGGCTGAGCGCGGCGAAACCGAGCGCGTTCCACGGGGGCGTGCGCGGCACGCGTCGGAAGCTGTCGCACAGACCGCTGCTGTGCCTGAGGGGATAGTCGGGCAGGCCGGTCAGCATGTCCAGCGCGGGATCCGCCCGGCGCAGCAGGGCCCGCAGGTTGTAGTACTGCCGGAAGAAGGCGTGGAAGCCCCGGCTCATCGTGGCGCGGGTGCCGTCCGGCAGGGTGATCGGCCATCCCGCCACCCGGCCGCCGAGAACGTGCTCGCGCTCGTACAGCACCACGCGGACGCCCCGCTCCGCCAGCACCGTGGCCGCTGCGAGACCGGCGATGCCGCCACCGATCACCGCGGTCACCGGTGGCTCGGCCGGGACCCGGTCCGTTCCCGGTCGGACCGGCACGGCCTGCGCCCGCCGGTCCCGCCCGGGCGGCCTGCCGACGGCGCGGCCGGTCACCGGGCACCTGTGGGACGCTCGGGCGGGCGCCGGGCGAGGAAGGTGTGGGTGATGCCCGTCTGCCAGCCCGGCAGCGGCAGCACGTCGACCCGGTCGAATCCGGCCCGGCGCATCCGGTCGCCGAATGCCGGCGCGGTGTCGAACTCCGCGACACTTCGCCGCAGGTGGCGGTAGAGCCCGCCGTTGCCGGTGGCCGCGCCGAGCGGCAGGATGACGCCCCCGCAGACCGCGGACCACACCGCGCGGTCCACGCGCCGCCCGCTGAGCGCGTATTCGTGCACCGCGAGCCGGCCCCCAGGCGCCACCAGCTCCAGCACCGTGCGCAGGACCGCGTCGGGATCGGCCAGGTTGCGGAACAGATAGGCGGCGAACACCGCGTCGAACGGGCCGCGCACGCCGGCCGTGCCCAGGTCCTCTGCCGGGGCGTGGACGAAACTCACCCGGTCCGGCCAGGCTTTGGCGGCGGCCCGGCGCAACATGCCCGCCGAGGCGTCCAATCCGACGATCTTCGCGTGCGGCAGGGCGGCGGCCAGGGCCGCGGTCGAGGCACCTGTGCCGCAGCCGAGGTCGAGCACCCGGTGTGCGGCTGTGCCGGCCGCCAGGGCGAGGCGCCGGGCGGAGCGGCGTAGCTGCGCGTGGTAACCCGGGTTCAGTGTCACCAAGCGGTCGTAACTGCCGGCCCCGCGGTCAAACGCTTCGGCGAGCGCCGCATCGTGCAGCAAGGTCATGAGGAACTCCTCGGCGCCGGGCCGTCTGCCCCGGCCGGCCGGTCAGGGGGCGGGGGCGGGCGACGGGGCAGCCACAGCAGTTCCGCGGCCGTGCGCAGCATCGGCGCCACAGGGGCGTGTACGCCGACCGCGACGTCCTCGTACAGCCGAGTGCGCCCGTCCAGGAACCGCAGCAGCCGCACCGTGGGGACGCGGTCGAACAGCCGGCAGAAGAAGTCGGGGCCGTCGATGCGGCCGGTGTCCAGGGCGCGAAGGAGAACGGCGTCCATCATCCGGGCGCGCCTTCGGTGCGGCGGAGGGGGAGCGGGACGGCGGCCTGCGCGGACGGCCCGGGCGACGGCCTCCGCCTGCCGCTGGATCGCGGCGAAGGTGTAGCCGGTGGAGGAACGCGTGCAGCCGCCGGCGACTCCGATGCGGAACACCGTGCGTGCGGCGCGGTCGGCGAGCACGGCGTCGGTCATGGGGATCACGCCCTGTTCCGTCGCCTGGACCTGCACCGGGCCGGTGTCCAGCACGCGGCGGGTGTAGTGCTCCAGCGCGGCGTCGTAGGCGTCGGCGGTCAGCGGTGCCGGGCCGAACTCGGTGTACTCGACCAGGGCGGTGTGTCGGCTGGTGGGCAGAACGTACCCGAAGGACAGTCCGCACGCCGGCTGCGGTGTGCGGAAGTCCATGAGGTCGGCCACGTCCGGGTCGAACGCCGGCCGTTGGGTGCGGACGAACCAGCCGCGGAAGTGCTGAAGCAGGTGGGTGCGGGCGGCGGGCAGGCGGTGCGG
>NZ_VJZC01000602.1 GCF_009377185.1 Streptomyces spongiae
GGCTCCCCCAGAAGCCCCGCCCACTTTCGCTGCCCCCGTTCGAAACCGCGGCGGTCCACCACGGTGCAGCGAATCCACTTGACCAGCACCGCGCCATCGTAAGGCCACGGAGCGTGGCGCCGGTCACGCTCCGGCAGAGTGCACCCGAGCGAGCGCCCCCGCGCACGTGGGAGGATGGACAACTGGCCTGGACTGTGCGGAGGTTCGGGCGGCAGGCCCAGGAAACGGGGAGGGAGATCTGGTGAACGGCCTCAACAAGGGCATCGGCAAGGTCGAGGTGGCGGTGAAATGGGATCCCAGTCCTTCGGGACAGACACCCACGGACCTCGATCTCGTGGCGGCCACCTATCTGGCCACGGAGCCGCACGGTAACCCCGACTACGTGGTGCACTTCGACAGCCGCTCCCCCGACGGGACCATCAATCTCGACCGCGACAGCAAGACCGGTCAGGGCTTCGGCTGGGACGAGGTCATGATCGTCGAGCTCAGCCGGCTCGACAGCCGCTACGCGCGCGTGGTGGTCGGTGTGGCCATACAGCAGCAGACCGGCCGAAGGACCTTCGTCAACGTCCACAACCCCGCGCTGCGCATCCGTGAGGGCTACACCGTCCTGGCCGAGGACGACTTCGGCGGTGTCCTGGGGTCCACGGCGGCGACCGTCGCGGAGTTCGTGCGCGACAGCTCCGGGGAGTGGTCGTTCCGACCGGGCGTCCACGGCTACGAGGAGGACCCGGCGTCCTTCGCCCGCGTCATGGGCGCTCGGCGCGAGTCCTGACCCGCTCGGGGCACGCGTCAACGCCGAGGGGCGGTACGGTCGCCGACCGTACCGCCCCTCAATGCGTCAGACAGGCTCAGCTGCAGCCGCTGGTCGAGCCGCAGCCCTCGCAGATGTAGCAGGAACCCGCCCGCTGCATCTTCGTGCCGCAGGAGAAGCAGAGCGGGGCGTCCGCCTGGATGCCCAGCTGCATCTCCACCAGTTCGGCACTGGTGTGGGCCTGCTGCGGGGCGGGCTTGGCCGCCTCGACGCCGGCCCTGTTGGTGGCGACGGCCTTCAGCTCCTGCGCGCGGGGCGCGGACTGGGCCAGGCCCTCGACGTCGACCTCGTCCTCATTCGGCTCGTAGGAGCCGGTCTCCAGGTGACGCTGGCGCTCCTCGGCGGAGTGGATGCCGAGCGCGGAGCGCGTCTCGAAGGGCAGGAAGTCGAGCGCCAGACGGCGGAAGATGTAGTCGACGATCGACTGCGCCATCCGCACGTCCGGGTCGTCCGTCATACCGGCCGGCTCGAAGCGCATGTTGGTGAACTTGGAGACGTACGTCTCCAGAGGCACGCCGTACTGCAGACCGACCGAGACCGCGATGGAGAAGGCGTCCATCATGCCCGCGAGGGTCGAACCCTGCTTGGACATCTTCAGGAAGACCTCGCCCAGGCCGTCGTCCGGGTAGGAGTTGGCCGTCATGTAACCCTCGGCGCCACCGACGGTGAAGGACGTGGTGATGCCGGGACGACCCTTCGGGAGGCGCTTGCGGACCGGGCGGTACTCGACGACCTTCTCGACCGTCTCGCGGATGGCCGCCTCGGCCTTCTCCGTGATCTCGGCCTTCTCCTTCTCCTTGGTCTTCGCGGAGAGCGGCTGGCCGACCTTGCAGTTGTCGCGGTAGATGGCGAGCGCCTTGACGCCCAGCTTCCAGGCCTCGAAGTAGATCTCCTCGACCTCCTCGACGGTCGCCGACTCCGGCATGTTGACCGTCTTGGACAGGGCGCCGGAGATCCACGGCTGGATCGCGGCCATCATGCGGACATGGCCCATCGCGGAGATGGAGCGCTCGCCCATGGCGCAGTCGAAGACCTCGTAGTGCTCGAGCTTGAGGCCCGGGGCGTCGACGACATTGCCGTGCTCGGCGATGTGGGCGACGATCGCCTCGACCTGCTCCTCCAGGTAGCCCAGGCGACGCAGGGCCTGCGGGACGGTGCCGTTGACGATCTGCATCGACCCGCCGCCGACCAGCTTCTTGAACTTGACCAGCGCGAGGTCGGGCTCGAGGCCGGTGGTGTCGCAGGACATCGCGAGACCGATGGTGCCGGTCGGGGCGATGACGGACGCCTGCGAGTTGCGGAAGCCGTTCTTCTCGCCGAGGCGGAGCACGTCCTGCCAGGCCTCCGTGGCGGCGGCCCAGACCGGGGTGTCCAGGTCGTCGACGCGGACGGCCTCGGTGTTGGCGTCGGCGTGCTGCTTCATGACGCGCAGGTGCGGCTGTGCGTTGCGGGCGTAGCCGTCGTACGGGCCGACGACCGCGGCGAGTTCGGCGGAACGCCTGTACGACGTGCCGGTCATCAGGGAGGTGATGGCACCGGCCAGGGCACGGCCGCCGTCGGAGTCGTACGCGTGGCCGGTCGCCATCAGCAGGGCGCCGAGGTTGGCGTAGCCGATGCCGAGCTGGCGGAAGGCGCGGGTGTTCTCACCGATCTTCTGGGTCGGGAAGTCGGCGAAGCAGATGGAGATGTCCATCGCGGTGATGACGAGCTCGACGACCTTCGCGAAGCGCTCGACCTCGAAGGACTGGTTGCCGAGGCCGTCGTCCTTCAGGAACTTCATCAGGTTCAGCGAGGCGAGGTTGCAGGACGTGTTGTCCAGGTGCATGTACTCGCTGCAGGGGTTCGAGCCGTTGATGCGGCCGGACTCCGGGCACGTGTGCCAGTGGTTGATGGTGTCGTCGTACTGGATGCCGGGGTCGGCGCAGGCCCAGGCGGCCTCGGCCATCTTGCGGAACAGGGTCTTGGCCTCGACCTCTTCGATGACCTCGCCGGTCATCCGCCCGCGCAGACCGAACTTCCCGCCGGACTCGACGGCCTTCATGAACGTGTCGTTCACGCGGACCGAGTTGTTGGCGTTCTGGTACTGGACGGACGTGATGTCGTCGCCGCCCAGGTCCATGTCGAAGCCCGCGTCGCGCAGGGCGCGGATCTTCTCCTCTTCCTTCACCTTGGTCTCGATGAAGTCCTCGATGTCGGGGTGGTCGACGTCGAGGATGACCATCTTGGCGGCGCGTCGGGTGGCGCCACCCGACTTGATCGTTCCCGCGGAGGCGTCGGCGCCGCGCATGAAGGAGACCGGACCGGAGGCGTTGCCACCGGAGGAGAGCAGCTCCTTGGAGGACCGGATCCGGGAGAGGTTCAGGCCGGCACCGGAGCCGCCCTTGAAGATCATGCCCTCTTCCTTGTACCAGTCGAGGATCGACTCCATGGAGTCGTCGACGGCCAGGATGAAGCAGGCGGAGACCTGCTGCGGCTGGGGCGTGCCGACGTTGAACCAGACCGGGCTGTTGAAGCTGAAGATCTGGTGCAGGAGGGCGTACGCCAGTTCGTGCTCGAAGATCTCGGCGTCGGCGGGCGAGGCGAAGTACTTGTAGTCCTCACCGGCCTTCCGGTACGTCTTCACGATGCGGTCGATGAGCTGCTTCAGGCTCACCTCGCGCTGCGGGGTGCCGACGGCACCCCGGAAGTACTTGCTGGTGACGATGTTGACCGCGTTCACCGACCAGAACTCGGGGAACTCGACGCCACGCTGCTCGAAGTTGACCGAGCCGTCGCGCCAGTTGGTCATGACGACGTCACGGCGCGCCCACTCGACCTCGTCGTACGGGTGCACGCCGGGGGTGGTGTGGATGCGCTCGATACGCAGTCCCTTGCTCGCCTTGGTGCCCTTGGCGCGGGAACTCCGTGCCGGACCGCTCGCCGTCTCTGTCATGCCGCCTCCCTGTACGGGCGAAAACGCCCTGAAGTGCCACTTTGTTCCCGTGACACGGTGTTCTGTCTTGTGTCGCGGCGCCGCTCACGCGGCCCTCCACGACAGGTCCTGGTCGCCGTCGACGGTCCGGTGCGATGATCCGCCCGGGCGGTCCGCCGGTCAGTCGGCGGCGCGGGCGGGCTCGGGGACCCCTCCGGTCCCCCCGGGCCCGCGCTCGGGTTCCACGCGCTCCTCGACTGCGTCCTTGCAGTCCTCGCCGTCGCCGGCGGGGCGCTCCCCCTGCTCTTCCCTGAGTTCCTCGATGGCCGCCTCGAAGTCCTCCAGCGAGTCGAACGCCCGGTAGACCGAGGCGAATCGCAGATAGGCGACGAGGTCGAGCTCCTGCAACGGGCCGAGTATGGCCAGTCCCACGTCGTGGGTGGTCAGCTCGGCGCTCCCCGTGGCCCGCACCGCTTCCTCGACCCGCTGGCCCAGCTGGGCGAGCGCGTCCTCGGTGACGGGCCGTCCCTGGCATGCCTTGCGCACACCATTGATGATCTTCGTACGGCTGAAGGGCTCGGTGACGCCCGACCGCTTGACCACCATCAGCGAACAGGTCTCCACCGTCGTGAAACGACGGGAGCAGTCCGGACACTGACGGCGCCTGCGGATCGACGTACCGTCATCGGTCGTACGGGAGTCGACGACGCGGCTGTCGGGATGCCTGCAGAAAGGGCAATGCATAGAACTTCCAACCCCCTTTCACAGCAGACTCAATAGCCTCGCAAGCCACTTGGGTCCCTGCGAAGCAGCCCCAAGCATAGGCGATGTCCGAGGGTCTGGAGACCCGGGGGACCACAACTTCTGGGCCGTCAGTGCAATCCAAGCACTACATGTAGGGCTTGGCACGTAAATCCTCCCACGACGCGCGTGTCGCACTCGTTTCGGCATGTGCCGCGGGGCCGTTCCGTCACGGGACGCGCGGGGATACGTTGGGCGCCGCACGCGAGGGGGTCGGTGCCCGGTCGGCGGGGCGCCTGGTGGCAGACTGGCCCACGAGGCGGCAGCGGCCCACAAGGCCATCGCCCCGGCGGCGGACGGTACAGCAATGAGCGCTTTCGCCCGCCAGGATCGACGTCGGCCATACACCCAGACATCCAGCCGCGTAAGGCAATCCGCGTTTTTTCACTCGAACGTGTGTTTGGCGCAACCTTTCGAAAGCAACTACCGTTGTGCTGCACGGGAGACCATCGAGAGGGGCCGACGTGACCACCACCGCAGACAGTGCCGCCATCACTGCCCAGGACCGCTCCCAGGACCGATTCGAGCCGGTGCATGCGATGAACGAAGCCACGAATCCTGAGGGACCCAAGCGGTCCCTGCCTGGCCGACCTCCAGGCATCCGGGCCGACAGCTCGGGGCTCACAGACAGGCAGCGCCGGGTCATCGAGGTCATCAGGGACTCCGTGCAGCGGCGCGGCTACCCGCCGTCGATGCGGGAGATCGGCCAAGCGGTCGGCCTCTCCAGCACGTCCTCGGTGGCACACCAGCTGATGGCCCTGGAGCGCAAGGGCTTCCTGCGCCGCGACCCGCACCGCCCGCGCGCCTACGAGGTCCGGGGCTCCGACCAGGCGTCGGCACAGCCCACGGACACGGCGGGCAAGCCGGCCGCGTCGTACGTCCCGCTCGTCGGCCGTATCGCCGCCGGTGGCCCGATCCTCGCCGAGGAGTCGGTGGAGGACGTGTTCCCGCTCCCGAGGCAGCTCGTCGGCGACGGTGAGCTGTTCGTCCTGAAGGTCGTCGGCGACTCGATGATCGAGGCCGCCATCTGCGACGGGGACTGGGTGACGGTCCGCCGCCAGCCGGTCGCCGAGAACGGCGACATCGTGGCTGCGATGCTGGACGGCGAGGCCACGGTCAAGCGCTTCAAGCGCGAGGACGGCCACGTCTGGCTCCTCCCGCACAACGCGGCCTACGAGCCGATCCCCGGCGACGATGCGACCATCCTGGGCAAGGTGGTGGCGGTACTGCGGCGAGTGTGACCCCGTAGCGGGCGGCGCACCGCCCCTGAACCGGGCCCCGGGACCCCTGCGCCGGTTCCGGGGCCCTGCGCTGTCCGGCTCCGCTTCCGTCGCGGTCCATGGGGGGCCGTTGTGCCGCTGCTCCGGCCGGAGCAGCGG
>NZ_VJZC01000603.1 GCF_009377185.1 Streptomyces spongiae
GTCTGGGGGCGCAGCCCCCAGGGATGGGACGGGTAGGGGCGGCGGGGGCGAGGAAATCGGCCGACGGCAGCGCCCGCGAACCGTCGTGACACCCTGAGAGGGTGACCAGCAAGTACCTTCGCAATCCCGTTGGCAGCCATGTCCCCGTGGCCGGTGGGCTGCACTCCGTCGGACTCACCTACGCGCACGACCTCAAGGCAGAGACCGTGCAGGTGTTCGTGGCGAACCCCCGAGGGTGGGCGACCCCGCCGGGGAACCCGCGGCAGGACGAGGCGTTCCGCGAGACGTGTGACGCCGAGTCGATCCCCGTGTACGTGCACGCTCCCTACCTGATCAACTTCGGCTCCCACACCGAGGCCACGGTCGAGAAGTCGGTGGAGTCGCTGCGCCACTCACTCCGCAGAGGCCGCGAGATCGGCGCCCTGGGCGTGGTCGTCCACACCGGGAGCGCTACCGGCGGCCGGGAGCGCTCCGTGGCGCTCAAGCAGGTGCGCGAGCACATGCTGCCACTGCTCGACGAGCTGACCCACGACGACGACCCGTACCTCCTGCTGGAGTCCACCGCCGGCCAGGGCGCCTCGCTCTGCTCACGCACCTGGGACTTCGCGCCGTACTTCGAGGCGCTCGACGCCCACCCGCGGCTGGGCGTCTGCCTGGACACCTGCCATGTCTTCGCCGCGGGCCACGACCTGACCGGGCCCACCGGAATGCACCAGACCCTCGACCTGCTGGTGGACACCGTCGGCGAGGGCCGGCTCAAGTTGATCCACGCCAACGACTCCAAGGACGTCGTCGGCGCCCACAAGGACCGCCACGAGAACATCGGCTCAGGCCACATCGGCGAGGACCCGTTCCGGGCGCTCATGACCCACCCCGCCACCGAGGGTGTCCCGCTGATCATCGAGACACCCGGCGGCAAGGAGGGCCACGCGACGGACGTGGAGCGGCTGAAGAAGCTCCGGGAGAACGCGTGACACATTGAGGAATACCCCTAGGGGGTATACGGTTCCTGTGCGACGACAGGAACCGTCACTCGACATTGGGGGCCACCGATGGAGCACGGCACGCACGCGCACCACACCCACGAGGAACACGCACACGCGGAACACGCGCACGCTTCCGGCACCACCACGTGGGGCACCGCCGCCAAGGCCACCCTCCACTGCCTCACCGGCTGCGCCATCGGCGAGATCCTCGGCATGGTGATCGGCACCGCGTTCGCCTGGCACAACGTGCCGACGATGATCCTCGCGATCGTCCTGGCCTTCGTCTTCGGCTACTCGTTCACGCTGTACGCCGTCACGAAGGCGGGCCTGCCCCTGAAGGCCGCGATCGGTGTCGCGCTCGCCGCGGACACGGTCTCGATCGCCGTGATGGAGCTGGTCGACAACGGCGTGATCCTGCTGGTCCCGGGCGCGATGGACGCCCACCTCGCGGACGCCCTCTTCTGGGGCGCACTCGCCCTGGCCTTCGCCGTCGCGTTCCTGGTGACCACACCGGTCAACAAGTGGATGATCGGCCGCGGCAGGGGCCACGCGGTGGTGCACCAGTACCACCACTGACCCCGCGAAGAAGAGGGCCAGCAAGCGGAACGCAGGAATCAGAGCCCGGGGCCGTCCCCGGGCTCTTCCTGGTACGAGTAGCGCTGCTCCCGCCAGGGATCGCCGACGTTGTGGTACCCGCGCTCCTCCCAGAAGCCGCGCCGGTCGGCGGTCATGTACTCCACGCCACGGACCCACTTGGGCCCCTTCCAGGCGTACAGGTGGGGCACCACGAGCCGCAGCGGAAAGCCGTGTTCCGCGGTGAGCAGCTCACCGTCCTTGTGGGTGGCGAAGATCGTGCGCTCGGAGGCGAAGTCATCGAGCCGGAGGTTCGAGCTGTAGCCGTACTCCGCCCACACCATGACATGGGTGACGCCGGGCGCGGGCGGCGCGATGTCCAGGATCGTACGGGCCGGAATGCCACCCCATTCGGCGCCCAGCATGCTGTACTTCGTGACGCAGTGCAGATCGGCCACGACCGTGGCGTAGGGCAGGGCCGTGAACTCCTCGTGCGTCCAGGAGTGCTTCTCGCTGTCGGCGGTGGCACCGAAGACCCGGAAGTCCCAGCGCTCGGAGCGGAACTTGGGAACGGGGCCGTAGTGGGTCACCGGCCAGCCGCGCTGGAGTCGCTGCCCCGGCGGAAGCTGCGGCTGCTCTCCAGATTCGCGTTCCACCGGCTGACCCATGACTCCATCCTGACAGACCCCGAACGGTGGAGATGACCCACCCCGCCTCGACTCGGACAAAATGGACTAAGCATGCCCTTACTTACTAAGCGTGCACTTACTGGACGGGCCTTGACGGGCAGTGGAATCATGCGGCGGAACCCGCCAGTCCCCCCGCCTGGAAGGAGCCTCTGCGATGCAGGGCGACCCCGAGGTCATCGAATTCCTCAACGAGCAGCTGACCGCCGAGCTCACCGCGATCAACCAGTACTTCCTGCACGCGAAGATGCAGGAGAACTTCGGCTGGACCAAGCTCGCGAAGTACACGCGCGCCGAGTCGTTCGACGAGATGAAGCACGCGGAGGTACTCACCGACCGGATCCTCTTCCTGGAGGGCCTGCCGAACTACCAGCGACTGTTCCACGTGCGGGTCGGACAGACGGTCACCGAGATGTTCCAGGCCGACCGGCAGATCGAGGTGGAGGCGATCGACCGCCTCAAGCGCGGCATCGAGGTGATGCGCAACAAGGGCGACATCACGTCCGCGAACATCTTCGAGTCGATCCTCGCCGACGAGGAGCACCACATCG
Organism: Streptomyces spongiae; assembly: GCF_009377185.1. GTDB lineage: Bacteria > Actinomycetota > Actinomycetes > Streptomycetales > Streptomycetaceae > Streptomyces > Streptomyces spongiae. The sequence continues at coordinate 2,797 of NZ_VJZC01000603.1, forward strand.
ACTACCTCGACACCCAGCTGGAGCTGGTGGAGAAGCTCGGCGAGGCGCTCTACATCGCGCAGCTGATCGAGCAGCCGGAGAGCTAGACAGCCAGGCCGCTGGACGCCAGGCGGCTAGGCGGCTTCCTCGAGCCCGTCGAACCCGTCGAGCTCCGACAGCACCGGCCGGCCCTCGTCGGCCAGGTCCCGGCGCGGGCACGCCCCTCGGCCGAGGATCGCCTGGATCCGGCGTACGCACGAACCGCAGTCGGTACCCGCCTTGCAGGCGGACGCTATCTGGCGGGGGGTGCAGGCGCCTTTGTCCACGTGCTGCTTGACCTGCTGCTCGGTGACCCCGAAGCAACTGCAGACGTACACGCGGTTCACCTCCCGCTGGGATGGGTCCTGGTCGCCGTCCCGCTTGATCGGTGAGGCTAACCTAACCTTACCCGTCGCCTCAGAGCCGCAAAAGTGGAAGGGGCGCGGATCGTATGTGATCCGCGCCCCACTACACGCCCCTGTAACAGGCGAACCTCTTACTGGTCCCTGTACATCTCGGCGACGAGGAACGCCAGGTCGAGCGACTGGCTGCGGTTGAGCCGGGGGTCGCAGGCCGTCTCGTAGCGCTGGTGCAGGTCGTCGACGAAGATCTCGTCGCCGCCGCCCACGCACTCGGTGACGTCGTCACCGGTCAGCTCCACGTGGATGCCGCCCGGGTGGGTGCCGAGGCCCTTGTGGACCTCGAAGAAGCCCTTGACCTCGTCGAGCACGTCGTCGAAACGGCGGGTCTTGTGGCCGGAGGCCGCCTCGAAGGTGTTGCCGTGCATCGGGTCGGTCACCCAGGCCACGGTGGCGCCCGAGGCGGTGACCTTCTCGACCAGCTCGGGCAGCTTGTCACGCACCTTGTCGGCGCCCATGCGGACGACGAACGTCAGCCGGCCCGGCTCACGCTCGGGGTCGAGGCGCTCGATGTACTGCAGCGCCTCCTCGGCCGTCGTGGTCGGGCCGAGCTTGATCCCGATCGGGTTGCGGATCTTCGAGGCGAACTCGATGTGCGCGTGGTCCAGCTGCCGGGTGCGCTCACCGATCCACACCATGTGCGCCGACACGTCGTACAGGTGGCCCGTACGCGAGTCGACCCTGGTCAGCGCGGACTCGTAGTCGAGCAGCAGAGCCTCGTGCGAGGAGAAGAACTCGACGGTCTTGAACTCCTCCGGGTCGGCCCCGCAGGCGTGCATGAAGTTCAGCGCGTTGTCGATCTCGCGCGCCAGCTGCTCGTAGCGCTGCCCGGACGGGGACGACTTCACGAAGTCCTGGTTCCAGGCGTGCACCTGGCGCAGGTCGGCGTAGCCGCCGGTGGTGAAGGCGCGCACCAGGTTGAGCGTGGAGGCGGACGCGTGGTACATCCGCTTCAGGCGCTCGGGGTCCGGGACGCGGGAGGCCTCGGTGAAGTCGAAGCCGTTGACGGAGTCGCCCCGGTAGGTCGGGAGCGTCACGCCGTCGCGGGTCTCGGTCGGCTTGGAGCGCGGCTTGGAGTACTGCCCCGCGATCCGGCCGACCTTCACGACCGGCACGGAGGCCGCATATGTGAGGACGGCGCCCATCTGGAGCAGCGTCTTGAGCTTGTTGCGGATCTGGTCGGCGGACACCGCGTCGAAGGCCTCGGCGCAGTCGCCGCCCTGGAGCAGGAACGCCTCGCCCTTGGCGACGGCTCCCAGCCGGGCGCGCAGCTGGTCGCACTCGCCCGCGAAGACGAGCGGCGGATACGACTCGAGGTCCGCGATCACTGCGCGCAGAGCCTCGGTGTCGGGGTACTCGGGCTGCTGCGCCGCGGGCAGGTCTCGCCAGGTGTTGCCAGCGCTCGCGCTGGACTTAGCGTTCACGGTCACGACGTCAACATTACGGGGTCGTGTCCGGGGTCCATCCCCATGCCCATCAAGTGAGACGAACCCCGCTCGATCGCGGCGTCGCCCCGGCCGTGTACGGCATGGGGTAGGGTGCGGCGCATGTTCGCGCATCCGACCCAGAACCAGAACTGGTGGTGGACCGCTCACCCGGCGGCCCACTGACTGCGCGTACGCAACAACTTCGCGAAGGCCGCCCGAGGGGCGGCCTTCGGCGTTTTCGCGACCAGGTCGTTCCTCTCCCGCTGATCCACTGAGCACAGAGCGCCGAGCACTGAGCTCCGGAGAGAAGGAATCGGACCCATGAACCTGCTCGATCTGCTGGACGATCCCCGCCCCTTCGCCCTGCTGCGCCGCGGCACACCGGGCCACGACGACACCACGGTGGAACTCCTGGTCGGCCCGGTCTCCCCGTACGAGCGGCTGGCCGACCTCCCCGACGAGGGCCTGGCCCTGATCCCCTTCCGCCAGATCCGCGAGCGCGGCTTCGACGTCCGCGACGACGGCACGCCGCTGGCGGTGCTGACGCCCGAGGAGCGGTACGAGATCCCGCTCGCCGACGTTCTGGACGGGCTGCCCACGCACGACGTACGGGTCGAGGGCGGCGGCTTCGACGTGGCGGACGAGGAGTACGCCGGGATCGTCGGGCGGGTGTTGCGCGAGGAGATCGGGCGGGGCGAGGGCGCGAACTTCGTGATCCGGCGGACGTACGAGGGTGAGATCCCGGGATTCGGGCGTGCCGACGCCCTGGCCCTCTTCCGGCGGCTGCTGGAGGGTGAGCGGGGCGCGTACTGGACGTTCGTGGTGCACACCGGTGAGCGCACGCTGGTGGGGGCGAGCCCGGAGGTGCACGTCCGCATGTCCGGCGGGACCGTCGTCATGAACCCGATCAGTGGGACGTACCGCTACCCGGCCGAGGGGCCGACGCCGGAGAACCTGCTGGACTTCCTCGCCGACGGCAAGGAGATCGAGGAGCTCTCGATGGTCGTCGACGAGGAGCTCAAGATGATGTGCACGGTCGGCGACATGGGCGGGGTGGTGATCGGGCCGCGGCTGAAGGAGATGGCCCATCTCGCCCACACCGAGTACGAGTTGCGAGGGCGGTCGTCCCTGGACGTACGGGACGTGCTGCGGGAGACGATGTTCGCGGCGACCGTGACGGGGTCGCCCGTGCAGAACGCGTGCCGGGTCATCGAACGGTATGAGCCCCTCGGGCGGGACGGGGC
>NZ_VJZC01000604.1 GCF_009377185.1 Streptomyces spongiae
CAGATCTGTATAAGAGACAGGTAGTGCACTGCCGTGTGCACAGCAATGGACTTTCCGGGTGCGCGGAACCTGGCCCACCGGACTTCGGCCCCTCCTCGCCCCCGTCACCGACCCGCCCGGTTCCGCTCGACAGGCGCCCGGCCGACCCGACGACACCAGTGCGGGGCGTCTCCTTCCGCTACCCGGCACTGGCGGCGGCACCACCGCGCTCAACAGCCTGTCGCTGTCCGGCCGAGCGAACTGGTGATCATCACTGGGCCGAGCGGCGCGGGCAAGTCCACCCTTTCCAAGCTCCTGCCGCGCGACGGATACGACACCCAGGTCGACCTCTGCGCCGCCTGATGGTCGGCGGCACATACAACGACTCCTGCGGCGGCGCCTGGGCGTCCTGGCCGGTGACCGCACTCGCCCGCCACCAAAAATGCAAGCACGCTTGCTTGTTTATGGTCCCGCTGCCATGCTCGCCCCATGGCCGACCCGATGCCCGTGATCGACGATCTGTGTGCCGAGAGCGACGAACTCGACCTGCTCGTCGCCGAGTTGAGCCCGGAGCAGTGGGCGCTCGCGACCCCGGCTCCCGGCTGGACCGTCGCCCACCAGATCGCGCACCTCGCCTGGACCGACCAGTCCTCCGTGCTGGCCGTGACCGATCAGGGCGCCTTCGCCCGCGCGGTCGAGAAGGCGCTGACCTCGGCCGGGAACTTCGTGGACAACGGCGCGGAGGAGGGCGCCGGTAAGCCGCCCGAGCGCCTGCTCGCGGACTGGCGGGCCGGGCGCAAGGACCTGGAGGACGCCCTGCGCGCAGCACCCGACGGCGCGCGGTTCCCCTGGTACGGCCCGCCCATGTCCACCGCCTCCATGGCCACCGCCCGCCTCATGGAGACCTGGGCCCACGGCCTGGACGTCGCCGACGCGCTGGGCGTGGTCCGCGCCCCCACCGACCGGCTCCGGCACATCACGCGACTTGGCGTCCGCACCCGTGACTTCTCCTTCGGCGTGCACGGACTGACCCCGCCGTTCGAGGAGTTCCGCGTCGAACTCCTCAGCCCGTCCGGCGAGTCGTGGACGTACGGCCCCGACGACGCCTCCGGGCGCGTCACCGGCCCCGCCCTCGACTTCTGCCTCCTGGTCACCCAGCGGGCCAACCGCGCCGACCTCGCCCTCAGCGCCGAGGGCCCCGACGCCGACCGGTGGCTGGACATCGCGCAGGCCTTCGCGGGACCTCCGGGCGTGGGGCGCGAGCCCGCCAAGGAGTCCGAGTGACACCCCTCCGCATCGGCAACGCCTCCGGCTTCTACGGCGACCGCTTCGACGCGATGCGCGAGATGCTCACCGGCGGCGAACTGGACGTCCTCACCGGCGACTACCTCGCCGAGCTGACCATGCTCATCCTCGGCCGCGACCGCCTGAAGGACCCGGCCGCCGGTTACGCCCGTACCTTCCTCGGCCAGCTGGAGGAGTGCCTCGGCCTCGCGCACGACCGTGGCGTCCGTGTCGTCACCAACGCCGGCGGCCTCAACCCGGCCGGACTCGCCGACGCCGTACGGAAGTTGGCGGACCGCCTCGGCATCCCGGTCCGGGTCGCCCACGTCGAGGGCGACGACCTCACGCACCGCCATCCGGACGCTCTCGCCGCGCACGCCTACCTCGGCGGGTTCGGCATCGCGGCCTGTCTGCGGGAGGGCGCCGACGTCGTCGTCACCGGGCGGGTCACCGACGCCGCCCTCGTCACCGGCCCGGCGGCCGCCCACTTCGGCTGGACACCGGACGACCACGACCGGCTCGCGGGAGCCGTCGTCGCCGGGCACGTGCTGGAGTGCGGCACCCAGGCCACCGGCGGCAACTACGCCTTCTTCACCCACCACGACGTAGAACGGCTCCGCCACCCCGGCTTCCCCCTCGCCGAACTCCACGAGGACGGCACCGCCGTCATCACCAAACACCCGGGGACGGGCGGTGTCGTGGACGTCGGCACGGTCACCGCGCAACTGCTGTACGAGACGGCCGGCGCCCGGTACGCGGGCCCCGACGTCACCGCCCGCCTGGACACGGTCGAGCTGACCCAGGAGGGCCCCGACCGCGTACGGATCACCGGGGTGCGCGGCGAGGCCCCGCCCCCCACCCTCAAGGTCGGCCTCAACCGGATCGGCGGCTACCGCAACGAGGTCGTGTTCGTCCTGACCGGGCTGGACATCGAGAAGAAGGCCGCCCTGGTGCGCGACCAGCTGGAGACCACGCTGTACGCCTCCAAGTCCCGCCCGGCAAACATCAGTTGGACCCTCGCCCGCACCGACCACCCCGACGCCCCCACAGAGGAGACCGCGAGCGCGCTGCTGCGGCTCGTCGTACGGGACCCCGACCAGACGGCCGTGGGACGGGCGCTCAGCGGTGCCGCCGTGGAACTGGCACTGGCGAGCTACCCCGGGTTCCATGTGCTGGCGCCACCGGGAAAGGGCGCGCCCTATGGGGTCTTCGAGGATGTGTACGTGAACCATGGGGGCGCGGACCATGTGGCGGTCCTCCACGACGGGCGCCGGGTCCCCATACCCCCGCCTCACGACACGCTCGTACTCCAGCCCGACGAGCCGATCGAGCCCGTCGACGGACCCCCTCCGCCCGAGTCCCTGCCCACCGGACTCCCGACCCGCCGCGCGCCCCTCGGCCTGGTCGCGGGCGCCCGCAGCGGCGACAAGGGCGGCAACGCCAACGTCGGCCTCTGGGCCCGCTCGGACGACGCCTGGCGGTGGCTCGCCCACACCCTCACGGCCGACCGCTTCCGCGAACTCCTCCCGGAGACGGCCGACTTGACCGTCACCCGCCATGCCCTGCCGAATCTGCGTGCCCTCAACTTCGTCGTCGAGGGCATCCTCGGCGAGGGCGTCGCCGCGCAGGCCCGCTTCGACCCCCAGGCCAAGGCCCTCGGCGAATGGCTGCGCTCCCGCCACCTGGACATACCGGAGATCCTTCTGTGACGGTCATCAACTCCACCCTGGACACCGGCAGCCCCGACCACACCGCCCACCGCGAGGCCATGCTCGCCAAACTCGCCGAGCTCGACACCGAGCACGCGAAGGCCCTCGCGGGCGGCGGCGAGAAGTACGTCGCGCGGCACCGGAAGCGCGGCAAGCTGCTCGCCCGGGAGCGCATCGAGCTGCTCCTCGACCCCGACACCCCCTTCCTGGAGCTGTCCCCGCTCGCGGCCTGGGGCAGCGACTACACCGTGGGCGCCTCGCTCGTCACCGGCATCGGGGTCGTCGAGGGCGTGGAGTGCCTGATCACCGCGAACGACCCGACCGTACGCGGCGGCGCCAGCAACCCCTGGAGCCTGAAGAAGGCCCTCCGCGCGAACGACATCGCCCTCGCCAACCGGCTGCCCTGCATCAGCCTGGTCGAGTCGGGCGGCGCGGACCTGCCCTCCCAGAAGGAGATCTTCATCCCGGGCGGGGCCATCTTCCGGGACCTCACCCGGCTCTCCGCCGCCGGAATCCCCACCGTCGCCGTCGTCTTCGGGAACTCCACCGCCGGAGGCGCGTACATCCCCGGCATGTCCGACCACGTGATCATGGTCAAGGAGCGGGCGAAGGTGTTCCTCGGCGGTCCCCCGCTGGTGAAGATGGCGACGGGGGAGGAGAGCGACGACGAGTCCCTCGGCGGCGCCGACATGCACGCGCGCGTGTCGGGCCTCGCCGACTACTTCGCCGTGGACGAGCCGGACGCCCTGCGCCAGGCCCGCCGCGTCGTCGCCCGCCTCAACCACCGCAAGGCGTACGGCGATCCGGGCCCGGCCGCGCCCCCCAAGTACGACGAGGACGAACTGCTCGGCATCGTCCCCGGCGACCTGCGCACCCCCTTCGACCCCCGCGAGGTCGTCGCCCGGATCGTCGACGCCTCCGACTTCGACGAGTTCAAGCCGCTGTACGGGACGAGCCTCGCCACCGGCTGGGCGACCCTCCACGGCTATCCGGTCGGCATCCTGGCGAACGCCCAGGGGGTGCTGTTCAGCGAGGAGTCCCAGAAGGCCGCCCAGTTCATCCAGCTCGCCAACCAGCGCGACATCCCGCTCCTCTTCCTCCACAACACCACCGGCTACATGGTCGGCAAGGAGTACGAGCAGGGCGGCATCATCAAGCACGGCGCGATGATGATCAACGCGGTCAGCAACAGCCGGGTCCCGCACCTCTCGGTCCTCATGGGCGCCTCGTACGGAGCCGGGCACTACGGCATGTGCGGCCGCGCCTACGACCCCCGCTTCCTCTTCGCCTGGCCCAGCGCCAAGTCGGCCGTCATGGGCCCCCAGCAGCTCGCCGGCGTCCTCTCCATCGTCGCCCGGCAGTCGGCTGCCGCGAAGGGACAGCCGTACGACGAGGAAGGGGACGCCGCCCTGCGCGCCATGGTGGAGCAGCAGATCGAGTCCGAGTCCCTGCCGATGTTCCTGTCCGGGCGGCTGTACGACGACGGCGTCATCGACCCGCGCGACACCCGTACCGTCCTCGGCCTGTGCCTGTCCGCGATCCACACGGCGCCCTACGAGGGCGCGCGCGGTGGCTTCGGCGTCTTCCGGATGTGAGGAATCACGTGATCGGTACTCTGCTCGTCGCCAACCGGGGCGAGATCGCCTGCCGTATCGTCCGCACGTGCCGTGAGCTCGGAATCCGCACGGTCGCCGTGCACTCCGACGCCGACGAGAACGCCCTCCACGCGCGCGTGGCCGACGCGACGGTACGCCTGCCGGGCGCGGCGCCCGCGGACACCTACCTGCGCGGCGACCTCATCGTGAAGGCGGCCCTCGCGTCCGGCGCGGACGCCGTCCACCCCGGCTACGGCTTCCTCTCAGAGAACCCCGCCTTCGCACGCGCCGTCCTCGACGCGGGCCTCGTCTGGATCGGACCGCCCCCCGAGGCGATCGAGGCCATGGCCTCCAAGACGCGCGCCAAGGAACTCATGGGCCTGGAACCCCTCCACAAGGTCACCGAGGACGACCTGCCCGTCCTGGTGAAGGCGGCGGCGGGCGGCGGCGGCCGGGGCATGCGCGTCGTCCGCGACCTCGCCGCCCTGGAGGACGAACTGACCGCCGCCCGCGCCGAGGCCCTGAGCGCCTTCGGCGACGGCGAGGTCTTCGTCGAGCGGTACTACGGGGGCGACGCGGGCGGCCGGCACGTCGAGGTACAGATCCTCGCCGACACCCACGGCACCGTCTGGCCGCTCGGCACCCGGGACTGCTCCCTCCAGCGCCGCCACCAGAAGGTCATCGAGGAAGCCCCCGCACCGGGCCTGACACCCGAACTGACCGACTCCCTCCACGCGATGGCCGTACGCGCCGCCCGAGCCGTCGACTACGTGGGCGCGGGCACGGTCGAGTTCCTCGTGTCCGACGGCACGGCCCACTTCCTGGAGATGAACACCCGCCTCCAGGTCGAACACCCCGTCACGGAGGCCGTGTTCGGCATCGACCTGGTGGCCCTCCAGATACGCGTCGCCGAAGGCCACGCCCTCGAAACAGACCCCCCGCGCCCGGAGGGCCACGCCATCGAGGCCCGCCTCTACGCCGAGGACCCCGCCCACGCCTGGGCCCCCCAGACCGGCACCCTGCACCGCCTCACCGTCCCGGACGGCGTCCGCCTCGACACCGGCTACACCGACGGCGACGACATCGGCGTCCACTACGACCCGATGCTCGCCAAGGTGGTCGCCCACGCCCCCACCCGCACGGAGGCCCTGCGCAAGCTCGCGGGCGCCCTGGAACGAGCACGGATCCACGGCCCGACGACCAACCGCGACCTCCTCGTACGCTCACTCAGGCACGAGGAGTTCACCACGGCCCGCATGGACACGGGCTTCTACGACCGCCACCTGCCCACCCTCACCGAGCC
>NZ_VJZC01000605.1 GCF_009377185.1 Streptomyces spongiae
GCTCACCCCCGACAGGGACATCACCCACCAGCACTTCCAGGCCGGCGACCAGGTCGTCGTCCTGAAGGGGGTGGCTGGCGGGGAACTGTGGGGAGACGCCATGCGCGTGGTCGCCCCGTCGTGGCACACCCCGACCGACGAGGACGGATGGCGGTTGCGCGATGCGACCGGCGGCGCCCAGTCCTACCTCACCGCCCACCCCCGCTACCTCGTGCACCTCTCGCGCCACTGCCCGGACTGCCTGATCCACCTGCGGGCCAGCTCTGCTCTGCGCTGCGAGGTCGCCGAACCAGAAGCAGGGGGATCCTGCACATGTCCGTGAAATATCGCATCTGCCGCTCGAGCTTCTACCACTGGCGCGCGACGGCACCGACCCAGGCCGTGCGGAGGAGGGGCAGATCCTCAACTCGCCGCGCTGATTTGGAAGATCCACCGTGAATCCGCAGGTGAACGCCATCGCGCCGGGACCTCCCCTGGGGACGCATCACCGCAGGTCAGCACCGCTTCAGCCGCCGAAGAGACAGGTCAGCGCCCTCCACTCGGCGCCTCCATGCCGAAGGTGCCCTGGAGGGTGGGCCGGGTGGTGAACATGCAGCTCTCACCTCGCTGTGTGCGCGCGACGGGCGGTCCGGTCGGCGCTCAGGACCTGCCCATCCCAGCTGCGCGCATGCGTCAGCGCGACGTCCGGGTGGTCGGCGAAGCCGAGGGTGCGGCAGAGCGGTTCGCCGTCGGTGGAGGTGTACAGGTCCACTCGGGAGACCTCGCGTTCCCGGAACCAGCCGAGCAGTCCCCGCATGATCGAGCGGCCGTGACCGCGTCGCCGGTGCGCCGGGTCGGTGACCACACCGGTCACGTGACCGATCCGGCCGTCGCGCAGGTGCGGGCCGGGCAGCCGCTGCTCGATCACGCCGATGCCACAGGCGGCGAGACCGCCGTCGCGGTCGCCGTCGTCCACGACGAGAATGCGTACGGCGTCCGCGGTCAGCTGTTCCTTCAGCACCACGGCCAGGGCGTCCAGCCAGTCCTCGTCCGCCGACGCCGACGCGGAGGTGAGCTCGAACAGCGACGCCTGCAGACGCACGAGCTCCACGAGGTCGTACTCCACGGCCTGCCGTACGTCGGACCGGTCTCCGGTGCGTTGTCGCATACCGACCAGGCTGCTGTAATGCCCTTGTGAATCTCAACCCTTACGGCGAGGACGCCGTGAAGCTGGCCACGGATCTGGCCAACCGGCGCCCGGCCGATGCCGAGGAACTCGCGGACCGTTGCCGCGCCGCCGGACTGGTGCTGGAACTCCCGGTCACACCACGGGATTTCGACCACGCCCTGGAGGCACTGGAGGCGTGGGAGACGGTCGTCGACGCCACCGACGAGCACGAGCGCGCCGCACTGATCAACCGCATGCTGGCAGCGGCCACCGCCTACCCGCGGATGACCAACCACGCCGGAACCGGCTGGCACCTGCACTACCGCGACGAACGACTGCCCCTCGGCTCCCAGTTGCTCTCCCTGATCTCCGTGGGCACCGCACTGCACCTCGCGGGACGGGGCATGCACCGCCTCCGCCGCTGCGCCGTGACCGAGTGCACCACGATCTTCGCCGACACCTCTCGCACCGGAAGGCAGCGCTACTGCTCCCCACGCTGCGCCAACCGCGACGCGGTCCGCCGCCACCGGGCGCGCACCGCGCCGTCCGCTCCCTGACCGCGGACTCCCCGGGCTACGGCCTGTTGTGAAGGTCCCGCCTGCCCGCCGTGAGCAGATGCCCGCTCACGCCCAGCAGCGACGGCTCGGACTCGATCCGCCGGGTCGCCGCGAGGACGGCCTCCCGCCGCTCCGGGTCGTCCAGCCACCCCTCGACGCCACCCATCAGCCAGGCGACGCCCTCGACGCCGTACTGCCCCTCGCACACGAGCCCCGCGTCGGTGAACTCGCCGGGGACCTCGGCGGGGTCGGCGAAGTACGCGGTGGTGAAGAGCGGGTCCTCGGGGGCCGGCACATGGCGGCCGTCGACCAGGACGACGTCGGTCCGCGCGCGGCGCGCCGGGATGAAGTAGTGCCCCAGCTGAAGGCCGTCGTGGAGACACGCGAAACGGTTGATCGTGGCCGCGACGACCAGTCCGCCCGGCTTGACCGCCCTGAGTGCCTCGCTGAGCGCACGCACCCGGTCGGCGCGCTCCGGCAGGTGGTAGAGGGGCCCGAGCAGGAGCACCACGTCGTAGGCGGCGTCCTCGGCGGGCAGGTCGCGGGCGTCGCCGGGCCGGACGCTGACGCCCGGCAGCCGGGCGGCCTGTTCGAGGTGGAGCGGTACGGGGTCCACGAGCTCCACCTCGTACCCGTCGCCCGCCAGCCACTCCGCGTGCACACCGCTGCCCCCGCCGATGTCGAGCACGCGCGCGGGCGCACCCGGCAGGAGCCGGCGCAACAGCTCCTGGGTGCGCCAGAACTCCAGCCGTCCGGCTCCCTGTCTGAGGCGGGCGTCCTCCTCCCCGCGCTCGTAGTAGGCGAGGATCTCCTCGCGCAGGGAGGGTGGTTGGGCCTCGGTGGCAGTCTGCGGCTGAGTCATGCGTTCAAGGCTGCTGATCCCGCGCGACACCCCGCAACCGGTTAATCACGGCCGCACGGGTGGGGGTGCGGCGACCGGTTCTCAGGGGATCTTCTTCCACGGTGTGGCCCCCAGGACGTTCTCCGGACCGATGTCGAGGTAGTCCTGGACGCGTACGGTCGTGACGTCGTCGCCTTTCCTGGGTGCGACTCGCAGGAACATGCCCTTCTCGACGGCCACCCGCCAGTACAGCCCCGCGCCCGCAGTCTCGCCCGGGGCGAGGGTCACAGGCTCGGGGCCGGGGTCCTGCGGGGCCATGGGCACCTTGTCCGTGCCCTCGACGGCGCGTACGCCCTTCATGGGCGCGCCCGACTCGTCGAGCACCGTGACGGAGGGGTAGCCGTTCAACTCGTACGGCTTGGACGAGCAGTTGGTCACGGTGAGGGTCGTGGCGCGCAGCCCCATCGCGGCGTTGACGAGTTCGGTACCGAAGCGCACACCGGACGGCGGGCAGCCCTGCTGCGGCTGGACCGGTACCGACGGTGAGGCGTCGGGAGTCACGGCCCCGGACGGCGACACGGGAGACGGCTCGGGGGGCCTGGTCGTGGCCGGCGGGCGCGAGGGATCGGGATCCAACTCACGGTCCAGCTCGGTGGAGAGTCCGCACCCGCTCGCGCACAGCGCCAGCACGCTGACGAGGAGTGCGTACCGGGACGAGGAGCGGCGTATCGCGATCACGCGCCGATCCTCGCACGCACCCTCCGCGGAGGGATTCACTCCGCCCACCCGCGTGCCGCCGGGCCCCGCACAGGGGCAGTGACCTCAGTGATCGCACAGCCACGGAGCGAGTTGGCCCTTCCGCCTCACAGATATGCATGTGACACTGGCGTCCCCCACCGCCGTGCGGAACCCCACACCGTCTCCCCCGAAAACCACATCGTGCGTGATCTTCCACTGCCGCTCGCCCTCACCGCCCGTCTCCTGCCGGTCGTCGTACTCGCCTCGGCCGGCTGGGCCCTGACGTCCGGTCCGTTCGCCGCGACCCCGGCCGGGGAGCATGACTCGGCCGGGAAGAACGCCGCCGCGCCCGGGTCCGACGAGTCCGCTCCCTCGACGTCCGCGGCCGCCAAGACGTACCCGCAGGCTCCCACACCCTGCAAGGGCATCTCGGAGAAAACGGTCAAATCCCTTGTTCCCGGTGCCAAGACGGCGGGGCAGGAGATCACGTCTACGGACAAGGCCGTGCGCCGCACCTGCTCCTGGAACGCCCTCAAGGGGTACGACTACCGCTGGCTCGACATCTCGTACGAGATCAAGGACTCCGACGACAAGGCCCGGACCGCCTACGAGCAGCGCACCAAGGAGAAGAGCGGCGGAGGCGCCGTGCCCGGCCTCGGTGACACGGCCTACTCCGTAGTGAACCTCACCACCGAGAAGAAGCAGCAGACGCGTGAGGGCGTGGTGATCGCCCGGGTCTCCAACGCCCTGGTGGTCGTCACGTACAACGGCAGCGACTTCGAGACCAAGAAGGCGCCCGACACGGACGAGATCAACAAGGGCGCCATCAAGGCCGCGAAGGAGGCGGTGGCCGCGCTGGAGGACTCCCAGTAGGTCGGATGTCCCCGCGCGGCCACCCCGTCGGGCGGCCGCCGTTGCCTCAGGCGTCGGCCGGCTGCCGCTCCCTTCCGCCCATCAGCGCCACGTACAGCACCAGCGACGCGGCCAGGCCCACGGCCCAGCCGTAGTCGGCGAGCGGCTTCAGGAACGGGATCAGTCCGTCGACCGGGAACGGGCCGGTCTTCACACCCTTGGCGTCCACGCCCGAGTACGAGCCGCCGACGGCGAGCACACCACCGACCAAGAAGGCGGCCACGGCCTTCCAGTTCCAGCCGTTCGAGTACCAGTAGCGGCCGCCCGGCGTGTACAGGTCCGCGAGGTGCAGCACCGTGCGGCGGACGATCCAGTAGTCGGCGATCAGGATGCCCGCGACCGTGCCGAGCAGACCGCCGACCACACCGAGCCAGGTGAAGATGTAGAACTCGGGCGTGGAGATCAGCTTCCACGGGAAGATCAGCACACCGAGGACACCGGTGATCAGCGCGCCCGTACGGAAGTTGATGAGCTTCGGTGCCAGGTTGGCCAGGTCGTACGCCGGCGAGACCACGTTCGCCGCGATGTTCACGGAGATCGTGGCGACCAGCACGATGACGAGCGCGAAGAGCAGACCGAAGGCGTTGTCCGTCTTGGCCGCGAGGGTGACCGGGTCCCAGATGGCCTCGCCGTAGACGGCCTCGGAGCCGGAGGTCACCAGCACGGCGAGGACCGCGAAGAGCGTCATCGTCGTGGGCAGGCCGAGCGACTGACCCCAGGTCTGGGCCTTCTGGCTGGCGCCGAAGCGAGTGAAGTCCGGGATGTTCAGTGACAAAGTCGCCCAGAAGCCGATCATTCCCATGAGGGACGGGAAGAAGACCGGCCAGAAGTCGGGGCCCCAGCCCAGCTTCGAGGGCTGGTCGAGCAGCGCGCCGAAGCCGTCCGCCTTGACCGCGATCCAGATCAGCAGCACGAACGCGCCGACGATCACGAAGGGCGCGGCCCAGTTCTCGAAGTGCCGCAGGAAGTCCATGCCGCGGTAGATGATGGCGATCTGCGCGGCCCAGAAGAGGACGAAGCAGAGCCACAGCGGCCACGGATTGCCCGCGATCTTCCCCGCGTTCTCCCACTCGCCTCCGGTGAGCTTGGAGCCCAGGGCGAATATGCCGCTGCCGCCGATCCAGGTCTGGATGCCGAACCAGCCGCAGGCCACGGCCGCCCGGATCAGCGCCGGGATGTTGGCGCCGCGCAGGCCGAAGGAGGCGCGGGCGAGCACCGGGAAGGGGATGCCGTACTTGGGTCCGGCGTGCCCGGTGGCCAGCATCGGAAGCAGCACGATGATGTTGGCCAGGGCGATGGTGAAGACGGCCTGCTTCCAGTCCATGCCGAGGGCGACCAGGCCGGAGGCCAGGGTCCAGCTGGGGATGCAGTGGGCCATGGAGATCCACAGGGCCGCGAAGTTGTACGTCGTCCACTTGCGCTCGGAGACCGGGACGGGACGCAGGTCCTCGTTGGCGAAGGGACTGTCGGCGGGGAATGCCTCGGGAGCGAGCTCGATCCGGCCGTCACCTTGGGCGGTCTGGGATATCGGCGACCCCGTGGGGACTGTTTCGGTCATGGGCAGGCCAATCAGGGGAGGTTGGGACGGGAAAGGCCGTGCGGTGGCCCTGGGCCCCTCCCCCCGGGACTGCGAGGGGAGGGGAGACAAGGTGTGG
>NZ_VJZC01000606.1 GCF_009377185.1 Streptomyces spongiae
GGCGAGGAAAATCCCGGCGGCCGCCCCGGACCTCAGCCCTTACCCCTCCGCGCCAGCGCCACCGCTCCCCCACCCACCGCCAGCAACGCGACCGCCCCACCCGCGAGGTACGGCGTCATCGAGTTGCTCCCGGTCTCCGCGAGGTCGGAGTCGGAGGCCTCGCCCTGGGGCTTCACCTCGGACCCGGGGCCGGACGAGCCGGGGTCCGACGACGAGGACGCCTCCGCCGGAGACTCGCACGTCGCGCTCGCCAGCGTGACCGTACCCTCCACCTCGGCCACGTTCAGCTTCAACGGGTTGACGGAGACCTTGAGTTCGAGGGCCGTCGCGGCGGCCGTACGGGACGTGGTCGAGGAACGGGAGAGGTCGAGGGTGACCTCGCCGACCCCCGGCACCTCGACCTCCGTCGTCCCGCCCGCCGCAACCGTCACCTTCTTGCCGAGCACCGTCACCCCGCCCGCCACATTGGACTCGGCCACCGGCTTCTCGCCCGCCTCGCACGTCGCGCGGGACGTCACACCCTCCAGCTCGATGAGGGACAGCAGAGGCAGGCCCGGCACATGGATCCGCGCGTTGGCGAGGTCCGTGCGGCCCTCGGCCTTCGTCGCGGACTCCGTCGCCTTCGCCGTGGCCACGTCCGCACGCAGCACGCTGAAGGGCTGCCCGCCGTCCACCCCGTCCAGCCGCGCGCTCAGCGTGCTCCGCTCCGCGTCGGCCGGTGCCTTCACCTCGTTGAGCGAGACCGCGAGCGGGACGTTCACGGTCTTGTTCGCCAGGTGCACGTCGAGCCCGGTGCGGAGCACGACGGCGCTCGCGCGACCGTGGTCCTCGGTCGCGTGGGCGGTGCCCGCGCCGGCCAGGACCGCGGGACCGGCGGCCATGACCGTGGCCGCCGCGGCGGCGGCCAGACGGCGTGCGGGCAGGCGGAAGTTGTTGCCGTTCAAGGGTGGGCTCCCAGGGAAGTATCGCTTCGGAATCCCGCAAGAATCGCGGACGGAGAGTGAACCGTCAGCAATCTGACGGGAGTTCACCCCTACGTGACCATTCCGTGCGCATCTTCGAATCCCCTGGCACGCACGTTCTCCACAGTCACCCGATCAGCGTTCCCCGACGGTCACGCCCCTTCACGCTCCGTCAACAGCCGTCGCCTCGGACGTCAACCGCCGTACGTCAACCGATGAACGTCAACCGACGACCGTGCCGTTCAGCACCACGCGTCGCGGCGCCGCCAGCACCCGTACGTCGGCTCGCGGGTCCCCGTCGTAGACCACCAGGTCCGCGGGGGCTCCCTCGTCCAGCCCCGGGCGGCCGAGCCAGCTCCGCGCGCCCCACGCCGTGGCCGACAGGGCCTGGACCGGTGGAATGCCCGCGGTCACCAGCTCGGCGACCTCCGCGGCCACCAGTCCGTGGGCGAGCGATCCTCCGGCGTCGGTGCCGACGTACACCGGGATTCCGGCGTCGTACGCGGAGCGCACCGTGTCGTAGCGGCGTTCGTGGAGTCGGCGCATATGCGCGGACCAGCGCGGGTACTTGCTCTCGCCGCCCTCCGCGAGGCTCGGGAACGTCGCGATGTTGACGAGCGTGGGGACGATGGCGACGCCGCGGGAGGCGAAGAGGGGGATCAGGTCCTCCGTGAGGCCCGTCGCGTGCTCGACGCAGTCGATGCCGGACTCGACCAGGTCCTGGAGGGAGTCCTTCGCGAAGCAGTGGGCGGTGACGCGGGCGCCCAGGCGGTGGGCCTCCGCGATCGCCGCCCCGACGGCCTCCCGGGGCCAGCAGGCGGACAGGTCCCCGAGGTCCCGGTCGATCCAGTCGCCCACGAGCTTGACCCAGCCGTCGCCGCGCCGCGCCTCCCGCGCCACGTACGCGACCAGTTCGTCCGGCTCGACCTCGTGCGCGAAGTTGCGGATGTAGCGGCGCGTACGCGCGATGTGACGGCCCGCCCGAATGATCTTCGGCAGGTCGTCGCGGTCGTCGATCCAGCGCGTGTCGGAGGGCGAGCCGGCGTCCCGGATCAGCAGGGTGCCCGCGTCGCGGTCGGTGAGTGCCTGCTTCTCCGAGACGTCCTCGGGGACGGGACCGTGGGTGTCGAGGCCGACGTGGCAGTGCGCGTCGACCAGGCCGGGCAACGCCCAGCCCTCGACCGTACGGACATCACGGGCGCCGGTGGGCCGGTCGTAGGAGATCCTCCCGTCGACGACCCAGAGTTCGTCCCGGACGTCGTCGGGCCCGACCAGCACCCGCCCCTTAACATGCAGCACCGCGCGATCGCTCATGTACCGCACCCTAATGACCTACTGGTCCGCCTTGCCCACCTGGTCCGAAGTCTCCTCCGTCTCCTCCGGCACCTCGGCCCTCGCGGGGTCGAGGAGCCGGGAGAGGAAGTGGCGGGTGCGTTCGTGGCGTGGGTCGCCGATGACCTGTGCCGGGGCGCCCTGCTCCACGATCACTCCGCCGTCCATGAAGACGACCCGGTCGGCGACCTCCCGCGCGAAGCTCATCTCGTGGGTGACGACCATCATCGTCATGCCCTCGTTCGCGAGCACGCGCATGACGGCCAGGACATCGCCCACCAGCTCCGGGTCCAGCGCCGACGTCGGCTCGTCGAAGAGCATCACCTCGGGGCCCATGGCGAGCGCGCGGGCGATGGCGACGCGCTGCTGCTGGCCGCCGGAGAGTGAGGAGGGGTAGGCGGTCGCCTTCTCCGACAGTCCCACGCGCTCCAGGTTCTCGGCGGCCACCCGCGCCGCCTCGGCCTTGTCCCGCCTCAGCACCCGGCGCTGCGGCAGCGTGAGGTTCTCGGTCACCGTCAGGTGCGGGAACAGGTTGAACTGCTGGAAGACCATGCCGATACGGCGGCGCACGGCGTCGATGTCCACGTCCGGGTCGGTGACCTCGGTGCCGCCGACGAAGACCTGGCCCTTGGTGGGCTCCTCCAGCAGGTTCACACAGCGGAGCAGGGTCGACTTGCCGGAGCCCGACGGGCCGATGACACAGACGACCTCGCCCTGCCGGACCTCCAGGTCGATGCCGCGCAGCACCTCGTTGTCGCCGAACGACTTGTACAGGCCCCGGACCTCGATCTCCGGGCCCTCGGGCGTGCTCGCGGCCGTGTCCGTGGCCGTGCTCGTGCTCATTTCGTGGCCTCCCCCGCCTTGGCCTCAAGGCGTCGTACGACGAAGCCGAGCGGCACCGTCACCAGCAGATAGCACAGGCCCGCGACCAGGATCGGCGTGGAGTTGGCGGTCTGGCTGGCCAGGTCGCGGCCGAACTTCGCCAGTTCGCGCTCCTCCAGCGTGACACCGAGGAACAGCACCAGCGAGGAGTCCTTGAACAGGAGCACCAGTTCGTTCGTCAGCGGCGGGATCACAATCCGGAATGCCTGCGGGATGACGATCGAGACCATGGCCCGCGCGTGCGAGAAGCCCAGTGAACGGGCCGCCTCCATCTGCCCCTTGGGCACGGCCTGGATGCCCGCCCGGATCGTCTCCGCCATGTACGCGGCCGCCACCAGGCCGAGCCCGAGGGCGACCTTGCCGTACGTACCGCCGGGGATCTCCGTGCCCGGGAAGGCCAGCGGTACGGCCACGCCCACGAAGATGAAGATCAGCAGGGCGGGCAGCCCGCGGAAGATCTCGATGTAGATCCCGGCGACCCAGCGGTACGGACCCACCGACGACAGCCGCATCAGCGCGACGACCATGCCGAGCACGAGGCCGAAGACGAAGCCGGACACCGTGTAGAGCACGGTGTTCTTCAGCGCGAGCGTGATGATGTCGGGGAACATCTGCCCGACCAGGTCGGACTGCGCGAACTGGTTCCGCAGGCTGCCCCAGTCGGCCGAGACCGCGAGGGCGACCACGGCGGCGACGAAGACGGCGTACTGGAGGCCCTGGGACACGGCACGCTTCTGCCGCCGGGTCAGTCCGGCCTTACGGGGCTGGAGCTGTGCTCGTGTCTTCGTCGTGCTCATGAGGCGGACGGCGACGCGGAGGCCGCGCTCTCGTCGTACGGGCCGATCCACTGCTCGTACAGCTTCTTGTACGTACCGTCGCTCCTGGCCTCCTTGAGCGCCTTGTTGATGGCGGCGAGGAGCTTGGTGTTGCCCTTCTTGACCGTGAAGCCGTACTCCTCGCCGGTGTTGACGTTGTCGGCGACCTTGAAGGCGTCGGCGTTGGCCTTGTCCTTCAGCCAGCCCTGGACGACCGGGTAGTCGATGACGACGGCCTGGACCTGGCCGGTGCGCAGCCCGTTGAGGACGGCGTCGGAGGACTCGAAGGAGACCGGGTCGAGGCCCTTGCCCTGGGCGTACTCCTCGCCGGTGGTCTGCGCCTGAGCGCCGAGCTTCTTGCCCTTGAGGTCGGCGAAGGAGCCGATGCCGCTCTTCTTGGTGGCGAGGACGGCCTGGGTCGCCTCGAAGTACGGGTCGGAGAAGTCGACGTTCTTCTTGCGCTCCTCGGTGATCGTCATGCCGGCCGCCGCGAGGTCGCACTGGCCGGAGTTCAGGAACGCGCCCGTCTTGAAGTTCTCGAAGGGGGTGTCGAGGATCTTCTGCTTCACGCCCAGGTCCTTGGCCACGAGGTCGATCAGCGCGACGTCGAAGCCCTGCACCTCGCCGTCGATCTCCGACTGGAAGGGCGGGTACGGCAGGTGGGTGCAGGTGGTGAGCTGACCGCCCTTGGCCAGGGTGACCCCGCCGGCGGCGGTCTGCTTGCCACTGCCGCCGTCGTCCGAGGAGCAGCCGGCGACGAACAGCATTCCGGCCGTGGCGGTGGTGGCGGCCAGGATGCGGGTCCGGCGTCCGAGGACCGTGTTCACGGGGACCTCCTGTGAGAAAACGAATGGTTCCGATTATAAGGAAAGCTTGGACTCTCCCAAATCATTCCCATGGTCATCGAGCAGTGTGACCTGCGACTTATCGGCACAGCTGGCACGGTTACGCTCGAACGTGATCCGCATGCACATGCAGACCACTGCAGGCCAAGCCATGCCTACCCCCGAGCGAGGAGAGCACCCCCGTGACGCACCCCTTTCTGGATCTGGCCCCCATGAGCGCCACGCGCTTCGCTGCGATCGAGGACCGGGTGGCACGGCTGCTGGCCACCGAACAGGACCTGGTGATCACGCAGGGGGAGGCGCTCCTGCCGCTGGAAGGCGCGATCCGTGGCGCCGCGGGCCCGGACACGACCGCCCTGAACGTGATCACCGGCCCCTACGGGCAGACCTTCGGGAACTGGCTGCGGGACTGCGGGGCGACGGTGATCGACCTCGCGGTGCCCTTCCACACGGCGGTCACCGCCGAGCAGATCCGTGCCGCCTTCGCCGAGCACCCGTCGATCGACTTCGTGTCCCTGGTGCACGCGGAGGCGGCCACCGGGAACACCAACCCGGTGGCCGAGATAGGTGCGGTGGTCCGGGAGCACGGTGCGCTCTTCTACCTGGACGCGGTCGCCTCGATCGGGGCGGAGCCGGTGTTGCCGGACGCGTGGGGTGTGGACCTGTGCGTGATCGGGGCGCAGAAGGCGATGGGCGGTCCGGCGGGGGTGTCGGCGATCTCGGTGAGCGAGCGGGCGTGGGCGCGGATGGCGGCGAACCCGGGGGCGCCGCGGCGGTCGTACCTGTCGCTGCTGGACTGGAAGGAGCGGTGGATCGACGGAGGTCGTCGCGCTCTGCTCCACGCGCCCGCCCAGCTGGAGATGCTGGCGCTGGAGGCGTGTGTGGAGCGGATCGAGGCGGAGGGGTTGGCGGCGACGATGGGGCGTCACGCCGCCGCGGCGGCGGCCACGCGGGCGGGGGCGGTGGCGTTG
>NZ_VJZC01000607.1 GCF_009377185.1 Streptomyces spongiae
GTGCCCTTCAGGCACCGGCCCCCTTCTGCGCGTACAGCCCGGAGGGCTTACGCCTCCTTGCTCAGGTTCGGACCGCCACCGGCCGCCTGCTCGATCGGCGGGACGTCCGGCAGGGCCGACTTCTCCTCACCGCGGAAGGTGAAGGTCTTGGACTCGCCCTCGCCCTCCGTGTCCACGACCACGATGTGGCCCGGACGGAGCTCGCCGAAGAGGATCTTCTCCGACAGGCTGTCCTCGATCTCGCGCTGGATCGTGCGGCGCAGCGGCCGGGCACCCAGCACGGGGTCGTAACCCTTCGTGGACAGCAGCTCCTTGGCGGCCTGGGAGAGCTCGATGCCCATGTCCCGGTCCTTCAGGCGCTCGTCCACCTTGCTGATCATCAGGTCGACGATCGCGAGGATGTCGTCCTGCGTCAGCTGCGGGAAGACGACCACGTCGTCGACGCGGTTGAGGAACTCGGGCCGGAAGTGCTGCTTCAGCTCGTCCGAGACCTTGTTCTTCATGCGCTCGTAGTTGGTCTTCTTGTCACCCGCGGCGGCGAAGCCGAGGTTGAAGCCCTTGGAGATGTCCCGGGTGCCGAGGTTGGTCGTCATGATGATGACCGTGTTCTTGAAGTCCACGACCCGGCCCTGGGAGTCGGTCAGGCGACCGTCCTCCAGGATCTGCAGCAGCGAGTTGAAGATGTCCGGGTGGGCCTTCTCGACCTCGTCGAAGAGGACGACCGAGAACGGCTTGCGGCGGACCTTCTCCGTCAGCTGCCCGCCCTCCTCGTAGCCCACGTAGCCGGGGGGCGAACCGAAGAGACGCGAGACCGTGTGCTTCTCGCTGAACTCCGACATGTCGAGGGAGATCAGCGCGTCCTCGTCGCCGAACAGGAACTCGGCGAGCGCCTTGGACAGCTCGGTCTTACCGACACCGGACGGGCCGGCGAAGATGAACGAACCACCGGGACGCTTCGGGTCCTTCAGACCGGCACGCGTACGGCGGATCGCCTTCGACAGCGCCTTGACGGCGTCGGTCTGGCCGATGACCCGCTTGTGGAGCTCCTCCTCCATGCGGAGCAGGCGGCTGGACTCCTCCTCGGTCAGCTTGAAGACCGGGATGCCCGTGGCCGTGGCGAGGACCTCGGCGATCAGCTCGCCGTCGACCTCGGCGACGACGTCCATGTCGCCGGCCTTCCACTCCTTCTCCCGCTTGGCCTTGGCGGCGAGGAGCTGCTTCTCCTTGTCGCGCAGGGAGGCGGCCTTCTCGAAGTCCTGCGAGTCGATCGCGGACTCCTTGTCGCGGCGCACACCGGCGATCTTCTCGTCGAACTCGCGGAGGTCCGGCGGCGCGGTCATCCGGCGGATGCGCATCCGGGAGCCCGCCTCGTCGATCAGGTCGATCGCCTTGTCGGGCAGGAAGCGGTCCGAGATGTACCGGTCGGCCAGCGTGGCCGCCTGGACCAGGGCCTCGTCCGTGATGGAGACGCGGTGGTGCGCCTCGTACCGGTCGCGCAGGCCCTTGAGGATCTCGATGGTGTGCGGGAGCGAGGGCTCGGCGACCTGGATGGGCTGGAAGCGGCGCTCCAGGGCCGCGTCCTTCTCCAGGTGCTTGCGGTACTCGTCCAGCGTGGTGGCACCGATGGTCTGCAGCTCACCGCGGGCCAGCATCGGCTTCAGGATCGAAGCGGCGTCGATGGCGCCCTCGGCGGCACCCGCACCGACCAGCGTGTGCAGCTCGTCGATGAACAGGATGATGTCGCCGCGGGTGCGGATCTCCTTGAGGACCTTCTTCAGGCGCTCCTCGAAGTCACCGCGGTAGCGGGAGCCGGCGACCAGCGCGCCGAGGTCCAGGGTGTAGAGGTGCTTGTCCTTGAGGGTCTCGGGCACCTCGCCCTTGACGATGGCCTGGGCGAGACCCTCGACGACGGCGGTCTTGCCGACGCCGGGCTCACCGATCAGGACCGGGTTGTTCTTGGTGCGGCGGGACAGCACCTGCATGACCCGCTCGATCTCCTTCTCGCGCCCGATGACCGGGTCGAGCTTGGACTCACGAGCGGCCTGGGTGAGGTTCCGGCCGAACTGGTCGAGGACCAGGGACGTCGAGGGGGTGCCCTCGGCAGGCCCGCCGGCGGTGGCGGTCTCCTTGCCCTGGTAGCCGGAGAGCAGCTGGATGACCTGCTGCCGCACCCGGTTGAGGTCTGCGCCCAGCTTGACCAGGACCTGGGCGGCGACGCCCTCGCCCTCACGGATCAGGCCGAGCAGGATGTGCTCCGTGCCGATGTAGTTGTGACCCAGCTGAAGGGCCTCGCGGAGCGACAGCTCCAGGACCTTCTTGGCACGGGGGGTGAAGGGGATGTGGCCGGAGGGGGCCTGCTGGCCCTGGCCGATGATCTCCTCCACCTGCTGGCGGACAGCCTCAAGCGAGATCCCGAGGCTCTCCAGGGCCTTAGCGGCGACACCCTCACCCTCGTGGATCAGGCCCAGGAGGATGTGCTCGGTGCCGATGTAGTTGTGGTTGAGCATCCGGGCTTCTTCCTGAGCCAGGACGACAACCCGCCGCGCGCGGTCGGTGAACCTCTCGAACATCGTTAATCGCTCCTCAGAGCGGTCAGGCAGTGAGGGGACGCTCCCCTCGCTGTCCTTCCGCAGCTTAGTCCCGCAAGCGGGGACCGCTCATTCCAACTGCCGACACCGTCCTTGGCCTCCTGACCCCGAACGCCGACATCTGCTCCAACCTGATGGTGCGAGACGATGTTCCCGCAGGCCAGGTGGTTAGCCTCACTATCAGTACGCCGATGGCGAACGCGAGACCGCCTTTCCTGCGTGTCGCCCCCTCCCACTAGGGATGTCTTACCCGCACGCACTGACACTCCATGCCGTGCGCACCGGTTCCCTCCGCTATGGGCGAACATCCTTGCGCTGCCGCGCTCTCTCGGACGCCCCCATTTCCACCACCCTGTGTACATATTCCACCACCCAGAGTAACTTGGGTGCCCTTTGCGCGGTTGTTCCTGACATGGCATCCATCGTCCCTCTCCCACGCCGTCCGCTCGACTCGAGCGACCGGGTGCGGGGGTGGTACGAGAACGAGCTCGGCTGGGCCACTCTGCCCGGACCGCCGGCACTCATCAGTACGGGGCTGCGCTTCGATGTGCTCGACGTCCCCGCGGAGGCGGGGTTCGCGGCGCTGCGGCACCTGGGCCCGGGCTCTCCGGTGGCGCTGCGGGGAGAGCGCGTGCGGCTGCTGGTCGCCGCGGGCAGCGCGGAGGAACTGCCGGGTCTGCTCGACTGGCTCGACTGGGGCACCCTCGAACTGGACCTCACGGCCATCGGTTCGGGCGGCCACATCGAGGCTCCCCGTCCCTGGCCGCAGGGCACCTCGGGGTCCGCGTCCCACCCGGGCCGTTCGCATCGCTCAGGCCGTGAGTCGTCGCCTGTGGACCGGGCCGGTCCACAGGGGGCCGCCGTGTGGCTGCGGCCCCCCGAACCGGGGTGCGAGGTGGAACCGTCGCTGCCGACACTGTCGGCGCTGGGGGGTGGTGGGTCCGCCCCTGACCTCGTACGACTGGTGGACACGGTGGCGACACACTGCCACCGGATCCGGCTGCGACGCCTGGGTACTCAGGCGTTCGCCTTCTCATATGCCTCGCGGATGGACGCGGGAACGCGGCCGCGGTCGTTGACCTCGTAGCCGTTCTCCTTCGCCCAGGCGCGGATCTGTGCGGTGTCCTGGCTGCCGCCGCCGGCGGCGGCACGCGCCTTTCCACGTCCGCCCGAAGCACGGCCTCCGGTACGACGCCCGCCCTTCACGTACGGCTCGAGAAGGCCGCGGAGCTTGTCCGCGTTGGCGGTCGTGAGATCGATTTCGTACGTCTTGCCGTCCAGCGCGAACGTCACGGTCTCGTCCGCCTCGCCGCCGTCGAGGTCGTCGACAAGAAGGACCTGAACCTTCTGTGCCACCGGATTTCCTTTCATCGATAACTTGAGAGCCGAGGGTCCGCGGCCGCAGCCGCTGTTTCGAGCCCCCTGTTATATGCAGTACTGCAGTACGTCGGAAAGCAAACCGCTTTTCCTTGAAAAACACAAACCCCTGGGAGAGGCCCACGGACGCGAGGAAGACCGGAAACGTACGCGTTTCGGACATAGGGCACCCGGGCAAGGCACATGGCACCGAATACCGCTTGCGATCCATGGCGACCCATGCTGATCCATGCCGATCCATGCCGATCGTTGCGTTGATCCCGGCGATCACAGATGCAGAAGCATCCGGCTGTTGCCCAAGGTGTTCGGTTTCACTCGTTCGAGACCGAGGAACTCCGCCACGCCCTCGTCATAGGAACGCAGCAGCTCCGCGTAGACATCCCGGTCGACCGGTGTCTCGCCGATCTCCACGAACCCGTGCTTCGCGAAGAACTCGACTTCGAAGGTCAGACAGAAAACCCGGCGAACACCCAGCCAACGGGCGGTGTGCAGCAACTTCTGCAGCAACTGGTGACCGACGCCGAGCCCCGTGGCCTCGGGGTTCACCGCGAGAGTGCGGACTTCCGCGAGGTCTTCCCACATGACGTGCAGGGCACCGCACCCCACGACCTGGGCGTTGTCATCGCGTTCCGCGACCCAGAACTCCTGGATGTCCTCGTAAAGCGTCACCGTCGCTTTGTCGAGCAGGATGCCCCGGCGGACGTACGCGTCAAGCAGGTTGCGGACGTGCGGGACATCGCTGGTCCTGGCCCGCCGGACGGTGATGGCTTTCGGGGGGACTTCGGGACTCTCTGCTGGCATGACCGGACGCTATCGTCCGGTGTCACCCTGTGCCGAGGCGGGGTTCTCATCCTGGCCGTCGGGGGACGCGGCTGTTTCGTCGGACGATTCGCCGCCGGTTTCGACAGGGGTTTCGGCAGAGGTATGGGCAGAGGTATCGGCGGAGGGTTCGGCCGCGCCTTCGGCAGTGGTATCGGTCCGAGCAGCGGTGGTTTCGCCCGGGTCGGGGCCTTGCACGATACGTACGGCGTCGCTGAGCGCCTGTCGCTGTTCCTCGCTCATCATGCCGAAGAAGGCGACGAGAGCGGCCGCGGGGTTGTCGCTCTGCGACCAGGCGTCGTTCATCAGAGCGGCCGCGTAGGCGGCGCGGGTGGAGACCGCCTCATATCGATAGGCGCGGCCTTCGGCTTCGCGGCGCACCCAGCCCTTCTGATGGAGATTGTCCAGAACGGTCATCACGGTGGTGTATGCGATGGACCGTTCCTGCTGAAGGTCTTCCAGGACTTCTCGAACGGTCACCGGGCGGTTCCACTTCCACACCCGTGTCATGACCGCGTCTTCGAGTTCTCCCAATGGCCGGGGCACAACTCAACAGCATACTGAGACACGTTGCACAACGGTACAAAAAGGGCGTACGACTCGAAAGCGGATGAGTCGTACGCCGATCTGCCTGGCTCAGCCCTGGGCGTCGCCCTTGGGGGCCTGCGGGGCGCTCTCCGCGCGGGCGAGGGCGGCGTCGACGGCCGCGTCCTCCTTGGCCTTGTTGGCGCCGCCCTGGCTCTTCACGATCGTCACGATCACGCCGATGAAGAACACGGCCATCACGATGGGAGGCAGGAGCGCGGAGACGTAGTCCATGCGTCCAGAGTAGCCAGCGGTGTCCGATGGGTCCCGGTCGGGTCGGGCCCGGTCGGGTGGGTCCCGGTCGGGTGGCGTCCGAGGGCTCAGCCGGCGGCGAGGTGCCGCTGCTCCGGCTTGGCCGGAGGGCCGGGTTTGCGCTTGGGCGGGAAGACCTCGCCCGGGGTCGGGATGGGGCGGCGGGTCGGGCTCGGAGCCTTGGG
>NZ_VJZC01000608.1 GCF_009377185.1 Streptomyces spongiae
CGGCGGAGGCGGCGGGGGCGGAGGCGGCGGCTTCTCCGGGACCGCGGGCATCGGCCGGATGTTCAACGACATCCTGGGCGGCCAGATCTCCTGGCTCCTGCCCTTCTCGGCGATCGCCCTGATCGGCGGCCTGGCCCTGCGCGGTCGCGCGCCTCGTACGGACGTGACCCGCGCCGCCCTCGTGCTGTGGGGCGGCTGGACGGCGCTGCACTACCTGACCTTCAGCCTCGCCGAGGGCACGATGCACCCGTACTACACGACCGCGCTCGCGCCCGGTATCGCGGCGCTGTGCGGGGGCGGCGGAGCGATGCTGCTGCGCGCGTTCCGTACGGACAAGCGGTGGGTGTGGGTGCTGCCCGTCGCGTTCGCCGTGACCGGTGTCTGGGCGATCGTCCTGCTGCGCCGGGCCTCCGGCTGGAACACCTGGCTGTGGCCGGCCATCGCCGTGGTCATGGCGCTGGCGATCGCGGGCCTGCTGGTCTTCCGCTCCGGGCGCCGCGTGCGGCTGCTCGCGGCCTCCGTGACGGCGGCGGTCGTCGCCTCGGTCGCGGGTCCGGCGGCGTACGCGGCGTCGGTGCCGACGGGTTCGGCCGGAGGCATGGGCGGCACGAACCCGACGGCCGGTCCGACGACGGGCGGCGGTATGGGCGGGCCCGGTGGCGGCGGAGGCGGCCGCATGGGCGGCGGCAACGGCGGCTTCCCGGGCGGTGGCCAGGGCGGACCGGGTGGCCAACAGGGCGGTACGGCCAACCAGAACGGTCAGGGCGGCCAGGCGGGCGGCCCACAGCAGGGCGGCGGCCAGATGGGCACCCCTCCGAGCGGCGCGCCCAGCGGCGGCACGGGCGGCGGGCAACCGGGCGGAACCCAGCAGAACGGCGGCACCGAGCAGCCCGGCGGCGGCACGGGCACGGGAACGCCCCCGAATGGCACCGGCGGCCAGCCGGGCGGCGGCGGCATGGGCGGCGCCCCCGGCGGCATGGGCGGCGCGAGCACCGAACTGATCGCCTACCTCAAGAAGCACCGCGACGGCGCCAAGTGGCTCCTCGCCGTCTCCAACTCCCAAGGCGCCGCGCAACTCATCGTCAACAGCGGCGAACCCGTCATCTCCATGTGGGGCTGGACCGGCAGCGACAAGGCCATGACCCTCACCAAGCTCAAGGAACTGGTGAAGAAGGGCGAGTTGCACTACATCCAGGTCGGCAGCGGGGGCATGGGCGGCGGCCCCGGCGGCGGCAACAGCATCAGCTCCGAGGTCACGGCCTGGGTGCAGGAGCACGGGACGGCGGTGAAGGAGAGCGAGTACAGCGACAACGCGGCCTCGAACTCGCAGAGCAGCCAGTCGGACGAGTCGAACCAGTCGGACGCGTCGAACCAGTCGTCGCTCTACCGTCTGGACCCGTCGGACGTCAGCTGACGCCGCCCGCGTCCCCCTCCAGGTGTGTCGGCGCGAACATGCGCAGTACCGCGGGGAGTACGACCATGGACGGGCCTGGCGTGGCGAGAGCCTTCGCCAGGTCCCGTTCCAGGGTCTCGGGTGACGTCCGCACCCCCGGCACCCCGAACGACTCCGCCAGCGCCACGAAGTCCGGGCGGGCCAACTCCGTGCCCGTGGCCTCGCCGAACGCGTCCGTCATGTACTCACGCAGGATGCCGTAACCGCCGTCGTCGACGATCAGCCAGGTGACGTTCAGGTCGTACTGCTTCGCGGTCGCCAGCTCTGCGATCGAGTACAGAGCGCCTCCGTCGCCCGAGACCGCGAGGACCGGCTGGGTCGGGTCGGCCGCCGCCGCTCCCAGGGCCGCCGGGAAGGCGTAGCCGAGGCCGCCCGCGCCCTGGGCCGAGTGCATGGTGTTGGGGCCCTTCGCGTCGAAAGCGGACCAGGCCCAGTACGACAGGATCGTCATGTCCCAGAAGGAGGGCGAGCGGGACGGGAGCGCCCTGCGGACCGATACCAACAGGTCCTGCTCCAGGGTGAGTTGCTGCGAGGCGATCCTCTCCCCCACCCGGTCGAGAACCGCCCGCACCCGTTCCGGCGCCGTCGCGTCCTCGCGCGGCCGAACCGTCTCCAGCAGCGCCTGCAGCGCGAGGCGCGCGTCCGCGTGGATGCCGAGCGCCGGATGGTTGGACTCCAGCTTGCCCAGGTCGGCCTCGATCTGGACGACACGGCCGCGCGGCTTGAACGTGTGGTAGTTCGAGGACAGTTCGCCCAGGCCCGAGCCGACCACCAGCAGGACGTCCGCGTCCTCGAGGAAGTCGGTGGTGTGGCGGTCCTCCAGCCAGGACCGCAGGGAGAGGGGGTGCGTCCAGGGGAACGCACCCTTGCCGCCGAACGTGGTGACCACGGGGGCGTTCAGCTTCTCGGCCAGCTGCCTCAGCTTGCCCGACGCGTCCGCGCGTACGACTCCCCCGCCCGCGATGATCGCCGGGCGGGCCGCACGGGACAGCAAGTCGGCCGCCACCGCCGTCAGTTCGGGGCGCGGAGGCAGGTCCTCCGGGGTCGCGTCCACGCCCGTCACCACCGGGAGCGGCGTCTCGGCGAGCAGGACGTCCTGCGGGATCTCCACCCACACCGGGCCGTGCGGGGCCGACAACGCCGACTTCCAGGCCGCCGCGATCGCCGACGGGATCTGGGACTGGGTGCGGACCGTGTGGACCGACTTGACCACGCCCCGGAACGACGCCGACTGGTCCGGGAGTTCGTGCAGGTAGCCGTGGCGGCCACCGCCCAGCCCGGCCGTGGGGATCTGGCTGCTGATGGCGAGGACGGGCGCCGAGGCGGAGGCCGCCTCCTGGAGCGCGGCGAGCGAGGTCAGCGCGCCCGGCCCCGTCGACAACAGCAGCGGTGCGGCCTCGCCGGTGATCCGGCCGTACGCGTCCGCCGCGAACCCGGCGTTGTTCTCCACCCGGAGGCCCACGTACCGCAGGTCCGAGCGGCGCAGCGCGTCGAACATGCCCAGGGCGTGCTGGCCGGGCAGGCCGAAGACCGTGGTCGCGCCGAGGCCGGCGAGGGTCTCCACGACCAGGTCTCCGCCGTTGCGGCCGGGGGGAGGATTCAGTGCGGCCTCCGTCTGGGCGGCGGTGGGGCGGAGCACCAGGTCGTGGTCGTGGGTCACTTCGAGCGAGCCTCGGCAATCTGACGGGACATGATCGTGGTCAGTTCGTACGCCGTGTGGGACGCCGCCACCGACGTGATCTCGGCGTGATCGTACGCGGGCGCCACCTCGACGACGTCGGCGGAGACCAGGTTGCAGGACGCGAGGCCCCGCAGGATCTCCAGGAGTTCGCGGGAGGTCATGCCGCCGGCCTCGGGGGTGCCGGTGCCGGGCGCGTGGGCCGGGTCGAGGCAGTCGATGTCGATGGAGATGTACAGCGGGCGGTCCCCGACACGCTGCCGGAGCTGGTCGGCGACCTCGTCCACGCCCCGCCGCATGACATCCGCCGACGTCACGATGCCGAAGCCCATCTTCTCGTCGTCGGTCAGGTCCTGCTTGCCGTACAGCGGCCCGCGCGTGCCCACGTGCGAGAGCGCCTCCGTATCGAGGATGCCCTCCTCCACCGCGCGCCGGAACGGGGTGCCGTGCGTGTACTCGGCGCCGAAGTACGTGTCCCAGGTGTCGAGGTGGGCGTCGAAGTGGAGCAGGGCCACCGGGCCGTGCTTCTTCGCCACCGAGCGCAGCAGCGGCAGCGCGATGGTGTGGTCGCCACCGAGGGTCATCAGCCGGGCGCCGGTGCCGAGCAGGTCGTCCGCCGCCGCCTCGACGGTCTCGACGGCCTCGTGGATGTCGAACGGGTTGACGGCGATGTCCCCGCCGTCCGCCACCTGCGCCAGCGCGAACGGGGACGCGTCCTGCGCCGGGTTGTAGGGGCGCAGCAGCCGGGACGCCTCGCGGATCGCGTTGCCGCCGAAGCGGGCGCCGGGCCGGTACGAGACGCCCGAGTCGAACGGCACGCCCACGACGGCGACGTCGGCACGTCCGCCGACCTCGTCCAGCCGGGGCAGCCGGGCGAAGGTCGCGGGCCCGGCGTACCGCGGGATGCGGGACGAGTCGACCGGACCGCGGGGCGTCTCGTTGCTGCTCATGACGAACTGCCTTCCTGCGTACGCTTCATCACGTATGCACTGCTTGCACTACTTATACTTCTTGTACTACTGGGTACGACTTTACTGGTGGGCCGGGATCGGCTCGGACGCGGGTTCGGGTGCCCGCCCGGCGAGCCTCTCGCGCCAGGCGGCGAGCACGGCCGCGTCGGTGGCGGGGGTGGCCAGGGAGACGATCAGGTACGCGGCCAGCGAGGACAGCAGCCCGTAGTAGACGGGTTCGTTGGCGAGGATCCCGTACGTCGCCATCAGCGCGATCACCGCGAGACCGCCGGCCACGACGGAGGCGAGGGCGCCGTGGACCGTGCCGCGCTTCCACACCAGGCCGCCGAGGATGGGGACGAGGAGCCCGCCGACGAGGAGGTTGTACGCGACGGTCAGCGCCTCGATCACGTTGTTCAGCGCGACGGCCGTGACGATCACCGCGACGCCCATGATGAGGATGAAGGCGCGGTTGCCCTTCACCTCGTCGTGCGCGTCCTCGGTCCGGCGGGAGGCTCCCCGGAGCCGGGACCAGATGTCGTTGTTGGCGACGGTCGCGCAGGCGATGAGGGCGCCCGAGGATGTCGACATCACGGCGGCGAGGGCGGCGGCGAGCACCAGCCCCCGTACACCGACCGGGAGTTCGTCCTTGACGATGGTCGCGAAGGCGTCGTCGGCGCTGGCCAGCTTCGGGTACAGCACCTTTGCCGCCGTACCGATGACGGCTCCGGCGAGGGCGTACGCGAGGCAGTACGTGCCCGCCACCGTGCCGCCCCACCGGGCGGTCCTGTCGCTGCGCGCGGTGAACACGCGCTGCCAGATGTCCTGCCCGATGAGCATGCCGAAGGTGTAGATCAGCACGTAGGTGAAGATCGTCTCGCCGCCGATGCCCAGCGGGTCGAAGTACTCGGTGGGCAGCTCGGCCTTCATCTCACTGAAGCCACCGGCTTTGACGACGGCGATGGGCAGCAGCAGGAGCAGGACACCGATGGTCTTCACGACGAACTGCACCATGTCGGTGAGGGTGATCGACCACATGCCGCCGAGCGTCGAGTACGCGACGACGATCGAGCCGCCCAGGACGATCGCGACCGTGCGGTTCATGTCGAAGAGGACGTCGAAGATCGTGGCGTACGCGATGGTCGAGGTGACGGCGAGCATGAGGGTGTACGCCCACATGACCACGCCGGAGATCACACCGGCCCGGCCGCCGCCGTAACGCAGGTCGAGCATCTCGGAGACGGTGTAGACCTTCAGGCGGGCGATGCGGGCGGAGAAGAACACGGACAGGGCGAGGAGCCCGAGCCCGATGGTGAACACCATCCACGCGCCGGACAGCCCGTACTGGTACCCGAGTCCGACCCCGCCGATGGTGGAGGCGCCGCCGAGGACGATGGCGGCCATCGTCCCGGAGTACATCGTGGGCCCGAGGCGGCGCCCGGCGACGAGGAACTCGCTCTTGGACCGGGCGCGGCGCATGCCCCACCAGCCCATCGCCAGCATGCCGGCCAGATAGACGACGATCACTGTGTAGTCGACGGCCATAGGGGTCCACCCTTCTCGGGCCTTCTCGGGCCTTCTCGCGGTCGCACCGCCAGTTCGTGGGTTGACCCTAGGTGGCTGGAAAGCAGCGCTGAAGTGTACGTTTCATCCATCTCGTCCACGGTGGAATGGAGGAAACATCCACCATGCCGGACCCATCCGCCCCGTCCGCCCCACCGGTAC
>NZ_VJZC01000609.1 GCF_009377185.1 Streptomyces spongiae
ACCCGCACCCAACCCGGGCGAGCAAGACCGTCCGCACCGACGCACCGGACCCCACAACCTACGTAGGCTTCCCCACGTGAACCAGAACTTCAGCCCCGGCCCCGCCACCGGCATCGGCTCCATGCCGGGCACCGACGCCCGCGAGGCCGCCAAGACCGTCACCGGCACGTTCGAGGGCCCGGAGACGGGCATGCCGCACCTGCCCGAGCTCCCCGCCCGCGGCCCCGGCGCCGACATGATCGGACGCACCGCGGGCATGCTCGTCGAGCTGTACGCGCGCGTAGAGCCCAGCGGCTGGCGTATCGGCGACCGACCGGGCCGCGACACCAAGCGGGCGAGGTCCTGGCTGGGGGAGGACCTCGACGCGCTGGAGGAGTTCACGCAGGGGTACCAGGGGCCGTTGAAGGTCCAGGCCGTCGGGCCCTGGACCCTCGCCGCGGCGCTGGAGCTGAAGAACGGCGAGGTGGCCCTGTCCGACCCCGGCGCCTGCCGTGACCTCGCCGGTTCGCTCGCCGAGGGGCTGCGGCTCCACCTCGACGAGGTGCACCGGCGGGTGCCCGGCGCCGACATCGTGCTCCAACTCGACGAGCCGTCCCTCGTCGCCGTGCTGCGCGGGCAGGTGAAGAGCGCCAGCGGCTATCGGACCCACCGCGCCGTGGACCGCCAGGTCGTCGAGGCGACGTTGCGGGACGTCATCGGCGTCCACGGCCCCGACGGCCCCGTCGTCGTCCACTCCTGCGCGCCCGACGTCCCCTTCGCCCTGCTCCGCCGCTCCGGCGCCGCCGCGATCTCCTTCGACTTCGCCCTGCTCACCGAACGTGACGACGACGTGATCGGTGAAGCCGCGGAGGCCGGCACGAGGCTGCTGGCAGGTGTCGTGCCGGGCACGGACGGTCCATTGTCAGACCCTGCCGGTAGCGTCATGGGTGTCAGGACGCTTTGGCGCAGGCTGGGGCTGAATCCGGGGCTTCTCACGGACGCGGTCACGGTCACGCCGTCGTGCGGACTCGCGGGGGCCTCCCCGGCGTACGCGCGCGCGGCACTCGCCCACTGCGTCCGGGCGGCGAGATCCCTCGCGGACAACCCTGAGTAACGGGAGGACCACACGGTGGCCGGCGACAAGCAAGCGGAGACGGCGGTGCCCGCCGAGGCACGGGACAAGCACGCGCAGCTCGCTGAGCAGATCGAGGAGCACCGCTTCCGGTACTACGTGAACGACGCTCCCGTCGTCAGCGACGCGGAGTTCGACAGGCTCCTGCGCTCCCTGGAGGCACTGGAGGAGGAGCATCCCGAGCTGCGTACCCCCGACTCCCCGACCCAGAAGGTCGCGGGGGCGTACGAGACGGAGTTCACGGCGGTCCAGCACCGCCAGCGCATGCTCTCGTTGGACAACGCGTTCGACGACGAGGAGCTCGCCGCCTGGTCCGAGCGCATCGCCAAGGAGGTCACCACCTCCGAGTACCACTTTCTGTGCGAGCTCAAGGTCGACGGCCTCGCCGTCAACCTGACGTACGAGCACGGCCGCCTCACACGCGCGGCGACCCGCGGCGACGGGCGTACCGGCGAGGACATCACGCCCAATGTCCGGACCATCGCGGAGATTCCGGACCGTCTCCAGGGCGACAGCATCCCCGACCTCGTGGAGATCCGCGGCGAGGTCTACTTCCCGATGGAGAAGTTCGAGGAGCTCAACGCCCGTCTCGTGGAGGCCGGCGACAAGCCCTTCGCCAACCCGCGCAACGCGGCGGCGGGTTCCCTGCGTCAGAAGGACCCGCGCGTCACCGCCACCCGTCCGCTCCACATGGTGGTCCACGGCATCGGCGCCCTGGAGGGCTTCGACGGCATGACCCGCCTCTCCCAGGCGTACGACCTGCTGAAGTCCTGGGGCCTGCCCACCTCCCGGCACAACAAGGTGGTGGACGGCCTCGACGGCGTACGGGAGTTCATCGCGTACTACGGGGAGAACCGCCACTCCGTGGAGCACGAGATCGACGGCGTGGTCGTCAAGCTCGACGAGATCCGCCTCCAGGGCCGCCTCGGCTCCACCGCCCGCGCCCCGCGCTGGGCCATCGCGTACAAGTACGCACCGGAGGAGGTCAACACCAAACTGATCAACATCCGTGTGGGGGTCGGCCGTACGGGTCGGGTGACGCCCTACGCACAGGTCGAGCCGGTCACGGTGGCCGGCTCGGAGGTCGAGTTCGCCACGCTGCACAACCAGGACGTGGTCAAGCTCAAGGGCGTCCTCATCGGCGACACGGTGGTGCTGCGCAAGGCCGGTGACGTCATCCCGGAGATCCTCGGCCCGGTGGTCGACCTGCGGGACGGCAGCGAGCGGGAGTTCGTGATGCCGGCCGAGTGCCCCGAGTGCGGTACGGCGCTGCGGCCCTCGAAGGAGGGCGACGTGGACCTCCGCTGCCCCAACTCCCGTACGTGCCCGGCGCAGTTGCGTGAGCGGCTGTTCTACCTCGCGGGCCGCAAGGCGCTGGACATCGAGCACTTCGGGTACGTGGCCGCCGCGGCCCTCACCAACCCGCTGGAGCCGTCCGATCCCCCGCTGGTGGACGAGGGCGACCTGTTCGACCTCACCATCGAGCAACTGCTGCCCATCAAGGCGTATGTCCTCGACATGGACAGCGCCCTGCCCAAGCGCGACCCGAAGACGGGCGAGGAGAAGATCGCCACGGTCTTCGCCAACCAGCAGGGCGAGCCGAAGAAGAACGCGCTGGCGATGCTGGAGAACATCGCCGCCGCCAAGGAGCGCCCGCTCGCCCGTGTCCTCACCGGACTGTCGATCCGTCATGTCGGCCCGGTCGCGGCCGAGGCCCTGGCCCGCGAGTTTCGCTCGATCGACCGTATCCAGGAGGCCACCGAGGAGGAGCTGGCGAACACCGACGGTGTCGGTGCGATCATCGCGGCGTCCCTCAAGGAGTGGTTCGCGGTCGACTGGCACCAGGAGATCCTCCGTAAGTGGAAGGCCGCCGGTGTGCGCATGGAGGAGGAGGGCTCCGGCGAGGACGAGGGACCGCGCCCGCTCGAAGGACTCACCGTCGTCGTCACCGGCACCCTGGAGCACCACACGCGCGACGGCGCGAAGGAGGCGCTGCAGAGCAGGGGGGCGAAGGTGACGGGTTCGGTTTCGAAGAAGACCTCATTCGTCGTCGTGGGTGACAACCCGGGGTCGAAGTACGACAAGGCGATGCAGCTCAAAGTGCCGGTCCTGAACGAGGAGGGCTTCGCCGTTCTGCTCGCACAAGGGCCGGAAGCAGCCGCGGACGTCGCGCTTCCGACCGAGGAGTAGCGATTGAAGGCCACCCGTTCGGCGCATACCAGATGCATACGGGTGGCCGGGTCGCATTCGGGCAACCGTCGACGACCGCTGCCCGTGGAAGCCTTCTGCGGCCTACTGTTGAGGTGTGCGCCTGCCGTGCCCGGACGCGTGGTGGGTTTTCAGACGCGGTGCCGTTGATGGTTGTCGGGAGCATCGTGCCGCGCTGCGTGAGCACTGCCGGCTGTGAGAGGGACGGGAATGGAACCGACCGAGAGCGCCGCCCCGGACTCACGGCTGCGTCTGCGCCGGATGTCCGGGGCATGGCTGAACAGCCGACGAGCGGGCGCAGGGCGATCGTCGGAGCGCGCGGAGAACGCTGCCGTGCGCGGCGCTGTGGTGCACGCCACCGGCGCACACGGATCCGCGCACCCCGGCGCCGAGCGCGGCACGGGACTTCCGGGCCATGACTCCGAACGGCACTTTTCCTGGCCCGCGGTGCCCGCCGCGATCGTCGGAGTGGCCGGCGCGGTGCTCGGTGCCGGCTTCTACCGGGCGTTCACCTGGCATCACGCGCTCTTCCCGTCCGGCACGGCCGGCTGGTCCCTGGCCGTGCTGTCCGGCGTCATCGTCGGACACCTGGTCGCGATGGGACGCGCCCGCTGGTGGGGCGGTACCGGATCGGGTGCCGCACTCACCCTCGCCGTCCTGCTGCTCTACGGCTGGGTGCCCGCCGGGATGGTCAGCCTCACCGTCGTCGTCCTCGTCGGCGCCGCGCGCCGGGGCCGCTGGCGTCAGGGCGTGCTGCACGGCGCCGTCGACATACTCGGCATCGGTGTCGGCGCGCTCGTGCTCGCCTCGTTCGGGCGCGTGCCCTCCGTCGAGTCGCCGTGGAATCCCGAGAGTTGGGATGTCTACGCGGCACCCCAGGTGGTGCTCGTCGCCACGGCGTACCTCGCGGTCACCCGTGGCCTGCTCTGGTACCTCCACGCGCCCCGCGGCGGTGGCGTCCCCACGGTCGCCCGCACGGCCCTGGTCCGACAGGGGCTGGTCGCGGTCGCACTGCTCGGCATCGCGCCCCTCGTCTGTGTGGTCGCCGTCGCCCAGCCCCTGCTGCTGCCGCTGTTCGCCATCCCGCTCATCGCGCTCGACTCCACGCTGTGGATAGCCCGCGCCCGGGCGGAGGAACAACTGCGCGACCCGCTCACGGGACTGCCGAACCGTCAGTGGCTGCTCGAACGGACCTGGACGGCACTCGACGACGCGGAGCGTATCGGTGCGCGGGCAGCCCTGATGCTGATCGACATGGACCGCTTCCGGTCGGTGAACGACACGCTCGGGCACCTGGCCGGTGACCGGTTGCTGCTGCAGATCGCCGACCGGCTAAAGCTGGCGCTGCCGCGCGGAGCGGAGGCCGCGCGGCTCGGCGGCGACGAGTTCGCCGTCTTACTGCCCGTCGCCGACTCCACGACATCCGCGTCGCGGGTCGCCCGCAACCTCGTCGCCGCGCTCGGCTCGCCCCTCGACCTCGACGGGCTCACCCTCGTGCTGGAGGCCAGCGCCGGGGTCGCCGTCTTCCCCGACCACGCCCTCGACGCGGAGGGGCTGCTGCGGCGGGCGGACGTGGCGATGTACCAGGCGAAGCGGGACCGTACGGGGGTGGAGGTGTACGAGTCCAAGCGGGACTCCAACACCCCCGACCGCCTCGGTCTGTTGGGCGATCTCAGGCGCGCGCTCGACGCGCACGAGGTCGAGTTGCACTACCAGCCGAAGGTCCGCTTCGACGGGCAGGTCGCCGGCCTTGAGGCGCTGGTCCGGTGGGTGCACCCCGAGCGGGGCAAGGTGCCGCCGGACGAGTTCATAGCGATCGCCGAGTCGTCCGGGCTGATGCCGCACCTGACGGAGTACGTGCTGGAGACGGCGCTGGAGCAGGTCGCCCGGTGGCGTGCGCAGGGGCTTTACGTGCCGGTCGCGGTGAACGTGTCGCCGCGCGACGTCCACACCCCCGGGTTCGCGGGCGCGGTCGCGGCGCGGCTGGCCCGGCACGGGGTCCCGGCGGGGGCCCTGCAGCTGGAGATAACGGAACACGTGCTCCTTGAGGACCCGCAGCGGGCCGCGGACACCCTGGCCGGGCTGACCGGGCACGGTGTGAAGATGTCGCTGGACGACTTCGGTACGGGGTACTCGTCTCTCGTGCACCTGCGCCGCCTGCCGGTGAGCGAGCTGAAGATCGACCGGTCGTTCGTGGCGCGGCTGGCCGTGGACACCGAGGACGCGGAGATCGTGCGGTGCACGGTCGATCTCGCGCACTCGCTGGGGCTGTTGGTGGTCGCCGAGGGCGTCGAGGACGACGAGACGTGGGAGCGGTTGCGCGATCTCGGGTGCGATGCGGTGCAGGGGTGGCTGGTGGCTGCGGCGATGCCTCCGGAGGAGACGACGGCGTGGTTGCGGGCGCGGGGGTCGCGGGGGTGGGTGCGGCCGGCGGCGGCGCTGCCGGCGGCGTCCGGGGACGAGTAGCGCGGACGCCCAGGGG
>NZ_VJZC01000610.1 GCF_009377185.1 Streptomyces spongiae
GGCGAAAAACTCGGACCGTCGCCGCGTCCAGGGCGCCCCGGCCGGGTACGCGTCACCCTTCCCGAGGTGCACCCCAAGCTCCAGCCGTCAGAAACCCCCAGGTCGGAGCCCACTTGCGCGTAAGGAGCAGATAAGAGTTGAGCCCCCGCGACTCAGGTCTGTTGACCGAGCGGCAAGCGTCATGCATGCTTGAGTCCGTTCCACTCAAGTCATTGCTGGAGGAATCGAAATGGCACGTGCGGTCGGCATCGACCTGGGCACGACTAACTCCGTCGTCAGCGTTCTTGAAGGCGGCGAGCCCACCGTCATCACCAACGCAGAGGGCGCCAGGACCACGCCGTCCGTCGTCGCCTTCGCCAAGAACGGCGAGGTGCTCGTCGGCGAGGTCGCCAAGCGCCAGGCGGTCACGAACGTGGACCGGACCATCCGCTCCGTCAAGCGTCACATGGGCACCGACTGGAAGGTCGAGCTCGACAACAAGCCCTTCAACCCGCAGCAGATGTCGGCGTTCATCCTGCAGAAGCTGAAGCGGGACGCCGAGTCGTACCTGGGCGAGAAGGTCACGGACGCGGTCATCACGGTCCCGGCGTACTTCAACGACTCCGAGCGCCAGGCGACGAAGGAAGCCGGTGAGATCGCGGGCCTCAACGTCCTGCGTATCGTCAACGAGCCGACCGCCGCCGCGCTCGCGTACGGCCTCGACAAGGACGACCAGACGATCCTCGTCTTCGACCTCGGTGGCGGCACCTTCGACGTGTCGCTCCTGGAGATCGGCGACGGCGTCGTCGAGGTGAAGGCCACCAACGGCGACAACCACCTCGGTGGTGACGACTGGGACCAGCGCGTCGTCGACTACCTGGTCAAGCAGTTCGCCAGCGGTCACGGCGTGGACCTCGGCAAGGACAAGATGGCCCTGCAGCGTCTGCGTGAGGCCGCCGAGAAGGCCAAGATCGAGCTGTCCAGCTCCACCGAGACCTCGATCAACCTGCCCTACATCACCGCCTCCGCCGAGGGCCCCCTGCACCTCGACGAGAAGCTCACCCGCGCCCAGTTCCAGCAGCTCACCGCTGACCTGCTCGAGCGCTGCAAGACGCCGTTCCACAATGTGATCAAGGACGCCGGCATCCAGCTCAGCGAGATCGACCACGTCGTTCTCGTCGGTGGTTCCACCCGTATGCCCGCCGTCGCCGAGCTCGTCAAGGAGCTGACCGGCGGCAAGGAGGCCAACAAGGGTGTGAACCCGGACGAGGTCGTCGCCATCGGCGCCTCGCTCCAGGCCGGTGTGCTCAAGGGTGAGGTCAAGGACGTTCTTCTCCTTGACGTGACGCCGCTTTCCCTCGGTATCGAGACCAAGGGCGGCATCATGACCAAGCTCATCGAGCGGAACACGACGATCCCGACCAAGCGCTCGGAGATCTTCACCACCGCCGAGGACAACCAGCCCTCCGTGCAGATCCAGGTCTACCAGGGCGAGCGCGAGATCGCGGCGTACAACAAGAAGCTCGGGATGTTCGAGCTGACCGGTCTGCCCCCGGCCCCCCGTGGCGTCCCGCAGATCGAGGTCTCCTTCGACATCGACGCCAACGGCATCATGCACGTCACGGCGAAGGACCTCGGCACCGGCAAGGAGCAGAAGATGACCGTCACCGGCGGCTCCTCGCTGCCGAAGGACGAGGTCGACCGCATGCGCCAGGAGGCCGAGCAGTACGCGGAGGAGGACCACCGCCGCCGCGAGGCCGCCGAGTCCCGCAACCAGGGCGAGCAGCTCGTCTACCAGACCGAGAAGTTCCTCAAGGACAACGAGGACAAGGTCCCGGGTGACGTCAAGACCGAGGTCGAGGCCGCCGTCGAGGAGCTGAAGACCTCGCTCAAGGGCGAGGACACCGCCGAGATCCGTACGGCCACCGAGAAGGTCGCCGCCGTCTCGCAGAAGCTCGGCCAGGCGCTGTACGCCGACGCGCAGGCCGGTCAGGCCGCGGGCGGCGAAGCCCCGGGTGCCGACGCCGGTGCCGGTGCCAAGGCCGCTGACGACGACGTCGTCGACGCCGAGATCGTCGACGAGGACCGGAAGGACGGTGCCGCGTGACGGAGGAGACCCCGGGCTTCGACGAGCAGCCGCAGGCCGCATCGCCGCAGCAGCCCGACGTCCCCTCCGGCGCGACCCCCGAAGACGCCGAGTCGAAGGCCGCCCCCCAGGAAGGGGCGGCCCCGACCGGGGACGCAGGCGCACAGGCGGCTCTGACGGCCCAGCTCGACCAGGTCCGTACCGCGCTCGGCGAGCGCACCGCGGACCTCCAGCGGCTCCAGGCCGAGTACCAGAACTACCGCCGCCGCGTGGAGCGCGACCGGATCACGGTCAAGGAGATCGCCATCGCGAACCTCCTGACCGAGCTCCTGCCCGTGCTCGACGACATCGGCCGCGCGCGGGACCACGGCGAACTCGTCGGCGGATTCAAGTCCGTCGCCGAGTCGCTGGAGACCGTCGCGGCGAAGATGGGACTGCAGCAGTTCGGCAAGGAGGGCGAGCCCTTCGACCCGACGATCCACGAAGCCCTGATGCACAGTTACGCGCCGGATGTCACCGAGACGACGTGCGTGGCGATTCTGCAGCCCGGGTATCGCTTCGGCGAGCGCACCATCCGCCCCGCGCGGGTGGCCGTGGCCGAACCGCAGCCCGGCGCCCAGACCGTCAAGTCCGACGAGGCGGAGGCGACCTCCGCCGCTGACGACAAGGAGAGCGGTGGCCCGGACGAGGGCTGAGCTTGAACCAACGAGGAAGGAGGGGCGTCGAGGATGAGCACCAAGGACTTCATCGAGAAGGACTACTACAAGGTCCTCGGCGTCCCCAAGGACGCCACCGAGGCCGAGATCAAGAAGGCGTACCGGAAGCTCGCCCGCGAGTACCACCCGGACGCCAACAAGGGAAACGCCAAGGCGGAGGACCGCTTCAAGGAGATCTCCGAGGCGAACGACATCCTCGGTGACCCCAAGAAGCGCAAGGAGTACGACGACGCGCGCGCCCTCTTCGGCAACGGCGGCTTCCGCCCGGGCCCGGGGGGTGCGGGCGGCGGCTCGTTCAACTTCGACCTGGGCGACCTCTTCGGAGGCGGCGCCCAGGGCGGGCAGGGAGCGGGCGGCTTCGGCGGCGGACTCGGTGACGTCTTCGGGGGACTGTTCAACCGCGGCGGCGCGGGCACGGGTACCGGCACGCGGACCCAGCCCAGGCGCGGCCAGGACATCGACACCGAGGTCACACTGAGCTTCACCGAGGCGGTGGACGGCGCGACCGTACCCCTCCGTATGACCTCGCAGTCGCCCTGCAAGGCATGCTCGGGCACCGGCGACAAGAACGGCACACCGCGCGTGTGCCCGACCTGCGTCGGCACCGGCCAGGTGGCGCGGGGCTCCGGCGGCGGCTTCTCGCTCACGGACCCCTGCCCGGACTGCAAGGGCCGCGGCCTCATCGCCGAGCACCCCTGCATGGACTGCCAGGGCAGCGGCCGGGCGAAGTCGTCCCGGACGATGCAGGTGCGCATACCGGCCGGTGTCACGGACGGTCAGCGCATCCGGCTCCGCGGCAAGGGCGCGCCCGGCGAGCGCGGCGGCCCGGCCGGCGACCTGTACGTCACCGTGCATGTCGACGCCCACCCGGTGTTCGGCCGCAGGGGAGACAACCTGACGGTGACGGTGCCGGTGACGTATCCGGAGGCGGCGCTGGGCGGAGAGATCCGTGTGCCGACGCTCGGCGGTCCGCCGGTCACGCTGAAGCTGCCCCCGGGCACGCCGAACGGCCGTACGATGCGCGCCCGGGGCAAGGGCGCGGTCCGCAAGGACGGCACCCGCGGGGACCTCCTGGTCACCGTCGAGGTGAGTGTTCCGCAGGACGTGTCGGGGAAGGCTCGTGACGCGCTCGAGGCGTATCGCGAGGCGACAGCGGGCGAGGACCCGCGGGCGGAGCTGTTCCAGGCCGCGAAGGGAGCTTGATGAGATGGACGGCCGGCGACGGAATCCGTATGAACTGACCGAGGAGACCCCGGTCTACGTCATCTCGGTGGCGGCTCAGCTCTCCGGCCTGCACCCGCAGACCCTGCGCCAGTACGACCGTCTGGGCCTGGTCTCGCCGGACCGCACGGCCGGTCGTGGCCGGCGCTACTCGGCCCGCGACATCGAACTGCTGCGCACCGTCCAGCAGCTGTCGCAGGACGAGGGCATCAACCTCGCCGGCATCAAGCGCATCATCGAACTGGAGAACCAGGTCGCCGCGCTCCAGGCCCGCGTGGCCGAAATGCAGGACGCCCTGGACGGCGCGGCGGCGGCCATGCGCCAGCGCGAGGCAGCGGTGCACGCCTCGTACCGCCGCGACCTGGTCCCGTACCAGGAGGTCCAGCAGACGAGCGCGCTGGTGGTGTGGCGCCCGAAGAGGCAGCAGTCCTCGGACTGACGCCTCGTCAACCGTGTGAAGGGGCCCGGAGGTTCAGCCGAACCTCCGGGCCCCTTCCTGCTTGACGTGCAGCAGGAGCGCGGCGAGGCCCTCCGGGGCGGCGGCCAGGATGACGTCGGGGGCGTCGCTCTCGCGGAGGCGGAGGGTTCCGTCGGGGGCGGTGGCCAGGTAGAGGCACTCGCCCTGTGGGCCGCCGCTGAACGTTGACTTCTGCCAGGTGAGTTCAGGCATCCGGGCCTCCTCAGAGGGTGTAGAGCACATGCTGGATGAGGGCCAGCGAGTCCTTTACTGAGTGTGCTTCCGGGGCCAACGATACGTCGACTGGTGCGAGGGCGTACTCGGCGAGGCTCTCGAACAGGGCGCCGTACTGGGACAGGCTGCCGCGATCGCCCAAGTACTGGAAACCGGACGGCTGTTCAAGCACCACAGTGCCCAGCTCGGGAACGCTCGGGATGACATGAACGAAGTTGCCGGTGAGGGCCGCGTGCGCCCGGGAGGCGAACGGGTAGATCTGGATGGTCACGTGCGGGAGACGGGCCAGTTCGATGAGCCGGAGCAACTGACCCCGTAGCACCTGGGTCCCTCCGAACCGCATGTGCAACGCGGATTCATGGATCACGGCATGAACGGACGGCGGATTGTCGCGGGCCAGAACGTTCTGGCGCTCCATCCGGAACCTCAGTGTGTCCTCGGTGTTCTCGAAGCCCAGCTTCGGGCTCGTGAAGAGCGCCCTGGCGTAGTCGGCCGTCTGGAACAAACCCGGGATGAGCAGCGACTGGTGCATTCGAAGCACGGTGGCGCCGGCCTCCAACTCCGCCATGTTCAGGGGCCCTTGCTCCATGGGCTTCCTGTAGGCGGTCCACCACCCCTTGCCGGTTGCCTCGGACATGGAGACGAGGGCCTCGATGTACGTCTTATCTGTGCAACCGTACAGGCGGCATAGGTCGTAGAGTCGTTCCGTCAGGATCGTCGTCTTGGCGGTCTCGATCTGGCTCAGCTGGGCCCGGCCCATCCCGATCCGCTCCGCAGCTTCCCCCGCACTGAACCCCGCTTGTTCGCGCAGGTGTTTGAGCTCGTAGCCGAGGCGACGCTGGCGTTCGCTGATGGTGGTGCGCAGTCCCACGGTTCACTCCTCGTCGGTCGCCCAAAGTCTCTCCGGATCAGGGGAGTCCGTCCACCGATCTGAGAAGCAGCTTGAAAATTGTAAACCCCTCTCTCTACTCTGAGTGTGGGATCGGTCACGCAACGAAACCACTCAACCACCCCTGCCCATAAGCCGACAGAGCACCCTCACGGGCGTCGCCATCGCCGGGCAACGGACCATCACCCTCACAGGAGCCCCCCGCCCATGAAC
>NZ_VJZC01000061.1 GCF_009377185.1 Streptomyces spongiae
CCCGAACGGGTGCCGTCCCCGGGCCGCGCGAGTGTTTCGCGCCGCCGCGGTACTCAACGCGCGGCTCGACGGCAAGGGATGGCGGGTATGAGAGCGATTCGCCGGACCTTGGTCGCGCTGCGGCCGTCGGCCACAGCCGCGCCTCCGGGTGAGCGCTTCGCCGACGCGGTCGACGGCCGGCTGGCGACGTACGGCGCCGGTCGCGTGCTGCTGCGCAAGGCATTCCCCCACCAGTGGTCGTTCTTCCTGGGCGAGATCGCGCTCTACAGCCTGATCGTCCTGCTGATCACCGGTGTGTGGCTGACGCTCTTCTTCAAACCGGACATGAGGGAGGTGATCTACGACGGCGGCTATGTGCCCCTGCGCGGCGTGCCCATGTCGGACGCCTACGACTCGACCCTGTACATC
Organism: Streptomyces spongiae; assembly: GCF_009377185.1. GTDB lineage: Bacteria > Actinomycetota > Actinomycetes > Streptomycetales > Streptomycetaceae > Streptomyces > Streptomyces spongiae. The sequence continues at coordinate 409 of NZ_VJZC01000061.1, forward strand.
AGTTTCGACGTGCGCGGCGGCCTCCTCATGCGGCAGACGCACCACTGGGCGGCACTCGTGTTCGTCGCCGCGATCGGTCTGCATCTGCTGCGGATCTTCTTCACCGGCGCCTTCCGCCGCCCCCGGGAGGTGAACTGGGTCATCGGCGTCACCCTGTTCGTGCTCGCCCTCGCCGAGGGGTTCGCAGGCTACTCGCTCCCCGACGACCTGCTGTCCGGCACGGGGCTCCGCATCGCGCAGGGCATCATGCTGTCGATCCCGGTCGTGGGCACGTACGTGAGCATGTTCGCGTTCGGCGCCGAGTTCCCCGGCGAGGACATCATCCCCAGGCTGTACAGCCTGCACATCCTGCTGCTGCCCGCGGCCCTGGTCGCCCTGGTCGTCCTGCACCTGATCCTGGTGTTCTACCTGAAGCACACCCACTGGCGGGGCCCCGGCAAGTCGAACCGGAACGCCGTCGGCAGACCCTTCTTCCCCCACTTCGTCGCCACCTCCGGCGGCCTGTTCTTCACCGTCTTCGGCGTCCTCACGGTGCTGGGCGGGCTCGCCCAGATCAACCCGGTGTGGCTGTACGGGCCCTACCGGCCGGACCTGGCGTCGACCGGCTCCCAGCCGGACTGGTACGTCGGGTTCCTGGAGGGCGCGCTACGGCTCGTCCCGCCCTGGGAGACGAACGTCGCCGGACACACGATCATGTGGAACGTGCTCCTCCCGGCGCTCGTCCTGCCCGGGCTGCTGTTCATGGTTCTGTACCTGTACCCGTTCGCCGAGCAGCGGCTGACCGGGGAGTGGCGCCAGGAACAGCACGTGTGCGACCGGCCGAGGGAGCGGCCCGTCCGTACCGGTCTCGGTGTCGCCGGCGTCACCTTCTACGGCGTCCTGTTGTTCGCGGGCGGCAACGACATCGTGGCCCAGACGTTCCGCGTCTCCGTCAACACGCTGACCGTGGTGCTGCGCATCGCCCTCGTGGTGGGGCCGGTCCTGGCCTTCCTGATCACGCGTCGGCTCTGTCACGCGCTGCTGGACTCCGAACGCGAACGCCTGGACAAGGGGGACGAGACCGGCGAGGTGCGGCAGACCGTGGAGGGCGGGTACGTGAGCGGACACCGGCCCGTCGACACGTTCCGTCCCGGGGCGCCCCGGCCTCCGCTCACTCCAGGCGACGGAGGTACTGGAACACCATCCCGAGAACACCGCGCACCAGCACGCCGAGGCCGATGAGGAACAGCCACAGCCCGTAGACGACACCCGTGGACGCGACGGCGAAGCCGAGTGCCGTGACGATCGGCCACGGACTGCTCGCCGGGAAGAACTCCAACGGCCCGGTGGCGTCGGCGACTTCGGCGTCACGGCGGTCCTGCGGGCGCCGCCCCTTGCGCCGGTACTGCACCACACAGAAGAAACTCACCAGGGCGCCCATCAGGAAGGCGACCACCAGCGCCGACGTCCCCGCGGGATCGCCGGACCACCAGCCGTACAGGACCGCGGTAACCGCGAAGAACGCGGCGACGCCGCCGAAGAGGATCGCCTCGACCTTCATCGCACCCCCTCCTCCTTCTGCCGCTTGAGGATCTCGGGGTGGTGGAGGTCGAAGGCGGGCGACTCGGACCGTACGCGCGGCAGCGCCACGAAGTTGTGGCGGGGCGGTGGACAGGACGTCGCCCACTCCAGCCCTCGCCCGTACCCCCACGGGTCGTCCTCGGCCACCGGCTTGCCGTAACGGGACGTGCGCCAGACGTTGTACAGGAACGGCAGTGTGGAGACGCCGAGCAGGAAGGCGCCCGCGGACGACAAGGTGTTGAGCAGCGTGAACCCGTCGGCCGGCAGATAGTCCGCGTACCGGCGGGGCATGCCCTCCTCACCGAGCCAGTGCTGCACCAGGAAGGTCAGCTGGAAGGAGGGGAACAGCAGCCAGAAGTGCACCTTGCCGAGCCGCTCGTCGAGCATCCTCCCCGTGAGCTTGGGCCACCAGAAGTAGAACCCGGCGAACATCGCGAAGACCACGGTCCCGAACAGCACGTAGTGCAGATGGGCCACGATGAAGTACGAGTCGGTGAGCTGGAAGTCGAGTGGCGGGGACGCGATGATCACCCCGCTCAGCCCCCCGAGGAGGAACGTCACAAGGAAACCCAGAGCCCACACCATCGGCGTCTCGAACGACACCGACCCCTTGACCATGGTGCCGATCCACGCGAAGAACTTGATCCCCGTGGGCACCGCGATCAGGAACGACATCAGCGAGAAGAACGGCAGCAGCACCGCACCGGTGGCGAACATGTGGTGCGCCCACACGACAGCCGACAGCATGGTGATCGCGATGGTCGCGCCGATCAGCGGCACATACCCGAAGAGGGGCTTCCGGGAGAACACCGGCAGGATCTCCGAGACGATCCCGAAGAACGGCAGCGCGACGATGTAGACCTCCGGGTGGCCGAAGAACCAGAACAGGTGCTGCCACAGGATGGCGCCCCCGTTCGCCGCGTCGAAGACATGCGCCCCGAACTTGCGGTCCGCCTCCAGGGCGAGCAGCGTGGCCGTCAGTACCGGGAACGCCGGCAGCACCAGGATCGACGTGAACAGGATGTTCCACGTGAAGATCGGCATCCGGAACATCGTCATCCCGGGAGCACGCAGGCACATGATCGTGGTGATGAAGTTGACCGCGCCGAGCGTCGTCGACACACCCGTCACCACCAGGCCCATCACCCACAGGTCGCCGCCCGCGCCGGGGGAGTGGTAGGCACTGTTCAGCGGTGCGTAGGCGAACCAGCCGAAGGCCGCGGCACCACCCGGTACGACGAAGCCCGCGACGACCATCAGCCCGCCGAACAGGTACATCCAGTACGACAGGGCGTTCAGCCGGGGGAACGCCACGTCCGGGGCGCCGATCTGCAACGGCATCACCGCGTTCGCGAACCCCGCGAACATCGGTGTCGCGAAGAGCAGCATCATGATCGTGCCGTGGATCGTGAACAACTGGTTGTAGGTGTGCGCGTTCATGAACTGCAGCCCGGGGCGGGTCAGCTCGGCCCGCATCGCGAGGGCCAGCAGTCCGGCGAACAGGAAGAAGCAGAAGGCCGTGACCATGTAGAGGCGCCCGATCACCTTGTGATCGGTGGTGGTGGCCCAGCGCAGCAGCGTGCGGCCGAAGGGGGTGGCCGGGGCGGTCCGTCGGCGGGCTGTGCCGGCGCGCTCTGACAGTTCGGTCATCGTCCTCCTCGCCGGGAGCGGCGTGGCGACGCTATCGCCGACCTCGCGAAAAGCCGCCCGCGCCACGCGCCTTGTCCGCCGTCAGAGGGGCGACCGGAGTATCCACCGGCCCCACCGGGGTACTCGCCGTACATGACCATGATCCAGTACGAAGCCGCCGCGACGAACGCGGGCGGTGTGACCGCGATCCTCGTCGCCGGTCTCGTCCTCGTCGGCGCGCTGGTCTGGGCGGTTCGGTTCGGCATGAAAACCCGACGCCGCGAGCCGGGACCGCCCGGGCGCGGCGAACATCCCACGCTGCCGGAGTCCGGGCCCGTCCACGAGACCCGGCAGATGCGCGAGCCCGACGAGGTCCCCAGGGCGGGGGACGAGAGCGAGCGGCTCAGGCCGCACGACCTCCACGCCTCCGGGAGCAAGCCGAGCGAGGACCAGACACGCCGCCGCTGGGCCCCCGGGTCGAGCGGCTCGTTCGGCGGCGGGCCCGGCAGGACGTGACGCCCCGCTTCAGGTACTGACGCCCGGCTTCTGGTACTGGTGACGCCCGGTTTCAGCGGCGCGTGGGTGCCCGCTCGTCCAGCAGACCCGCGCCGCGCAGGTCGTCCCACAGTCCCGACGGCACGGCCGCCGCGAACGAGGCGACGTTGCGCCGTACCTCCTGAGCCGACCGCATGCCGAGCACGACTGAGGCGACGACCGGGTGCAACAGCGGGAAGGCGATCGCGGCCTGCGGGAGCGTCACGCCGTGGGCCTCGCAGACGTCGGCGACGAGGTGGGCCCGCCGCAGCTGTCCGGGCGAGGCCGGAGCGTAGTCGAAGCGCGCACCGTCGGTGGGCCGGGGCGTGGCGAGCAGGCCGGAGTTGAAGACCGACGCCGCGAGCACGGAGACACCGCGGTCGGCGCACGACGGCAGCAGGTCGTCGAGCGCGCTGTGGTCGAGCAGCGTGTAGCGGCCGGACAGCATGACCACGTCGGCGTCGGTCTCCCGCACCAGCGTGGTCAGCTTCGCGGGGTCGTACATGCCCGCGCCGACGGCACCCACCACCCCCTGCGCGCGCAGCTCGGCCAGGGCCGGGAAGCCGTCCCGCAGCGCGCTCTCGAAGTGCTGCTCCGCGTCGTGGAGGAACAGCACGTCGACGCGGTCGGCCCCCATCCGGGTGAGGGAGTCCTCGACGCTGCGGAGCACGCCGTCGCGGGAGAAGTCCCACACCCGACGGTGCGTGGCGGGCACCTCGAAGCTCTCGTCCCTGCGGCCCGCCGGATCCTGCGGCACGAGCAGGCGGCCGACCTTCGTCGACAGCGTGAACTGCCCGCGGGGCTTCGTCCGCAGCAGCTCGCCGACACGGCGCTCGGAGTGGCCGATCCCGTAGTGCGGCGACGTGTCGAAGTAGCGGATCCCCGCCGACCAGGCCGCCGCCAGCGCCTGGGCCGCGGTGTCGTCGTCCAGCGGCTCGAAGAGCCCGCCGAGCGGACCGCCGCCGAAACCGAGCTCCGTGACCTCGACCGTGCTGCGTCCGAGCCGATGCGTCCTCATCACGCGTTCCGATCCTCCCGTCGGGCGGCGACACGCCACCGCCCGCAATCTTGATGCGGGCGCGTCAGAACCCCAACTGGTTTTCGGCACCGGCCCGTTGCCGCCCTCGGGGGCCTCAGGACGGGTTGCCCGCGTGTCCCGTCTGCCAGGCCCAGGCGGCGATCTCCACGCGGTTGCGGGCGGTGAGCTTGAGCTGGATGCTCCCGAGGTGCGTCTTCACCGTGGACAGGGAGACGAACATGGACGCGGCGATCTCGGCGTTGGTGTGGCCCAGGGCCACCAGGCGGACGACGTCGAGCTCGCGGTCGGTGAGCGCCTCCCGGGGCGCCGGGACGGCCGGCGCCGCCGGTTGCTCCGGCCCCGCCGTCACATGCTTGAGCAGCCGGACCGTGATGGACGGCGACACCAGCGAGTCGCCCACCGCCGCGGCGCGCACGGCCTCGGCCAGCAGTGTCGGCCCGGAGTCCTTGAGCAGGAAGCCACAGGCACCGCCGCGCAGCGCGCCGTACACGTACTCGTCGAGGTCGAAGGTGGTGACCACGACCACCCGCAGCGGGTCGGACACATCGGGCCCGGCCAGCAGCCGCGTGGCCTCCAGACCGTCCATCCTGGGCATGCGGATGTCCAGCAGACACACGTCCGGCCGCACCTCGCGGGCCAGCCGCACGGCCGTCTCCCCGTCGGAGGCCTCGGCGACCACGGTGATGTCCGGCTGCGCGTCGAGGAAGAAGCGGAAGCCGGTGCGGACCATGTCCTGATCGTCGGCGATCAGGACGCGGATCGGGGTGCGGTCGGTCATGGGCGCATCATGCCTGACGTCGATCTCCCTCAGCACTCGCCAGTCCTGCAGAACTCGCCAGTCCTGCGGGCCCCACCCTCTCCCGTCGGCGGGCGGCCCCGCCTCGGCCGAACGGCCGGGTCGCCGGGATCTCGCCACGCCTCCACCTCGGTCTTACGGCCGATACGGGGGCCCCGGTCGCTCCTTACTCTGATCCGCGTGAACCTCGCGCTCGACACCAAGGACCCCGTGGTCGGCGACACCGCCCGCCCGGGGAAGGCTCCCCGACAACACGGCTGTGTCCGTGTCGGCGGCATTATCGTGCTGCTCATCGCCTGCTGCGGCGACCTGCTGATCCTGGGGACCGACTCGGCCGACCCGCTGCTGCACCTGCCGGTCCTGGCCGTCGGGCTGGCGGCGGTGCTGTGGCCGGTCCGCCGACGCCCGGCACGGCTCACACCGGAGGTGCGCACGGCCGTACCCGCGCTCGTCACCGCCGCGTACCTGCTCACCCTCGTCGCCCTCGGCCAGAAGGGCGGCTGGGGCCCGGGCCTGTCGGCGCTGCTGCTGTGCCTGCTGTTCGTCGCCGTCCGGACGTGCTCGCCTCGGGGGGCGCTGATCTGCGGGGTGCTCATCGGTGTCGTGCTGCTCGCGCTGCCGCTGCCGTACTACCTCGTGGAGCCCGACCCGAGCGCCTCCGGAGTGCTCGCCGTGATCCTGCTGCTGGGCGGCTGTACGGCGGGACTGGCCGCCTACGTCCGCACCCTGGACAACCGCCGGACGGTGGCCGTCACCGAGACCCGACGGGCCGAGCGGCTCGCCATGGCCGCCGACCTGCACGACTTCGTCGCCCACCACGTCACCGGGATCCTGGTGCAGGCGCAGGTGGCCCGCATGATGGCGGCGACCGGAGCCGAGGGAAGCGGCGAGGCGGGGACCACCCCTGACGAGACCTGGGATCGGCTCGACCCGGTACTCGCGGGCATCGAGCGGGCCGCCACCGAGGCGCTCGCGTCGATGCGCCGCACGGTCGGTGTCCTGCGCGAGCACGACGACGAGACCGAGTCCGCCGATCGCCGCCCGGTCGGCGACCTGGCAGCCGTCACCGACCTGGTCGACGGCTTCGACGGGGTCGGCGGAGTCGACGGGCGCAAGCCCGTGCTGCACCGGGAACCGGCGGTGCCGGACGACCTGCCGCACGAGGTGCAGGCCGCCGCCTTCAGGGTGGTGCAGGAGGCCCTCACGAACGTACGCCGTCACGCCGCCGACGCCACCGAGGTCACGGTGGGCCTGCGGTACGCCGCGGGTGCCCTGGAGGTCGTGGTCCGTGACGACGGACGCGGCGGCGCGTCGCTCCCGGAGGCCGCCCGGGGCGGCGGCTTCGGCCTCGTCGGACTCACCGAGCGGGTCACCGCCCTCGGCGGCCGACTCCGGGCCCGGCCCCGCGAGGAGGGCCAGGGCTGGGAGGTCGCGGCCCTGCTCCCCGCCGCTCCCGTGGGGAACGCCGTGGTCGGGCGCGGGTGACGCGGCGCGGGCCAGTGGCTGCGCGTGCCGTCACGTGGCGGGTGGTGGCGCGGGGTCCCTTCGGGGAGCAGTCCCCTCGCGGTGAGGGCGGTGCAGAATCCTGCCGGAGCCGGGTGGTTCAGGTGGGCGACGGTGCCGTTTCCGGCCGCTCCCGTGGGGAACGCCGTGGTCGGGCGCGGGTGACGCGGCGCGGGCCAGTGGCTGCGCGTGCCGTCACGTGGCGGGTGGTGGCGGGGTCCCTTCGGGGAGCAGTCCCCTCGCGGTGAGGGCGGCCCAGAAGCCCGCCGGAACTGGATGGTTCAGATACGCGACCGTGCCGTCCACCTCCTCCGGTGAGCGGGCGCCGACGACCACGCTCGTGACCGCCGGGTGCCCGAAAGGGAACTGCACGGCCGCCGCCAGCGGGGGCACCCCGAAGTCGGCGCACACGGAACGCAACTCCCGTACACGCGCCGCGAGTTCGGCGGGGACCGTGTCGTAGCCGTGGGGCGCGCCCGCGCGAGGGTCGGCGAGCAGCCCCGACTGGTAGACACCCGCCGCCATGACGGCGACACCGCGCTCGGCGCACAGCGGCAGCAGCTCGTCGAGCCCCGACTGGTCGAGCAGGTTGTACCGCCCGGCCAACAGGACGCAGTCGGGCCCCGGCGGGGCGGCGGCACGCAGGAACGCCGCGGCGACCGGCGCGTGGTTCACACCGACCGACACCGCCCCGATCACGCCCCGCGCCCGCAGATCGGCCAGGGCCCGGTAGGCATCGCCGACGGCGGTCGCGAAGTCCTCGTCCGGGTCGTGGACGTGGAGCACGTCGACGCGGTCGAGCCCCAGCCGCTCCAGGCTCTCCTCGACGCAGCGCATCACCCCGGCGTACGAGTAGTCGAGGCGGGGCCCCACCCCCGGCGGAGGATCCGCCCAGATCGGCTGTGTGTCGGTGCCTCCGGGCTCGATGATCCGGCCGACCTTCGTGCACAGGACGTAGGCGTCGCGCGGCCGGGACGCGAGAGCCGCGCCGGTGCGGGCCTCCGAACGGCCGTAACCGTAGACCGGTGCCGTGTCGTAGAGCCGCATGCCCAACTGCCAGGCCCGGTCGAGCGTGGCGGCGGCCTGCTCCTGCGGCACGGGCGCGAAGAGTCCGCCCAGCGACGCCAGACCCAGGCCGAGACGGCTGACCCGCAGTCCCGTCCGCCCCAGCGGGACGAGATCGTCGGCTCGCACTACCGTCCCCCGGCGGTCAGGCCTTGGGGCGGCGTCCGCTGCGCCGCGGTGCCGGATCGGCGCCGTCCAGCAACTCGTGCCGCCTCTCCTCACCGCGCTCCTCGACCTGCAGCACGACCCGGCGCAGGCCCTCCGCGAGGGTCCGGCACTCCGCGTCGCTCAGCCCCTCCGTGACGAAGGCCTCCTCCTCGTTGAACGCCGGGAACACCCGCTGCATGAGGTCCTCGCCCTTGTCGGTGAGGCTCAGCAGGACCAGCCGGCCGTCGGAGGGGTGACCGGCCCGCTGCACCAGCCCACGGGACTCCAGGGTGCGGGCCACCCCGGTCAGCGTGCCCTTGGAGATCCCCGCCTCCTCCGCCACGTGCCGTGTCTCCGACTCGCCCCACACCCAGACCACCCACAGCACCACGAAGGCCGTCCAGGTCAGGTCGGAACTCCGGAGCACGGAGTTCTCCAGGTGCTGCCGTACGGCCGACGCGGCGCGGTAGATGTTGGCCACGGCCGCCATCTGGTCCCGGCGGACCGGGAAACCTCCCAGCTTCGCCGCGGCGAGCTTCTCGGCTTCGGTGATGGATCGCTGGCCGGGCACGGGCGCTCCTTCGGTCCTCGTCGACTGCGCCGGACGGCCCGTTCTGCGCCGTTCGGTCGTTCGGGATCAAATTGTACGGTGGCTTTCGGGCCTGGAGACGGGGTCAGCGTTCGAAGACGACACGGCCGTCGAACACCGTGAGATCCACCTGCGCCTCGGTGACGGCGTGCGGATCGAGGTCCAGCAGCGGCCGGTCCAGGACGCACAGGTCCGCGACCTTCCCCGGCTCGATCGTGCCCTTCCAGGTGTCGGCGAAGTCCTGCCACGCCGGGGTCGCGGTGTAGGCGCGCAGCGCCTCGGCGAGGGGCACGCACTGCTCGGGTCCGCTGGGCCTGCCGCTCGCCTTCGACTCGCGGAGCAGCATCGAGGCCACGCCCTGGCGCCAGTCGGGCTCGGTGATCGGAGCGTCGGAACTGGCGCACACCTTCACACCCGCCTCGACGGCGGACCGCACCGGCCACTGGTAGGCCGAGCGCTCGGCGCCCACGACCGTGTCCATCAGGTCCGACACCGTCCACTTGATCGCCGGGTTCATGTTGACGCCCCAGCCGTTCGCGGCCAGCCGTCCCAGGCTGTCGGCGCCGATGAAGTCGCCGTGGATGACGTAGTGCCGCGCGTCCGGCCGGGGCACCAGGGCGTGGGCGTCGGCGAACGCGTCCACCACCGTGTCGATGGCCAGGTCACCGGTGACGTGCACCCCGAGCTGGAAGCCGGCCTCGTGGGCGAGGCGGATCATCTCGCGCAGTTCGCCGACCTGGAGCGCGGGCGTCTCGCCGTGCACACACAGTCCGCCGTGGCCGCCCTCGGCGTAGGGCTCCTTCATCCAGGCCGTACGGTTCGGCGGCACCCCGTCGGCGAAGATCTTGACACCGATCGCGCGCAGCACCCGCGGATCCGCGGACTCCGGGCGGCGCAGTTCCGCCAGGCCCTTGCGCAGGTCGTCGGCCGAGCCGCCCATGGGTGCGGGCAGCAGCAACACGCTGACGCGGGCGTCGAGTTCACCTGCCTCGGCGAGTTCGGCGTACGCGGTCCAGTTGTCGGTGCTCAGGCCCCCGAAGAGGGTTCCGGCGCCGCCGGGGCCGAGGCCGGGCTCGGTGTAGCTGGTGATGCCCCGCGCGTGCAGTTCGCGGATCACGTTCTGGATGGCCTGGCGGCGCTGGGCGACGGTGGGGGAGGGCAGCGCCGCCTGGACGAGCCGCCCGGCGGCCTCGCGCAGGATGCCGGTGGGCTCCCCGGCGCCGTCGACGTCGATGACACCACCGGGCGGAGGCGCGCTGTCCGCGTCGATCCCGCACCGGCGCAGGGCCTCGCTGTTGGCCCACACCATGTGCGAGGAGAAGTCCGTCAGACAGACCGGGTTGTCCGGCGCCACCGCGTCCAGGTCGCGGCGATGGGGGAAACGCCGGGGATCGTCGCGGCACTCGGCCAGATAGCCGGGGTCCCAGCCCAGGCCGACGATCCACTCGCCGGGCCGGGCGGCATGCACCGCACCGCCCACGGCGGCGGCGATGCCGGAGATCGACCCCACCGCGGGGTAGCCCACGTCGATGGCGAACGGCGGCTTCGTCATCCCGTACGCCGCGCCGTGCAGGTGCGAGTCGTTGATGCCGGGCAGCACGGTCCGGCCGGCCAGCTCGACGATCCGGGTGCCCGGTCCGGCCAGGGCACGCATCTCGGTGTCGCTTCCGGTGGCGACGATGTCCCGGCCGCGTACGGCCACGCCTTCGGTGACGGTGAAACCGCCGTCGACGGTGAGTACTTGACCGCCTGTCAGGACGAGGGTGGGAGCGGTGTCGCTCACGCGGACCTCTTTCGTATGAGTTCGTATGAGTTCGTATGAGTTATTGGTGCGAGTCGGGCGGATACAGGGGTATGGGCTACCGCGTCCGCGGCGCGAAGTACGCGAGCGCCGCGCCCGCCACCAGGGCGACTCCCTGGGCCATCTGCTGCCAGAACGTCGGCACGTTCAGCAGTGTCAGCCCGTTCTGCAGGCTGCCGAGGAACAGCACGCCGAGGAGGACGCCGAGAACCGAGCCGGAGCCGCCGGTGAGCGCGACCCCGCCCAGCAGGACGGCGGTCAGCACGGTCAGTTCGAACCCGGCGCCCGAGGTCCCGGCGACCGCGCTGTCCAGCACCGACGCCTTGATGGCCCCGGCCAGCGCCGCCGCCACGCCCGTCACCACGAAGAGGGCGAAGGGCGTACGGCGGATGTTGATGCCCGACAGGTGAGCGGCCTCCCGGTTGACGCCGATCGCGAACACGTGCCGTCCGCCCGGGGTGAGCGCCAGGAACAGGGCGCCCGCCACCAGGACGAGCCCGGCGATGACGACCGGTGCGGCGACACCGGCGATCCGGGAGCCGCCCAGCCAGGCGAACCCGGAGCCGAAGCCGCTCAGCGGCAGGGGGAAGAGCTGCTGCGCCAGGCCCCGTACGGCGGTCAGCATGCCGAGCGTCACGATGAACGCCGACAGACCGAGGTAGCAGCACAGCACGCCGTTCACGGCACCCACCGCCGCACCGGCGGCCAGCGCGCCCAGCACGGCCACGACCGGGGACTGGCCCTGTCCGGCCAGCCAGCCCGCCACCAGGCCGCCGAGGGCGAGCGTGGAACCGACCGACAGGTCGAGGTAGCCGCTGATGACCAGCAGCGCCAACGGCACGGCCACGATGGCGAGGGTGGCGGCGTCGGTGGCGATGCCCGACAGGTTGGACGCGTCGAGGAAACTGCCCGTGGCCAGCTGGAACACCAGCACCATGACGGCGAGCACGGCGATCAGGGGGTGGCGCCGTACGACGGTCAGGCCGACCGGGGCGAACGCACGGGGGCGCCCGAGGGCGCGGTCGACGGTGGTCATGCTGCTCCTTGGACGGGCGAGGGCGACACAGGGGGCACGGGATCTGTCCCGGCCTGGTGGACGGCCGACAACAGGGCCTGTTCGGTGAGGCGGGCGCCGGACAGTTCGCCGACGATCCGGCCTCCGGCGACGACGAGACACCGGTCGGCGAGGGCGACGATCTCCTCGGGGTCACTGGAAGCGAACAGAACGGCCGCCTTCCGCTCCGCGGCGAGCGACGACACCACCTGGTGGATCTCCTGCCGGGCGCCGACGTCGACGCCCTGGCTCGGTTCGTCCAGCAGCAGTACGTCCACACCATGGACGCCGTTGATCCACCGGGCGAGGACGAGCTTTTGCTGGTTGCCTCCGGAGAAGGCGCCCGCCGCGAGTTTCGGCCGGGCGGGCCGCAGCCCCATCGCATCGGCCACCGCCTCGAAGACCCGGCGCTCGGCGCCCAGCGCCCGCACTCCGTTGCGGGCCAGCGGGCGCACCGCGGGCAGCAGCGCGTTGTCCTGCGCGCTGAGCGTCGGGAACAGCCCCTGCCGGCGCCGGTCCCCGGGCACGAGCGCGATCCCGGCGGCCAGCGCCTGGGCGGGCCGGGTGATCACGACGGCACGCTCCCCGACCCGTACGGCACCGCCCGTGGCCCGCCGCCCGCCGAACAGGGTCTCCAGCAGCCGCGTACGCCCGGAGCCCATGAGCCCGTACAGCCCGACCCGCTCGCCCTCGGCCACCGCGAACGAGACGGGCCCGAACCCGGGGCCGCACAGACCGTCCACGGTGAGACGGGGCGGGGCCGGAGGGGCGTCGGGCCGCCGGGGCGTCCGGGCGGCGACGGATACGACCTGTTCGGCGGGCGGCCGGCCGCCGTCGGTGGCTGTCGCGCCGACTGTTGCGGCCGGCCCTTCGTCCTCGGTATCGCCACCCGTGCGGTCCCGGGCCCCGAGGCCGTCGGGTTCTGCGGCTTCGCCTGCGGCGTCGTCCACGATCGCTTCGACCGTGCCGGCCACGCCCTCGCCGTCAGCACCACTGACCGCTGCGTTCAGGGCCCTGTCGGCGTCGGGCTTCGCCTGTTCGACCGCAGGGCCGTCACCGGGCGCTTCGGTCGGCCCGTCCGAAGGCGTGCCGACGCCCGCGACCTCGCCCGGTTCGTTCGGTGCCGTGCCGTCGGGGGCCCGGGGCGTCGCGTCCGCACTCCCGGCGTGGACGCCTCTGCCGTGCTCCCTCGCCGGTGCGGAGCCCTCCGCACCGGCCTCGTCCCCCACAGCCCGCCCCACGATCGCCCGCACCAGCTCGCGTCGCGTCTGCCCCGTCATGGGCGCGTGGTGGGCGACCCGCCCGTCCCGCAGTACGGTCACCGCGTCCGCGAGTCGTTCGACCTCCGACAGGAGGTGGGTGACGTACACGATGGCCAGGCCCTGGGCGCGCAGGTCCTCGACGCGTTCCGCCAGGGCGTCGCTCTCGGCGCCCGAGAGCGCGGCGGTCGGCTCGTCCAGGACGAGAACGGAGGCGCTGCGGCTGAGCGCCTTGGCGATCTCCACCAACTGCCGCTGGCCCATGGGCAGATCACCCACCCGGTCACGCGGCGAGCACCTGGCCGCGACTCGCTCCAGGAGTCCGGCGGCGACCTCCTCCTGGGCCTTCCGGTCGATCCGCCCGAACCGGGTCCACTCCTGGCCGAGGAAGATGTTCTCGGCCACCGTCAGCGCGTCGACCACGCTCAGCGTCTGGAAGATGATCGCCACGCCCGCCGCGATCGACTCGCGCGGGCTGAGGCGCGTGTACGTCCTCCCGCCGACCCCGATCGTGCCCGCGTCCGGCGGGAACGCCCCGCCCAGGCACTTGATGAGGGTGGACTTGCCCGCTCCGTTGTGGCCGAGCAAGGCGTGGACCTGTCCCATCGGCACGGTCAGGTCCACGCCGCCCAGGGCCCGTACTCCGCCGAACGACTTGCTCAGTCCGCGGATCCTCAGGCTCGGCTCGGTCATGACGGGCCCGGCCCGTTCTGGGCGAGCAGCGTGTCGATCTCCTTCGTGTCGCCGCGCTGGACCAGCGTGATCGGCACCTGGGCGCTGGGGTTCTTCCTGTCGGCGGCGACCGCGCGGGGTACGTCGACGATGGCGCTCGCGATGGCCTTGGGCGCGAGGGCGGCCGAGGCCCGGTAGAAGGTGCCCTGCCTGATCGCCAGCAGGGAGGGCGCGGCACCGTCCTGGCCGCCGACGAACGTCTTCGCGTGGTCCTTCGAACGGCCGGCCTGCTGGAGCGCCTTGTACCCGCCGTACGCGGCCGCGTCCGTGACGCCGAGGACGATGTTGAGATCCGGGTGCCGGGCCAGGATGGCCTTGGTCTTCGCCAGTCCGGTGTCCGGGTCGATGGCCTGCTCGCGGGCGACCACGTCCACGCCGGGCGCCAGCTTCGTGAAGGCGTCGATCATGCCCTTGGTGCGTTCCCGGCCCAGCTCGATCGTGCTGTCGGTGAGGAAGGCGACCTTGCCCTTCCCGCCGAGCCGCTCCTTCGCCCACTGCGCCGCCGCCTCACCGAGCAGCGTGCCGCCCTCGCGGAAGCTGAACTGGATGTCGGCGCTCTGGTGCTCCAGCGTGCCGCCGTACGTCACCCAGATCAGCCCCGCGTCCAGCGCGGCCTTCGCGACGGGCTCGGCGGCCTCGAAGACCATCGGGAACGACACGATGGCCGGGACCTTCCGCGCGACCCAGGTGTTGAGATTGGTGGCCTGGGTGTCGGCGCTGCCCGCGTCGTTGGTGGTGAGGAGCGAGATCCCGTGCTTCTTCGCGGCGGTGGTGGAGAGCTTCACCAGCGTCGAGTAGAGCGGGAGCTGGGTGAAGGGGTAGTCCAGGCCGATCTTCGTCAGCCGTGCGGCGGTGGACGCCGTGCCGTCTGCGGCCGCCTTCTCGGACGCCGACGAACCGTCGGGTGCCGCGCAGCCGGCCGCGGTCAGCGCGGTGGCCGCGACGGCGGCAGCGGACCAAGAGAGGAACTGTCTGCGCGAGGTCGCCGAGTCGGCGGCGTACCGGGGCGTGATCATGGCGGGGTCCTCCAGGAGACGGGCCCGTCATGGCGGGCGTCAGGCTGTGGCGACCAGGAAAGACCCCCGCGCCCCACGCCACCATCCGTACAAATACCGACTGTGGGCGCCGTACACATGCCGACTGTGCGCGGCTGACCCCATGCCGGCTGCGCGACGCCTTGTCCGGCACCACACTCGGGCCTATCGTTAGGGCCCAAACGAAGACCGTGCTCCAGGGCCCCGGAGGCTCGCATGCTCAGTCACCACCAGATCGCGGCCGCCACCCGCATCGGCATGCTCACCCGCGAACGCGACACCGCGGCCGCCTGCGCCGAGGCGCTGCGCGAACTCGCCCGCGCGCTGCCCCTCGACGCGGCGACCCTCCTGGGGATCGACCCGCTCACCGGAGCGCATGTACAGGTGGCCGGCGCCGGCTACACCGCCGAGACCTCGCAAGCGCTGGCCGCCGAGTTCGTGGCCACGCCCTGGTACCGCAACGTCGTACGGCAGGACGTGCCGCCGTCCATCTCCGAGGACGCCGACGACAGCGGGCAGCGCTTCCGCAACGGCTGGTTCTACGCCGAGCGGGTGCGCCCCTCCGGGTTCCGTGACGGGATGACGGGAGCCCTGCGCCACCACGACCGGATCGTCGGCATGGTCCACCTCTCCACGGAGGGCGCGGACGCCTACGACACCGAGGCCCGCAGGCTCCTCGCCTCCGTCATGCCGGCGCTCGCCGCGCTCGCCGACCCCACGGCACGCACCGGCGACCTGCACGGCCTCCCGGCGGAGGGCGCCGCGAGCCTCGTGGCGGCCGGCCGGATCGTCGACCTGCCCGGCCGCGAGCGCGCCGCAGTACTGAAGGACGACGAGTTCGGCCGCCTGGTGAGCGCCTTCGCGGACACGGGCGGTCAGCGCCTGCGGCTGCTGTGGCCGGCCTGTGGCACCTGGTACCGCGTCGCCCTCCACCGGCACACCACGGGCTCGGACCTTCTCGGCGAGGCGGTCCTGGTGCACGAGACGCCCACCGCACTGCCGTACGGACTCAGCCCCCGCGAGCTGGAGGTACTCACCCGCGCGGCCACGGGGGACACCAACCAGGCCATAGCCCAGGCCCTGTTCCTCTCCCCGCGCACCGTGCACAGCCACATCGAGCACCTGCTCCGCAAGACCGGCTCCGCCTCCCGCGCCGAGGCCACCGCCCTCGCCGTACGGGACGGCGTGCTGCGCCCGGCCCCCGAGCACCTGGACCGCTTCGTCGAGCGGGCGCACGGAGCCTGAGCGCACACCGGCACACACGCCGCGCCCGTTTGAACTCTCCGGTCGGCGGCCCCGTATCACTCCTCGGGGATGGCGGGAGACCGCTGGCACGGAAGGAGAGCAGTGTGTCGACACCGCCCGAATCGGGGCAGACGGCGAGGCGTCGCCCGATCGAACCCACCTATGTCATGCGCCGTCGGCGGACGGAGGCACTGGCGGAACTGCTGCGGGAGTTCGAGCAGGACCGCGCGAGGACCGAGCAGCAGGCCCCGCCGGGACCCGCTCCCGGCGACGACTACGAGGCTGTCCCGGTCCCGCCGGCGCGCGAGCGCATCCTGCCCGATCCGGAGACCGAGGAACTCCCGCCCGTCCGGATGGGGGAGGACTTCAGCGCGGACGCGGGCCGCCGGCAGGACCGGAGGCGTGACACCGCACAGCGAGCGGGCGGTGTGGATCTACGCCGTGCCGCGGTCGTCGTCGGCGTGGCCGCGGCGGCTCTGATCGGCTTCGGCGCCGCCCTGCTGGTGCCCGGCGGCGACTCGAGCGACGAGGCGCGCCCCAGCACCCCGACGCAAGAGCCGACCCCGACCGCAACCGGCTCGGCGCCACCCCCGCAGCAGGCGGAGGACCCGGACGGCCCGGGCACCCTCCGCGAGGGCGACACAGGAGCGGAGGTCACCGAGCTCCAGGAGCGGCTGCGCAAGATCCCGAACGTGTACGACAACGGTCCGACCAGCGGTACGTACGATTCCACGCTCACCGAGGCCGTCGCCCGCTTCCAGCTCTGGTACGGGATCCGGGGGGACGAGACGGGCGTCTACGGCAACGACACCCGTCTCGACCTGGAGTCCCGTACTCAGGCTTGACGGTTCGTCAGCTCCTTGTCAGTCGTACCGACAGGCCGTGCGCCGTGAAGACCTGCTCGGCCCGCCAGCCCTCGGCGGCGACGGTGACCTCGGCGAACCGGCCCTGCAGGGACCGCGCCCCGATGACCGCCACCGTGCTGCCGGGGCGCGGCGACTGCTTGGCGTCGAACCGGACCACCAGCGAACTGCCCCGCTCCAGGACCGCAAGGCCGTCCACCGCGAGGGCGGGATCGGTACCGCGGTCCAGCGTGACGTCGAGGACGCCGGCCTGCGCGTAACCGCCGCGCACCCGGACGGTGTTGTCGCCCGTGGCCAGCGTGCCGCCCGCCACCCGGACGTCACCGCGCCCGAAGGCCTCCTTCGAGCCCGCGGCCAGCACACCCTCCTTCACGGTGGTGCCGCCCGTGTACCGGTTGGCGCCCGCCAGCGTCAGCGAGCCGCTGCCGCTCTTGACCAGGCCGCCGGGGCCGGAGATGTCGTTGTGCCAGGTGTCGGCCGCGCCGAAGCCGCCGCCCGCCGCGTCCATCGTCACGTGCACGTCCGCCTCGAAGGCGCCGTATCCGTCGGCCGCCGCGAACAGGTTCAGCCGGCCCCACTGCTCCCAGCCGTCGAGCAGCACGTACCCCGACGGCAGGGCGGTCGTGCGCAGCACCTCGCGCCGCTGCGCCGCTTCCAGGTACGGCAGCCGCGTCTCCAGCAGCACCTCCGCGCCCTTGGGCACGGTCAGCGGTGTGGAGCGGCCGTGCCGGGTGAGGACGTACGTCAGCCGGGGCTCGACCGCGCGGGCGTTGACGTCCCGGTCGGCGTAGGGGTCGGTGTCCGCGCCCGCCGCGTGCGCGTACGCGTACAGGGTGTCGGCCGTCGTGCCCGTCCGCTGCTGGAAGTACTCCGCTGCCTGTTTCCGTGCTGCGGCCTTGAGGTCGGCGTTCTTCGGGTCGGCGAGCGCGGCGGCGGCCAGGGCCGTGGCCATGGTGCGTCCGCCCAGGACGTCGACCGTGGAGTGCATGCCCGACATGATGCGGGTGTGGCTCAGCTCGAAGGCGCGGGTCACCAGCTCCTGGAAGCGCTCGGGCACCGCGTACGCGTACGCCAGCGCGGCCAGGTGGAAGGCGTTGGTGTGGCCGCTGGGGAAGCCGCCGTCCTCCGCGCCGTTCGTGCCGCGCTGCCACAGCAGCTGCGGGGCCACGATCACGTCGGAGTCGTACACCGGGAAGCCGAGCGCGTCCGTCTTTCCGGTGTCGACGACCTCGCTGTCCTCGTTCATCCGCCACGGGCGGGGGTACTGGAAGGCGAACTTGGCCGGGTTGCCCGAGGCGAACGGGCCGCGCACGGTGTCGACCAGCTTGGCCACCTGCCCGAGGTCCGAGTCGTAACTGCCCGCGCCGAGCGCGGAACCGGCGGGCGCGTCGGCCGGAACGGCGTCGTTGATCTTGCCCGAAGGGGTGCCGTCCGGGGCGCTGGTGATGGAGGTGACCGCCTTGGCCCCCGACTTGTACAGCTCGGCGAGCGGGCCCAGGGCGGCGATCATCGCGTAACTCTGGTGCTGCCGGTCGAAGACGAACGCCTCGCGGGCCTGCGCGTCCGTGCGGCGGGAGGTGATGCGCGCGCAGTAGCGCATGTTGGCGCGCAGCACCTCGGGCATGAGCGGGGTGCCCGTGTCCCACTCGGCGCCGGTCTTCCACACCTCGGCGAAGCCACCGAGGGCGCGGATCACCGCGTTGGTCTCGGGGGTGAGGTTGGACGTGACGTTGGTGGTGTAGTCGTCGACGAAGGCCGCGGGGGAGGTGGCGGCCCGGGCTCCGGGGGCCTTCCACCAGGTGGCGACGGTCGGAGCGGCGAGGAGACCCGCCGAGGCGCCGAGTGAGTTCCTCAGGAAGACACGCCGGTTGGTGCTGTGGTGCCCGGCTGATGACGGCATGCGGGTGCCGCTCCTTTCAAGGTGAACGATCTTCGGGCAGAGACTGGGGGTGACGCGTGACCGGTTCATGACCACTTGATGACCACGTGGTGATCAGAGGCTGACCGATCGAAGGAGGGATTGTGCAAGCGCCACCGCCCCCTCGACCGGCGGCACGTCGAGCGGGCGGGGCCGCGCCGACGGCAGCGCCGCGGCGAGGGCGGAGGCGAACGCTTCATACAGGGTGGGCTGGCGCAGGACCGTGCTGCCCGCGATCACGACATCGTCGACGAAGGCACCGCGCTCGGCGAGCCGGACCACGAGAGCGGCGAGCGCACGGCCCCCGTCCGCGATCACCTCGCGGGCGATCCGGGAACCGTCCTCGGCCGCCGCGAACACGACGGGAGCGTGCCGCCCCCACTCGGCCGACGCGTCCGTGGCGCTCTCCAACGCCGCGCCGAGAGCGGGGACTTCACTCACTCCGAAGGCGGTGACGAGCCGGTCGGCCAGCGCGTCGGGGGCCTCCCCGCGATCATGCGCGGCCCAGAGGGCACGGGCCGCCTCACGGACGAGACCGGCGCCGCCGCCCTCGTCGCCGAGCACGGCACCCCAGCCGCCGACCTGCACCGGACTGCCGTCGGGGAGCCGGCCGACCGCCACCGAACCGGTCCCGGCGACGAGACCGACGCCCTGGTCCAGGCCGGCGGCGGGCACGAGGAGCTCGGCGTCACCGACGACCAGGCACGGCACCTGAAGCCGTTCCTGGAGTACGACACGGAGGGCCTCGCACTGCCGGGGCGTCTCACAGGCGTGCCCGCCCACCGCGACGGCGGACGGGCGGGTACCGAAGGGAAGGGCGTCGTGGACCAGCGCGGTCAGCCACGCGGCGGCGGCCACAGGGTCGTGTGGCCGCCATCCGCTGCTCGTACGGACGTGATCGGCGCCGGAACCCGTCCCCGCACGGAGATGGGTCTTGGTGCCGCCCACGTCGATACCGACCGCGACGGGCGTGGAGTCCTGCACGGAGCCTCTTTCGTCGTTGCGTTCGCTTGCGACGGTGGGCGAACCGTGCCCGGACAGACAGGACTGGAGTATGTTCGGGAAGCCCCGGGACGGGCCTCGGCTGGCTGCGGTAGGCGAGTACCGCTTGACTTCGTTAGGAAATTAACTAACGAATAAGGGTGCGTCAAGCGGTTCGGACACGGATGCCGAACGAACCCTCGCGGCCCGATCGCCGCGGTACGACTGGGGAGACCATGCACCTGAGCGAGAGCGCCCGCGCCGTGTTCGCCGTACTGGCCGCGGCGGGCGAGGCCACCCGCCCCCAACTGGCGGCCGGGGCCGGTCTTTCCAAACCGACCGTCTCCTCCGCCGTGGCCGAGCTCGAGGCCGCCGGACTCGCCGCCTGCTCCGGCACCGCCTCCGGCGGCACCGGCCGGTCCGCCGCGGTCTACGGCCTCGGGACGGCAGCCGGCGCCGTACTCGCCGTCGACCTCGGCCCCAGCCGCACCCAGGTGCGCGGCTGTGCCCTGGACGGCACCCTGCTCGCGCAGGGCACGGGCTCCCGGCCGGACGCCGCCGTCGTCGTCTCCAAGGTCCTCGCGGAGCTCCCGGCGGGAGCTCCGCTGCGCGCCGTCGTCGTAGCCGTCGGCGACGTCACCACGGGGGGCCGGGAGGGCGCCGGGGAGCGCCCCGCGACCGCCAAGGCCGGTCCCGCGTTCGACGCCATGGCCGTCGCCCTGCCGCCCGGAGTGCCCGTCCACCTCGAGAACAACGTCAACTGCGCCGCGCTCGCCGAACTGCACGAAGGCGCCGCCCGCGGCCGTGACACCTTCGGCTACCTGCGGATCGGCGTGGGCATCGGCCTCGGCGTCGTCATCGACGGCCAGGTGCTGCGCGGAGCGAACCACGCCGCCGGAGAGGTGGCCCGGCTGCCCTACCCGTGGGTCGAGGACCGTGAGCCGCGCCACGAGGGGCTGGAGGAACATCTGGGAGCGCGCTCCCTGCTGCGCCGGGCGGCGGCCGCCTGGCAGGACGGCGACGGGCCGCGCCCCCGCAGCGCCGAGCGGCTCTTCGCGCTCGCCGACGCGGGACACGCCAGAGCGTGTGACGCCGTCGGCCGCCATGCCGCCGACATCGGCCGGCTGGCCGCCGCGGCGACGGCCGTCCTCGACCCCGGCCTGATCATCCTCGGCGGCGACGTCGGGTCGAACCCGCAGCTCCTGCCCGGCGTCCGGGCGGAACTGGCCCGGCTGAGCTGGCCCACCGAGGTCGTGAGCAGCGCCCTCGGTGACAGCGGCACCGTTGTAGGGGCCACCGAGCTGGCCGTGGCCCGAGGAATCCAAACCGTGACCGATGGGGTGCTAGTGAAGCATTGACGGACTCCACCGCCTTCTGCCAATGTCCGGACAAGCGCTTTCTGAGTCGGCCGGGACGTCGACTCCGGGTGAGCCTCCCGACCGTACGCGAAGTACGGCAGCCGCACGAGGGCGTGCTTGTGCGACGTCGGCCGTCATGGCCGGGGACCCCACCCGTCAAGGCGATACGGCCGGGCGAGGCCGTGCCCCCGGAAAGCGAAATTTCCTGCAAAATGCACCCGTGCCGCCTCGGCTGGCGCCGTGCTCCGTCCAGTACGACGAAAAGGGATCGAAAATGACCAGTGTGGGTGTGCGGCGCTCCCGCCGACTCGGCGGCGGCATACGTCGCGTGGTTCCCCTCGCTGCCGTGGCCACGGCAGGTGCCCTTCTGCTCTCCGCCTGCGGGTCGGGGTCCGACTCGGGCGGGACTTCCAAGTCGCTGACGTTCTGGATCTCCACGGTTCCGGGGCAGGACGCGGGCTGGAAGAAGATGGTGGCGCAGTACAAGAAGGAGACCGGCGTCAAGGTCAAGCTCGTCAACATCCCCTACGACGGCTACACGACGAAGCTGCACAATGCCGCGCAGGCGAACTCCCTGCCCGACGTGGCGGCCGTGCCGGCGCTGGACCCGATCTGGTCGAGCAAGCTGATCGACCTCAGCTCCATCGCCAACAAGAAGAGCAACAACATCAACGCCAACTTCCTCGCCAAGGACTCGTCCGGGAAGGTGCTGTCCATCCCCTCGGACGTCACCGCGTCCGGCATGTTCATCAACAAGTCGCTCTTCGAGAAGGCCGGCGTCTCCTACCCGACCTCGCCCCAGAAGACCTGGACCTGGACCGAGTTCATCAAGGCGGCGGACAAGGTCCGGGAGAAGACCAAGGCCAAGTACTCCCTGACGTTCGACCAGTCGCCGTCCCGGCTTCGCGCCATGGTGTACGAGATGGGCGGGAAGTACGTCCACGGGGACTCCTCGGGCAAGTTCTCGGTGGACGCGGCGACCAAGAAGGCCGTGAAGTACTTCGTCGGGCTGAACGACGACAAGACCATGCCGAAGTCGGTGTGGACCAGCGGCGCCGACCCGGCGGCCATGTTCCAGAGCGGTGACGTGGTCGCCTACTGGTCCGGCGTGTGGCAGGTGGCCGCCTTCTCGGAGAGCATCAAGAAGTTCGAGTGGGCGAGTGTCCCGACTCCCGCCCAGCCGGTGCAGGCCAGTGACGTCAACAGCGGCGGCATGACGGTGGGCTTCAACAACAACGCCGACGCGGCCGCCGCCGCGAAGGACTTCCTGTCCTGGCTGTACGAGCCGGCCCACTACCAGACGCTGTGCGAGACGTCCGGGTTCCTGCCGGTCGAGAGCGGTCTGAACCCGAAGTACCCCTTCAAGTCCGAGGCGGCACAGGCGGCGTTCAAGCTGTACAACGAGTCGATCCCGCTCTACGACCCGATCTCCGGCTACTTCAACCGCGCGCAGACGAACTGGGTGCTGAAGGGCAAGAGCCTCACCGAGGACCCGACCAAGACGGAGCTCGGCAAGGCGATCAACGGCCAGCAGTCGGCCGACAAGGCCCTGGAAAACATCGTGGCCGGCTACAACCAGCAGGTCGGCGGCTGAGCGTTGGCCGGTGGGCCCGGGCGGCGGGGTCGAGCCACCGCCGCCCGGGTCCACCGGCGCCCACGCGACGCCGGGCTCATGGCCTGAGCCCACAGGAACCCAATCCACCAGCACGGAGTCAGGAAGATGACCAAACGCGCCTCGGACGTGTCCGTGAGCCCGCCCAGGAGACGCAGCAAGTACACCGTCGCGCCGCTCGTCCTCATCGCGGCCAATGTCGTGCTCTTCGCGCTGTTCTTCCTCTGGCCGGCGGTGATCGGGCTCGTCTACTCCTTCACGAACTACACGGGCGTAGGGGCGTTCCAGTTCGTCGGACTGGACAACTACAGCAACCTGTTCGGGGACTCCGTCTTCTACGACGCGATGACACGGACGCTGCTGTACACGGTGCTCTTCGTTCCGCTGAACTTCGTGTTCTCGCTGCTCATAGCCAACGTGCTGGTGAGCAAGCACGCCAAGGGCGTGTCGGTGGCCCGTATCTTCTTCTTCATCCCGTGGCTGCTGTCGCCCATCGTCGTGGGTGTCCTGTGGCGGTGGCTGTTCGGTGAGAACTTCGGGCTGGTCAACTACCTCATCGAGAAGGTCGGCGGAAGTGCCGTTCCGTGGCAGTCGAACGCGGACCTGTCACTGATCGTGGTCGTGGTGGCGGCGTCCTGGGCCTGGACGGGCTTCTCCATGCTGCTGTTCATCGCGGCGATCAAGAACGTACCGACGTCGTACTACGAGGCGGCGGCGCTCGACGGCGCCGGTCCGTGGCGCCAGTTCATCAGCATCACCCTGCCGAGCATCGCGCCGACTTCCTTCATCGTCATCCTGCTCAACACGATCCACGGGATGAAGGAGTATCCGCTGTTCGCCTCCCTCAACAACGGCGGACCCGGAACGTCGAACAACCTGCTGGTCCAGTACATCTACCAGACCGGCTTCAAGTCCGGCCAGATCGGCTACGCGAGCGCCGCGTCGTTCGTGCTCATGCTCATCCTGATGGTCGTCGCGATCATCCAGATGATGGTCAACCGGCGGGTGGAGAACCGATGACAACCACAGACACGCCGCGTAAGGTCGACGCCGATTCCGTACCGGCCCTTTCCAAGAGGCGGCCCCGCAGCGGGCGTAGCGGTGGGCTTCGGCGCGCGGTGCCCGCGACGACACTGCTGTGGGTCCTGGCGGCCCTCTACGGGCTGCCGGTGCTGTGGTTCGTCCTCAGCTCCTTCAAACCGGCGGGAGACCTGTTCTCCCTTCCGCTGACGCTGCTTCCGCACGACCCCACCCTGTCGGGTTACAAGACGGCGTGGGACAGCGCCAACTTCTCCCAGTACTTCATCAACACGACCATCGTGTGTGTGATCGCGACGCTCCTCACGGTGGGAGTCAGCTGCTGCACGGGGTACGCGCTGGCCAAGTACGACAACAAGTGGCTCAAGGTCTTCTTCGTCGGCATTCTGGCCACCACGATGCTGCCGTCCGAGGTCATGCTCGCCCCGCAGTTCCTGGTGGTCCGCGACCTCGGCCTCTACAACTCGCTCGCCGGCATCATCCTCCCGGCCCTGCTCACCGCGACCGGGTGCTTCATGTTCCGCCAGTTCTTCCTGACGGTCCCCGACGAGCTCATCGAGGCCGCCCGCATCGACGGCGCGCGTGAGCTGTCGATCTTCCTGAGGATCATGGTGCCGATCTCCCGGCCCATCATGCTGACGCTCGCCATCCTGTCGTTCCAGTGGCGGTGGAACGACTACATCTGGCCGCTGCTGATGCTCAACGACCCCGAGAAGTTCACCGTGCAGATCGGCATCCAGAGCCTCGTCGGGGCGCAGAACATCAACTGGTCGGTGCTGCTCGGGGGATCGGTGATCTCCATGATTCCGCTGATCGTCGTCTTCCTGGTGTTCCAGCGTTACGTCATGAACGCCGACATCAATGCCGGACTGAAGGACTGACCTTGCTCACCCCGCTCGACCACGAGTTCGTCCGGTCGGCGGCCCGTGCCGCCGACCGGACGGCCGCCTCGCCGGCGGCCGCCCCATCGGTGGACAGGGCCCGCACACACTGACCGTCGCACTGCGCGCCCGTCGGCCCGCACCTGTCGTGTGACCCCGACGACCCACGCCATGGCCAACTCAGGCATGAAGGGCTGATCCCCGTGCACCTCCCGCCCCGTCGCGTGTACCTCCTCCACCAGCGCGGCTCCCTGCACAACCTGCCCGACACCCCCGAGGCATACGACGCCGTCCTCGCCGACGTCACCGAGCAGGCCCTGGCCCGGATGACACCGGAGGGCAACCTCGAACACCCCGACTGCGTGAACGACATCGGCGACACCTCGCTCGGGATCACCTCGCTGCTGGCGCTCGCCTGGCAGCGCGGCAAGGACCCGCGCCTGCCGGAGGCGGTGCGCCGCAGCACGGACTTCCACCTCCGGGAACGCGTCTTCACCGAGGACAACCCCGGCTATCCGAACCTCCGGGTACGCGCCTCGGGCCTGGCGCACGCCCGGTACGTCCTGGAGCCCGGCGCCCACCCCATCGGCGACTGGCCGAGCACGGTGTGGGCGCTGCTCCAGGCGGTGAACCTCCTCGACGGGGCGGAGGGCCTCCTCACCGACGCACAGCGCGCCGAACTGCTGGAGCTGGCCCGCGGCTACTGGCGCTGGCTGACCGAGGCGACCTTCTTCAACCCGCAGGAGGCCGGCAACCAGGCCATCGGCTGCGTGGTCGGCGGTCTCATGCTGGCCCGGCACCTCCCGTCCGACGAGGCCGAGGCGGTGCGCTCGCGCGCGATGAGCCTGTACCTGGACGAGATCCGCGCCCACCGGGTCCGTGACCGGGGTGCGCTGCTGCCCCCGGAGCACGGCGGCGCGTACGACAACAACTACAGTCCGATCTCCCTGTCCTTCCTCGCCCA
This sequence comes from Streptomyces spongiae, assembly GCF_009377185.1. Lineage (GTDB taxonomy): Bacteria > Actinomycetota > Actinomycetes > Streptomycetales > Streptomycetaceae > Streptomyces > Streptomyces spongiae. The sequence continues at coordinate 26,011 of NZ_VJZC01000061.1, forward strand.
GGCCCACCTGGTCAGCGGTGAGGAGGTGTTCGCCGAGGACGGGGAGGCCCTGGCCCGCTACCTCGACGCACGGCTGACCAGCGGTGGGTTCGACGTCGGCGGCCCCCGCTACAGCGAACAGCACTCCGCGTTCGAGTCCGTCCTCGGCCTGCGCTACTTCGGCCACCGCGTCGGCGCCGACCTCGGCCGCTACCGCGGTGACACGCGCTGGGCCCGCTACGCGGTCAAGCAGGACGGCGGGATCGACGGCCACTTCGCGTTCATGCTGGTCTGGCAGATCCAGGACACCACCGTCTGGCACCGCACCCCCAGCACGGCCTCCGCCCGCCACCAGCTGCGCGCGGGCACCGTCTCCGTCGCCTTCGACGACCGTATGACGCCGTCCCTGGTGGAGGCGGCGGGCACCTACCTGCTTCCGGCCGCCGTCAACCGCCAGCACGGCTTCGGCCCGGTCACCGACGGCTTCCTGCTGTGCCGCCCCATGGGCGAGGTGCGCGTACGCGACCTGCGCACGGACACGCTGACCGCCAAGCTCGTCACCAAGCCGGTCGTCACCCGCGACCACGTCCTGCGCCACGTCCAGTCCCTGTACGTCACGGACGGCACCCGGATGTGGATGACGGTCTCCGTCGAACACCTCGGGGGCACGCCGCACCTGCTCGCCGGACTCCCGTACGCGGCGGACGACGGCGACCGTGTGCGCAGGATCGACGCGGTCGAGATGGCCTCGGCGGGCGCCCTGCGTCTGACCCACCCGCTCACCGAGGGCCCGGACCACTTCGACGCCCGCTCGGAGACGACCCAGGAACAGGCGGCGTTCGTCCTCGCCGCCGACCCGCGCGGCTACGGCAACCCCGACCAGGGCTGGAGCCACCTCGTGGCCTCCACGGCGTTCGAGGCGGACCCGGCTCCCGGGGCCCCGGCCGACCTGGACGTCTTCGCCGTCCGCTACGGCCCCGGCGGCACCTTCGCTCCCGCCTTCGAGCGCGTCCCCGACGGGTTGGCCGTACGCACCGAGGCGTTCACCGCCGTCATCGGCGACCCGGCGGGCGATGCCCGGGGCGAGCCGGTCCTGACGCTGCACCGCTGACGAGCGGGCGCCGGGTGGGCAGGTGAGCCGACGGGACGGCCGCACGCGTCACCACCCCCCGTCCCCGGCGTCCTCAACCGGCCTCTGCCACCACTTCCGGCAGGGCCGTCGCGGGCACGACCAGGTCCGCCCGGTGCCGTGTCGTCGCCACCAGCTCGGCGTTGCGCTGGTCCGAGCCGAGGACCCAGGCGACCGCGTCGTCGTGGTCCTTGCCGAACTCCTCGTGACGGGCCACGAGCCGCCGTACGCGCTCCGGCTCGTCGAGCTCGCAGAACCAGACCTCGTCGAGCCGGGGACGGACACGCGCCCAGTCCCCGTCCTCCACCAGCAGGTAGTTCCCCTCGGTGACCACCAGCCGGGCCGTGCGCGGCACCGGGATCGCGCCCGCGATCGGCTGTTCCAGGACGCGCTCGAAGCCCGGCGCGTACACGACGTCGTCGTCCTCGTCACGCAGCCGACGCAGCAGCGCGGCGTAGCCGGCCGCGTCGAAGGTGTCGGGCGCGCCCTTGCGGTCCAGCCGCCCGAGCCGGCGCAACTCGACGTCCGCGAGATGGAAGCCGTCCATGGGCACGTGCGCCACCCAGGGCTGCCCGTCGGCGTTGAGCGCCCGGACCAGGTGCTCGGCCAGCGTGGTCTTGCCCGCCCCTGGACTCCCGGTGACACCCAGGAGCGCTCGGCGGCCGGGGCGAACGAGCGACGCGGCACGTTCCACTAGGTCGGTGAACGTCATCGGCGCGGGTCGTTCGCTGGGCGCGGCATCGGGGACGCCCACCTCCGGGTCGAGTGTCATGCCGAGACCGTAAGCCCTTGGAGCAGCTCGGGTCACTGGCCCTGGCGTGCGGCGAAGTGCGCCGTGGCCAGGACGGAGCCGTCCGCGGAGAGCAGCCGGGCGCCGGACACCGTGTCCGGGTCGACCCGCGTGGGGGCTCCCCAGTGCCCTCGGCCACCCTCGTCGAGGGAGAACTCACCGATGCGGATCGACGTGCCGTCCGTACGCTCCAGCCGGCAACTGACCTTGCCGGCCTCGGGGTACGCGTCCCGCGAACCTGCGGCCTCGGACCCGTACACGACCCGGGATCCGGAATCGGAATCGGAATCGGAACCGGAGCCGGAGCCGGATCGGTCCTGGCCGAGGTCGACCGCCATGTAGACCCAGCCGGGAGACCCGGTGTAGGCGAAGACCCGGCCCACCGTGCGCTGGTCAGGGGTCAGCAGTGACGCTTCGAGCAGTCCGTGCTCCGAGCCGACGCCCTCGGAGCTCCGCGAGGAGGGAGCCGAGGCTTCCTCGACGGCCGTACCGACGGCCCAGCCGCCGAAGCCGAACCCGAGGGCGACCGCCGCGGCGGCCGTGACCGCGACGACGGCCCGTGGCCGCCGCCGACGCGCCGCCCGGTTCAGGCCCAGTCCGTCCGCCACCCGGGTCTCGAAGCCGGCGGGCGGCTCGCTGCCCGGCAGGAGAGCGAGCAGTCCGTCGCCGACGAGCGTCAGCCGTTCGACGTGCTCGCGACAGACGGCACAGCGGTCCAGGTGGGTGATGGCCTCGGAACGTTCCTGACCGGAGAGGATGCCCAGCGCCAGCTCCTCGGCGACGGCCCTCAAGCGCTCGCAGTCCCTGTCAGTCATGATCGGCTCGCTCGGGTCCCAGAACCGTCCGCAGCTTCCCCATCGCCGTCCTGATCCGTGTCTTCGCCGTGCCCAGGGGTATGCCTTCGAACTCGGAGATCTGCCGTGCCGTCATCCCGTAGATCCCGGCCATGACCACGGCACGCGCCTGCTCGCTCGGCAGGTCCGCCACCGCGGCCCGCATCCGGGCCGCCGCGTCGTCGGCCAGCGCCCACTCCTCGGGCGTCCGGGTCACGACGCCGAGCAGATCGTCGAGATCCTCGGGGGAGACCGGCGTCGCCCTGCGCGCTCGGACGGCGTCGATCGCCAGGTTGTGCGTGATGGCCCCCAACCAGGTCTTCACCGATCCGCGCCGGGAGTCGTAGACCTGCGCATGACGCCAGGCCCTCTCGAAGGTCTGCTGGGCGATGTCCTCGGCGAGCTGGGGGTCGCCGACGACCGCGATGGCGACACCGAAGACCATGCGCTGGAACCGGCGGACGAACGCGAGGGCGATCTCCGGGTCGCCGGTCGCCATACCCGCCAGCAGCGCCTCGTCCGGGACCCGCCCGAGCGGTAGGCCCAATCTCCGCATACCAGTGGATACGGCGGACCGCGCCGGACGGATTCCCCGGGTTCCACGCGGGATCACGCCCTCCATTCTCCCGCCCGCCGGAAATCCCCTGGCGAGGTCCGCCCGTACCTCTGGTCAGGAAGGTTTCTCACGGAGGGCCGAGACATGGCGACGACGCTCGTGACGTTTATGCGCAGGACCGTCGCGCCCGCGCTGGCCGCCGGAGCACTGGCGGGCATCCTCGTGGCGTGCGGAGACGGAGGCGGAGGCGGTAACGGTGGTGGTGATTCGACAACGTCAGCCACGCAGGTGAACGTGAAGATGACCGACTTCAGGATGCAACTGCCCCAGACGACGCTGAAGGCGGGTGAGTACACCTTCGTCGCCACGAACGACGGCCATCACGACCACGCCATGGAGATCGAGGGACAGGGCACGGAACAGAAGACGCGGACACTGGCACCCGGAGAGTCGGCGAACCTCACCATCACGCTGAAGGACGGCATGTACGAGGTCTTCTGCCCCGTCGGCAACCACAAGGACCTCGGCATGAAGACCGAGCTCACGGTGGGCGGCACCAGCACGAGCGACGGTAGCGGCTACTGAACCTCTATGGGCGCGTCCCGTAAGGGGTGCGGGGAACTGCGCGACCAGCCACAGCAGACCCGCAGCGTCCCCACGACACCAAGTTCAACGGCGCTGATCCCACACAGCGCTCCGAGCGGAGCGGTCACGCATCGGCTAGCCGGGCCTCCTCCAGCTCCGCGACCTCCTCCAGCCGGCCGATGCCCGCGCCGGCGAGGCGGCAGCGGGCCTCGGCCTCCTCGCGTTCGGTGTGGTCGGGTTCCAGGGCGATGCCGGAGCGGCGTACGACCGGGGCCGGCGTGAAGCCCTGGACGACGAGGGTGACGATCACGACCGAGGTGGCCGGCACGAGGACGAGCGGGCGCTCCGTCAGGGTGGCCCCCGCCCGCGTCGCCTCCGGGATGGACAGGGCGGCGGCCAGCGGCACCACGCCCCGGGTGCCCGCCCAGGTCAGGACCATCGGCACCCGCCAGTTCAGGCGCTTCATACCGCCCTTGCGCTGCAGAGCCGCCGACAGCGGCGCCAGCCACAGCATGCGCACGGTGATGAGCGTGCCGGCGATCGCGAGGGCGTACAGGGGCCACGCCTTGTCGCCGTCCGACAGGGCCCGGACCTGCTCCGGCAGTGCGAGACCGATCAGGGAGAACACCACGCTCTCCAGCAGGAACACCACCGTGCCGTACACCGCGTGCAGTTGCAGCCGGATGCGGGCGTTGGTGAGCCGGTCACCGCGACCGCCGAGAACCACGCCCGCCACGACGACGGACGTGACGCCGGAGGTGCGGGCGGCCTCGGCGACCACGTACGCGGCGTAGGGGGTGACCAGGGCGATCACCGTCTCCAGGACGGGGTCCTCGGTGCGCCGCCGTATCACCGAGACGACACCGGCCAGCGCCCCGCCGATGACCGTTCCGCCCCCGGCCAGCAGCAGGAACTCCC
>NZ_VJZC01000611.1 GCF_009377185.1 Streptomyces spongiae
CGCCCACGGCGACCGCCCCGCGCACGGCGACCGCCCCGACCTCCGTGACCGCCCCGCCTACCGGGACCCCGCGGCTCCCGTCGACACCCGCGTCCGCGACCTGCTCTCCCGTATGACCCTGCGCGAGAAGGCCGGCCAGCTCAACCAGCGCATGTACGGCTGGGACGCCTACCGCCGCACGCCCGACGGCGCGTTCGAGCTCACCGAGGCGCTGCGCGCGGAGACCGAGCGCTTCGCGGGACTCGGCGCCCTCTACGGACTCTTCCGCGCCGACGCCTGGTCCGGAGCCGACCACACCACCGGAGCCGGTGCGGCGCACAGCGCGGACCTCGCCGACCTGGTGCAGCGTCATGTCGTGGACTCCAGTCGACTCGGCATCCCCGCCCTGTTCGTCGAGGAGGTCCCGCACGGCCACATGGCCCTCGACGGCACCGTCCTCCCCGTCAACCTGGCCGTCGGCGCCACCTGGGACCCCGAGCTGTACGAGCGCGCCGCCGCCCACGCCGCCGCCGAACTGCGCGCCCGTGGCGGCCACGTGGCCCTCGTCTCCGGGCTGGACATCGCCCGCGACCCGCGTTGGGGCCGTACCGAGGAGTGCTTCGCGGAGGACCCGTACCTCGCCGCCCGGCTTACCGAGGCAGTCGTCCGCGGAATGCAGGGCCACATGCCGGACGGTCTCTTCGCCGACGACAAGGCGCCCGTCGTGCTCAAGCACTTCGCGGGACAGGGCGCCACCGTCGGCGGCCGCAACTCCGCCGAGTCGGAACTCGGGCTCCGGGAACTGCACGAGATCCACCTCCCGGCCGCCTATGCCGGAGTCCGGGCCGGCGCCGCCGCCGTCATGGCCGCGTACAACGAGGTCGACGGCATGCCCTGCTCCGGCAACCGCGCCCTGCTGCACGGGCTGCTCCGCGAACGCTGGGGCTTCGAGGGGCTGGTCATGGCGGACGGGCTCGCCGTGGACGCGCTGGCCCGGATCACCGGCGACAAGGCGTCGGCCGGTGCCCTCGCCCTGAGCGCGGGCGTCGACCTGAGCCTGTGGGACGAGGGTTTCACGCACCTTCAGGAGGCGGTCGAGCGCGGTCTCGTCGGCGAGGACGTCCTGGACGCCGCCGTCTCCCGCGTGCTCAGCCTGAAGTTCCGCCTCGGGCTCTTCGACCGGCCGTACACCGCCGACCGCTCGGCACCCGCGCCCGTCGCCGCCCGCGGTCGCGCCCTGAGCACCGCCCTCGCCCGTGGCGCGGTCACCCTGCTCCACGACGACGGCGAGGTGCTGCCGGTCCGGCCGACGGTCTCGCGCGTCGCCGTCCTCGGCCCGCACGCCGGCACGACCGCCCACCAACTCGGGGACTACACCGCCCCGCAGCGCCCCGGCACGGGCAGCAGCGTCCTCGACGGGCTGCGCCGACTCGCCCCGCCCGGACTCGCGATCCGCCACGCCCGCGGCTGCGCCCTCACGGGCGACGACCTCTCGGGCATCCCCGAGGCCGTCGCCGCGGCGAGCGCCGCCGACCTCGCCGTACTGGTGCTGGGCGGCAGCAGCGCCCGTACGCCCGACACGGACTTCGCCGCCAACGGAGCCGCGCGCTCACCCGTCTCCGAGATGACCTGCGGAGAGGGCGTGGACCTCGCCGGGCTACGGCTCGGCCGGGCCCAGCACGCGCTGCTGGACGCCGTCACGGCCACCGGCACCCCCACCGTGGTCGTCCTGGTCCAGGGCCGCCCGCACGCCGTCCCCGAGGCGGCGGACCGCGCGGCGGCCCTGCTCACCGCCTGGTACCCCGGCCCGTGGGGCGGCGACGCGATCGCCGAGGTGCTGCTCGGGCACGCGGAACCCGGCGGACGGCTCCCCGTCTCCGTGCCGCGCTCGGTGGGGCAGCTGCCCGTCCACTACAACCACAAGGACACCGGGTACAGGGCGTACGCCGACGAGAGCTCCGAGCCGCTCTACTCCTTCGGGCACGGGCTGACGTACACGACCTTCGCGTACGGCCCGCCGCGCCTCGCCGGGCACACCGTGGAGGTCGACATCAGCAACACGGGGCAGCGCCAGGGCCGTACCGTCGCCCAGCTCTACATCCGCCGTCTGCTGACGCCGGTGTGGCCGCGCACCCTCGAACTGCGGGCCTTCCGGAGCGTCGACCTGGTGCCGGGGGAGTGCCGTACGGTCGCCTTCCCCCTCGGCGCCGACCAACTGGAGCAGGTCGGCGCCGACCTGGAGACGGCCGTGCTGCCCGGCACCCTGGAGATCCGGGTCGCCGAGTCGTCGCGGGCCGCGCTGACCGCCGTACCCGTCGTGCTGCGGACCGGCGAGGCAGCCGCGGCCGGTCAGAACTTCACGGCGCCCGCCGCGACCCCCCTGTAGAACCACCGCTGGGTGATGATGAACAGCACCAGCACCGGCACGACGGAGATCACCGACCCGGCCATGACGATCCGCTGGTCGTAGCCGAACGACGAGCTCTGCAGCCGGGCAAGACCCAGCGTCAGCGTCATGTTCTGCTCCGAGCGCAGCACGATCAGCGGCCAGAGGAAGTCGTCCCAGGCGCTGATGAAGGTGTTGATGACGACGACCATGATCGCGCCCCACGCGGACGGCAGATAGAGGTGCCGGAAGCGCTGCCACTCGTTCGCGCCGTCGAGCATCGCCGAGTCCTCGATCTCGCGCGGCACCGCCAGGAACGCACCGCGCATCAGCAGGACGTTGATGGCACCGACGAACCCGGGCAGCCACACGCCCACCAGGTTGTCGACCAGGCCGAGGTCACGGACGCTCAGGAACAGCGACACCATGATCGACTCGAAGGGGAACATCATGGAGGCGGCCAGCAGGATCCAGACCGACCTGCGGCCCTTCCAGGCGGGCTTGGACATCATGTAGCCGGCCGTGGTGGAGAACAGCAGCTGGCTGGTCACCGACAGGATGACCACGATCACGCTGTTCCTGATGTACGTGGCCACCGGCACCTGCTCGAAGACCGCCCGGTAGGCCCGCAGGGTCGGGTCGTGCGGCAGGAGCGAGGCGTTCGAGCCGAAGACGTCCTCGTTGACGCCCTTCAGCGACGCCAGGAACTGCCAGACCAGCGGCCCGACGGTGATGGCGAGCACGAAGAGCAGCAGCAGGTAGCGCACGACCAGTTCCCGGGGGCGGCCGTAGTCCCGCCAGCGCGGCATCAGGCGCCGGGGCTTCCGCACGGCCGTCGTCATGACTCGTCCTCCTTCGTCAGACGCTGCGCCAGCAGGGTCAGCCCCAGCGTCAGCAGGAACAGGGCCACACTGACCGCCGAGCCGTAACCGGCGTTGCCGGTCATCGGGTCCAGGCCGACGTCGCGGATGTAGAAGGGCAGGGTGCGGTCGGCGCCGCCGGGGCCTCCGGTGTAGCTGCCGAGCATGTAGATCTCGGTGAACACCCGCAGGGAGCCGATGCCGGTGAGCGTGCCGACCAGCATCATGGCCGTCCGTACGCCCGGCACCGTGATGTGCCAGAAGCGCCGGACCGCGCCGGCGCCGTCCATGGCCGCCGCCTCGTGCAGTTCCCGGGAGACGTTCCCCAGCGCGGCCAGGTAGAAGATCATGTACCAGCCGAGGCCCTTCCACAGCGTCAGGCCCATCGCGGAGAACAGGATCAGCCAGGAGTCGGAGAGGAAGGGGATGGCGTCCTTGATCAGATGGGCCTTCTCCAGCCAGGTGTTGATCAGGCCCTCGTCGGCCAGCAGCCACTGCCAGCTCAGCCCCACGACCACGCTGGAGGCGAGCACCGGGGTGTAGAACGCCGACCGGAAGAACCCGATGCCGGGCAGATTCTTCTCGACCAGCACGGCGAGCATCAGCGGCAGCAGCACCATCAGTGGCACCACGATCAGCGCGTACAGCAGGCTGTTGCGGGTCGCCAGCCAGAAGTCGGGGTCGTCCAGCATCCGCGTGTAGTTGGACCAGCCGACGAAGCTCGCGGCACCGCCGAGCGGCTTGGCGTCGGTGAACGACAGCAGCAGCGTGTTGAGGAAGGGGAAGACGCCGAAGACCGCCGCACAGATGACGGCGGGCGCGGTCCACAGCCAGGGCAGCCACCAGCGGCGGTACAGCGCCGCGCCGTTGGCGCCGGGGGCGGGGCCGGGGCGCAGGGACCGGCCGAGTCGGCGTATGCGGGACGGGGCCGTGCCCGGCGCGGAGGGGTTGTCCTCCGCGCCGGGCACGGACACCGGCTTCGCGGTGTCGGTCACCACAGTCAGCTGCCCTGCTTCAGCAGGTCGTTCGCCTTGGCCTGGGCGTCCTTCACCGCCTGCTCGGGGCTCTTCTTGCCCTGCATGGCCAGCTGCACCTGGGACACGATGGCGTTCTGCACCGCCGTGGACAGGACGGTCTGGTCGGCGGTGGCGGTCTTCAGCTGTTCGGCGACGAGCTTGCGGGCCTGGGCGAACGCGTCGTCACCGGTGGCGTTCTGGAAGAACGGGTCGTCCAGCGAGGCCGTGGTCGTCGGGAAGATCACGACGTTCGGGTCCTTGCACCAGGCCGTCTGGTTCTCGGCGTTGGTGAGGAACTTGGCGAACGCGAGGGCCGTGGGGGCGTTCTTGCTGGTCGAGGCGACCGAGATGTACTGCGGGGCGCCGGTGGTGTGGCCGAGCTGGTCGAAGGGCTGCTGGCCGACGCCGGTCTTGCCGTAGATCGACGGGCTGTTCTGCTTCACGAAGCGCACGAAGCTCGGGTTGGTCGAGCCGTACGCGACCTGGCCCTGGCTGTACAGCGTCGAGGGGTCGTTGCTGGAGGACAGCGAGTCCTTCGGCATGGCGCCCTCCTTGTACAGCTTCGCCATCCAGGCGACCCACTCGGTGGTCCGGGGGTCGTCGGCGAAGGTGGCGGACTTGCCGTCGGCGGACAGCGTCTTGATGTCCATCTGGTCCCAGTCGGCCGGTATGCGCCAGATCGGGTTGGCCATCGTCGCGTAGTACTTGCCCTTGGCCGATTTGGCGATCTTCTCGTAGTCGGCGAAGAGTCCGAACATGGTTGTCGGCGGCTTGTCCGGGTCGATCCCGGCCTTCTTCAGGAGGGAGGTGTTGTACGTCAGCAGGACGCCGCCGGTGTACCAGGGGAACACGGTGTGCACGGACGCGCCCTTGGCGTCCTTCATGGTGCTGGACTTCCAGAACGCCGGGACGAAGGGCTTGGAGGAGGAGGGGTCCTTTGTGCCCAGGTCGAGCAGGTAGCCGTTCTTGGTGAGGGCTGTCGCGGTCTCGGCGTTGAGGTTGATGACGTCAGGGAGGGTGCAGCCCTGGGCGTCGGCGACGTTGCGCTGGGTGAAGGTGTTGTCGCCGGGGTCGTCGATCCACTTGACCGAGGTGCCCGGGTTGGCCTTCTGGAAGTCCTTGATCACTCCGTTGAAGAAGCTCCCGAAGTCTTTCTTCAGGTTGGTGGTCTGGAAGGTGATCTTGCCCTTGATGTCGCCGGAGAGCTTGCCGGAGCCGACGTTGCCCTTGTCGACCTTGCAGTTGCCCACGGTGGCGTCCCCGTCTCCGGAGTCTCCGCCGCCCGACAGTCCGCATCCTGCGGCCGTCAATGTCAGGGCGACCAGACAGGTCAGGGACCGGGTGAGTCTTCTTGCGCGCATTTTCGTTGCCCTCCTGCGGCCAGGTTGCTGCACTCGCTGCTGGTTCAATTCACCAACTTCGACTCCGATTGATGAAAATGTGGACCAGAATTCATCGGAGGTCAATGGGGTTCCGTGTTGCGTTTCGGTTCCGGCCGCGTGGTGGGGGCTGCCGCCGGCTGTGGGGGGTGTGCTGCGGTGGGGCGTGTGG
>NZ_VJZC01000612.1 GCF_009377185.1 Streptomyces spongiae
GGTAGGGGCGGCGGGGGCGAGGAAAGTCCGGATCGACGAAGAACTCGCGCACGGCTATTCACTCACTACATATACTCAGTACATAATGACTGCATGAGCACCCGCCACATCCTGCTGGGGCTACTGGCCGGAGGACCGAGCCACGGCTACGACCTCAAACGACGGCACGACGAACGCTTCCCACAGGCCCGCCCCCTGGCGTACGGCCAGGTCTACACGACCCTGCAACGCCTGGTCCGCGACGGCCTGGCCGAGGTCGACGGAACAGACTCCGACGGCGGCCCGGAACGGACGATGTACCGCTCCACGGACGACGGCGCGCGCGAACTCGCACAGTGGGCCGCCGAGGTCGCCCCACCCGCACCGTTCGTGACGAACGAGATCTTCGCCAAGGTCGTCGTCTCGATCCTCGCCGGCGGCGCCCCGGCCACCTACCTCCAGGCGCAGCGCGCCGCGCACATGGAGCGGATGCGGGAGCTCACGGCGGTGAAGACCGCCGGGACCGCCGACCTCGCCACCGTGCTCTCGGCGGACTACGCCCTCAACCACCTCGACGCCGATCTCCGCTGGATGAACACCACCACGGCCCGGCTCACCACACTGACCGCGGAGGTCGACGCCGCATGAGCAACAACAGCGACAAATCGGCGCCACCGCTCCTCACGGCCCACGGCCTGACCAAGACCCACGGGAGGACCCCGGCACTGCGCGGCGCCTCGGTGGAGCTGGGCGCGGGTGAGATCCTCGCCGTCACGGGCGCGAGCGGCAGCGGCAAGTCGACGCTGCTGCACTGCCTGGCGGGAATCGTCCGGCCGGACGAGGGCGCCGTGACCTACGGCCACACACGCCTCGACCAGCTCCCCGAGAAACGGCTCAGCGAGCTGCGCCGTACGGACTTCGGGGTGGTGTTCCAGTTCGGGCAACTGATCCCCGAGCTGACCGCCCTCGACAACGTGGCGCTGCCGCTGCTGCTGGCGGGTGCCTCGCGGAGGGACGCGCACACGCGGGCGGGCGAGTGGCTGGAGCGGTTCGGCGTGCTCGGCCAGGAGGAGCTGCGGCCCGGCGAGATGAGCGGCGGGCAGGCGCAGCGGGTGTCGCTGGCGCGGGCGCTGGCGACCGGCCCGAAGATCGTCTTCGCGGACGAGCCGACGGGAGCACTGGACTCGCTCGCCGGCGAGCAGGTCATGTCGGCGCTGGTCCACACGGCCCGGGAGTCCGGCACGGCGGTGCTGCTGATCACACACGACGCGCAGGTGGCGGCGTACGCGGACCGAGAGGTCCAGTTGCACGACGGTGCCGTGGTCCCACTGGGGGTGACGGCGTGAGCCCCATGACTCCCATGACTCCCGTGAGTCCCGCGAGATCCAAAAAGACCGTCGGGGCCATGGGAACCATGGGGTCCGATCTGCGCATCGCCTGGCTGCTCACCCGAGGGTCCCACCGTCGGGAGTGGTGGCGAGTGGCACTCACCGCGATCGGCGCGGCACTGGCGACGGCGTTCACGCTCGGCGCGACCGTGCTGGCCGCGGTGTCGGGTCGGGTGTACCGCGTTCCGCTCGCCGCCGGGCTGCTCGACGAGCCGGGCACGCGCTCCGGTGTGCTGCTGGGGCTGACGCTCCTGCTGGTGCCGGTGCTGGGCTTCCTCGGCCAGTGCGCCCGGATCGGCGCCGTGCACCGCGACCGGCGTCTCGCCGCGTTGCGGCTCGCGGGCGCGACGGCCTGGCAGGTACGGCGGATCGCCGCGCTGGAGTCGGGGCTGGCGTGCCTGGTGGGCGCGGCGGTCGCCACAGCCCTGTTCGTGCCGTTCCTGCTGGGCCTGACGGAACGCCTTCCTGCGGCCGTGTGGGCCGGGATCGCGCTGGTCACGCTCGCCGTCCCGCTACTGGGCGCCCTGGTGAGCGCCCTCGCGCTGCGCAGGGTGGTCGCGTCGCCGCTCGGCTGGGTGCGACGGGTACGGCCGGCCGCGCGGCGAGGCCCCGGCATCGCCTTCCTTGTGGCGACGCCGGCCCTGCTGCTGGCCGGGCTGCTCATGGCGCCGGACGCCTTCGGCGGTTACGCCGCGGCCCCGGTGACGGTACTCGTTGTCGTGATCCTGACCGGGATGGGCGCCGTTGGGCTGACCGGCGTGACCTCGCGGATCACCGGCCGGCTGCTGGCCGCCCGTACGGCGAACCCGGCCGTGCTGATCGCCGCGGAACGCCTGCGCGACGCCCCGTGGACAGCGGCCCGCACACACGCGGCGGTACTCCTGGTGACCGTGGTGGGCACCGGCTTCATGGGCGTGCGGCACGCACTGCTCGCCGACCTGAACAGGGATGGGCCGACCGCCGCGGACATGACCTACTACACCACCGGCATCAACCTCACCGGCGCGGCCGTCCTCATCGCCCTCGCGATCACCCTCTCCGGCCTCGCGGTCGGTGCCGCCGAGTCGCTGGCCACCCGTCGCCAGGGCCTGGCCGCGCAGACCGCTGCGGGAGTGCCGTACACCGTGCTCGGCCGGGCACTCCTGCTGGAGACGGCGCTGCCGCTCGCCCCGGCGGTGCTGCTGGCGGGCGCGGGCGGCATGACGATCGGCGTCTGGTACGGGGTGGTCGTCGGCGGAACCGACTGGACCGTGCCGTACGCGGCGTTCCCGGTCCCGGCGGCGGTGTACGTCCTCTGCCTCCTGGCCGCGGCCACCTCGCTGCCGCTCCTGCGCCGCACCCTGCGCCCGGCGGAGTTGCGCTACGTGTGACACCGCCACGGACTCGGCGCCCCGGGAGGCACGGGGGACCTTCCGGGGAGCCGTACGGGGGCGCACTACAGGGGGGTGCGCACAAGAAAGGGCGGCGTCCGAAATGCTTCGGGCGCCGCCCTTTGCCGTACAGCGAACTACTTCAGGCGAAGCGCTCCAAGCGAAGCACTCCAGGCGGCCTACTTCACCGGCGGTGCGATCGGCGCCGCCCGCTCGGACTGGGGCGAAGTCGTGGAGGAGTACGCCGACGGCGGTGCCATACCAGCCGTGGGATCCACGTCCGTCCCGCCCTCCGGCTGGGTCGGAATGCCGCCCACGATAGGGATGTCGGCAGCGTCGAAGGCGAGCTTGATGCGCCAGCGCAGCTCCCGCTCCACGGTGAGCGCCTTGCCGGGCATCGTCTTCGCGGAGACGCGGACCACCATCTGGTCGAGCAGGACGCTGTCGAGGCCCAGGACCTCGATCGGACCCCAGAGACGCTCGTTCCAGGGCTCGTCCTTGCTCATCTCCTCTCCGACGGCCAGCAGGGTGCGGCGGACCTTGTCCAGGTCCTCACTGGGGCGGACCGTGACGTCGACGCCGGCCGTGGACCAGCCCTGGGAGAGGTTGCCGATGCGTTTGACCTCGCCGTTGCGGACGTACCAGATCTCGCCGTTGTCGCCGCGCAGCTTGGTCACGCGCAGCCCGACCTCGATCACCTCGCCCGAGGCGACGCCCGCGTCGACGGTGTCCCCGACGCCGTACTGGTCCTCCAGGATCATGAAGACGCCGGAGAGGAAGTCCGTGACCAGGTTCCGGGCGCCGAAACCGATGGCGACACCGGCGACACCGGCCGAGGCCAGCAGCGGGGCGAGATTGATCTCGAAGGTGGCGAGGATCATCAGTCCGGCCGTACCCATGATCAGGAACGACGCGACCGAGCGCAGCACGGAACCGATGGCCTGGGAGCGCTGACGCCGCCGCTCCACGTTGACGAGCAGCCCGCCCAGGGCGGTGCCGTCGACCGCCGAGGCCGTACGGTTCATGCGGTCTATGAGCTTGGTGATGGCCCGGCGGATCGCCACTCTGAGGACGGCGGCGATCACCAGGATCAGCAGGACCCGCAGACCGATGGCGAGCCAGGTGGACCAGTTCTCCTCGACCCAGCTCGCGGCGTTGGTCGCGCTCTCCTGGGCGTCCTGGAGCGAAGGGGCCGTCGGTTCCTCACTGGGGTCGGCGGCCGACAGCAGGACGGACAAGGACACGGCAGGTACCTCCAGGTGCGGCGTCTGCCCCCGGTGTGGCGGTCAAGGTCACGGGAAGATCACGGAAAAGTCACCGGACAGGCAGAACCACCACACTAACGGGGCACAGTGTGTGAGTCGCCGCGAAGTTCCGGGGAGAGACCATGCCCAGAACCGTGCTCACCCCGAGATGAACAGGTGGGATGAAGAGACCTCCCTCCGGGGGATGAATGAGGTGTGGTCGAAAACACTCCCAGCCCGTTACCGGGACATGGTGGCGCTTCCACCAGGCATGAGGGGAGACTGACTACCGAACGTCCCGGCGCGAGCCACGCGCCGCCGACGCCCAAGGAGGCATCCGTGCCGCATGTCCTGGTCCTGAACGCGTCGTACGAGCCACTCGGCGTCGTACCGCTCCGCCGTGCGCTCGTCCTCGTTCTCGAGAACAAGGCCGTCTGTCTCGAGGAGTCCGGCGCCTTCATGCACAGCGCGACCGTCACAGTCCCCGCACCCAGCGTGGTCCGGCTCAAGAGGTTCGTCCGGGTCCCATACCGGGGTCCCGTCCCCCTCACCCGTCGGGCGCTGTTCGCCCGCGACGGGGGCCGGTGCATGTACTGCGGTGGCGTCGCAACCAGCGTCGACCACGTCATCCCGCGCAGCCGCGGGGGCAAACACGTGTGGGACAACGTCGTGGCGTCCTGCCGTCGCTGCAACCACGTCAAGGCCGACCGCCATCTCGTAGAGATCGGCTGGCGGCTCCGCCACAAACCCGCCCCGCCCACCGGCCTGGCCTGGCGCATCATCGGGACCGGCCATAGGGACCCGCGCTGGCTGCCCTACCTGCAGCCGTTCGGCGCGGACGACGCGATGGCCCGGATCGACGGCATTTCCGCCTGAGAATCCGGGCTTTTGCATACCCGGCGCTCCGCTGAGGACGCCGGGTGCTCGGTCAGGCCCTGGGGCGCACGCGCGCCAGGGCCCCTGGTATGCCCAGAGACCCCGCGTGTCCCCGGAGAGCCCTGTGGTGTTCCCGGAGCCCGACCGACTAACGTGATCGGCCGTTTGTGCGATGAATGGGCGTACGAGGCGCGCGAGGGGCGACGGGGATGGCTGGGGTGGGCGCGGAGGCGTTGCGGCGGCGGCTGGCGGATCTGGCGGCGGCCGGGCAGGGCGATCCGCGGTCGGTGGTGGGCGATTTCCGGCGCGGTGAGGTGCTGGTGCCCGTGGTGGACGGCTCACTGTTGTCGGTGGAGGCGGGTGGGGTCCGCTGGCTGCTGGTGTTCACGGATGAGGCGGCGCTGGCGCGGTTCGCTGGGGCGCGGGGTGAGGGCGTGCCGGAGTGGGTGCCGGTGTACGGGGCGCGGTTGCTGGATCAGATGATCCCTCAGGTGGGCGGGCCGGTGGGGATCGCGGTGGATGCGGGGAGTGCGGCGGGGATGGTGCTGCCGCCGGTGGTGGGGATCGTTCCGGACGCGGTGGCGCTGGATGCGGCGGGGGCGGACGCGTGAGCGGTGGCGGTGGCGGTGGCGCGTCCGGTGGCGCCGGTGGCGGTTACCGGGTTGATGCGGAGGCGCTTGCGCGGATCACGCGGGGCATCAACCTGGCGATGGACGAGCTGAAGGAGCTGGGCTTCGACATCGAGGCGAATCTGGGGCGCGGGTTCGACGAGTTGGAGCTGGCGGGCCTGGAGGTGGGGGACGGGAGCCTGCACCAGGTGTTCGCGGACTTCTGTGAGCGGTGGGGCTGGGGTGTGCGCTCACTGATGCAGGACGCGAACGAGTTCGCGGGCCGGCTGAACCTGTCGGCGGGGCTGTATCACGAGCAGGAG
>NZ_VJZC01000613.1 GCF_009377185.1 Streptomyces spongiae
GGGGCGAGAAACACCCTTTGGCAGCCCGCCACCCCTTCGACCTCCCAGGCCCGACCCGCGCCCCCACATGGGCCAGACTGGAACCCATGACCATTCACGAGAACCTCCTCGGGGGCCCGCCCCCGACGCACCTCCCCGACGACCCGGAGCCCCGCGAACTGCTCGCGAACGGCACGGCCCCCGCGGACGTCGCCGCGAAGCACCCCACCTCGTCCCTCGCCTGGGCCCAGCTCGCGGACGACGCGTTCGAGCGCGGCTCGGTCGTCGAGTCGTACGCGTACGCCCGTACGGGCTACCACCGCGGTCTGGACGCCCTGCGAAGGAGCGGCTGGAAGGGCCACGGCCCGGTGCCCTGGGAGCACGAGCCGAACCGCGGCTTCCTGCGCGCCCTGCACGCCCTCGCCCGAGCCGCCGGCTCGATCGGCGAGCAGGAGGAGTACGAGCGCTGCACGCAGTTCCTGAAGGACTCCTCCCCGACGGCGGCCCAGACCCTGGGCTAGGGGCCTTGGACACGGCGGTCCTGTCACGGTGACAACCCGTGACGGGGCCGCTCCCTGGGCCCGGCCGGACGCGGAGCATGTACGACGGGTGATGGCCTGGTGCAGCGAGCGGAACTCCGTCGCGTGGCGCTCCGCCGGTCCCGATCGGACGCGGCTGGTCGAGCGGATCGGCGTCGACTACGAGGAACGGTTCACTCACCTGGCGGGCGAGGCAGAGGACTAGTGGCGCCGGGCCCGGCGGGCGGCATGGGCAGGGCGGTCGGCGGCTCGGGGCGGACGAGTTCACCGGTTCGCGGGTGGCCGGGCATGAGGGGCCGGGCCAGCTGCGTGATCTGTATGAGTTCCGCCCGGTACTGCGGAAGCGCGGCACGCAGCCGCCGCTGCGTGGCGAGGAACCGGGCGGCTTCCTGGGGTGTGTACGGGCGCCGCTGCTCGTCCACCAGAGCCCGTACGGCGCCGAGCGGACGCACCCACCGGCCGTCCGGGCCGAGCTTGTTGCGGTGGACCGCGCTGTCGTCCCGGCGTATGACCGTGAGGGAGTCGACCGCGGCCCCGAGTTCGGCGAGCCGGACCACCTCGGTGACCGCCACGAAGCACACATCGTGTCCCGCGGAGGTGGTGAAGCGAGCGGGCTTCCCGCGGCGGCTCGCCTCGGTGTAGCGGTCCGCGGTGCCCTGTCGGCTGTCCGCCGCGCGTACCGCCAGGGCGACGAGCTCCACCCGGTACCCGGCGGCGCGGTAGCGCGCCGCCCGGTCCAGGAACTGCCGGGCGCTGCCGGGCGCCATCTCGATGACCGCGTCGCCGCGCCCGGCGATCACGTACGCGTCGGCCTCGTCCTGCCATGCCTGGTAGTCGGCGCGGATCCGGGCGCTCGCCGTACGAGGACAGGTCTCCAACAGCTTCAGGTAGTCGGGGTGGGCCGCCTTGAAGTCGTCGCCGACGAGGGAGACCGGCCGCCGTTTGCGCAGCGCGCGGCGGATCAGCCGGGCCGTCCCCGACTTGCCCGCGCCCGGCTGTCCCACCACGAACACCACGACCGGATCCTTGTGGGGCGTGATCTCGCCCAGACCGGGCAAGATCACTTCATTGAGGATCCAGCGGTGTTCCTCGACGCTCAGCCGGTGGTAGTCGGTGCCGGGCGGTTCCAGCAGGGGCTGGGCGATCCGCCGTACCCGCTCGGACAGCGCGAAGGCCCTCTCCACGCCTCCGCGCACCGCCAGCCGCTGCCCCGCGGAGACCTGTCGGTGGTACAGCCGTTCCTCCGTACGGGACAGCTGCGTACGGAACACCGCGGTCTGCAGCGCGCTCCACGGCGCCGCGCGCTCGGTCTCGACCACGTCGGCGGCAACGGGCGGCACGATCCACGAGCCCTCGGCAAGTTCGTTGACGTAGAGCACCTCCAGGCCGCGTCGGACGACGGTCACGCGGTCGGCCAGGCGCTCCTCCTCGATGACGCGGAGGCTGCGGATCATGCCGCGCACGCACGTGTCGTGGTTCTCCCAGGACACGTACCGGCCGGTGCTGGCGCTGTGGATCTGGTGCACGTATCGGTCCAGCACACTGAGCTGGCTCCATGCCTCCGCGGTGGCCAGCACCACCACCTCGACGCGGTAGCCGGCCGCGCGCAGGGCGCCCGCGATGCTCCTGAACTCCTCCGGGGCCGCCAGGGCGGTCTCCCACACCAGGTCGAAGCCGTGGGCGCGGGCGTCCTCCATGACCTCCGACTCCCATCGGCGGACGTCCGGCCGGACCTTGATGCCCGCGGTCCGCTCGTCCTCGGCCAGCAGCGTGCCGTACGAAGGGTGCAGCAGCTTGTACAGGTCGCTGCTGATCCGCACCGCGCCCCCGCGCCGGTTCAGGGACTGCTCGATCACGTCGGCGAGGAACGACTTGCCGCTGCCGGGCTGTCCGGCGACGAGGACCGCGACCGGCTTCTCCTGCGCGACGGCGTGCCCGGTCGACGCCGGGAGGATCAGCGTGGTGAGGATCTCCCGGTGCCGCTCCTCGGACAGCACGACCGGCACCACCTCGTTCTCCCTCACCGCTCCTCCTCGCGCCCGGGGCGACCGGTGACGTGGTGAGAGCAACCGCACGCGGTGTCGCTGACCGGGGGCCAGGTCTCCGGCCAAGGAAAACGCCTGGGGAGCGCGGGTTCTCCGTGCATCGTTCCGGCAGTGCATGTCACAACAGCTGTGGCCTCGGGCTCAAGTTTCGGACGAACTGCCCGTCAAACGGACGAGAGCTGTGCAAACGCAAATGACATGTGCAAGCTTCCGATCATCCGTACTGCGTGGTCGCGCGGGTGAAGACGCTGTCGTCATAGGTTCGCCCTTCGTCTCGTGTTCGGAAATGCAGGGTCGAGGGAGACCAGGGGCTGCTCAGCGCTGTCCAGGGGCTCGCAATCCGGGAGAGCGCTGGGCCGGCTCCGTCAGTCGAGCGGATGCCGTCCCCTGATCCAGGCCAACATCAGGGCGGCGGTCGCGGTCAGCCCGATGACCAGAGCGGTGAGGGGCATCGCGGGATGTTGTTCTCTTTGAATTCCTTCCAGTTGTTGGACGCGGCGATGGACTCCAGGTGGAAGTGCACCCACCCGCTCTCGCTCGCCCAACTTCTCGTCCACGAACTTCAGCCCCCCGTGGATGGCCCGGCCCAGCCTCGCCGCGCCCCAGCGATGGGGCGGTTCCCCCTTCTGCACACCCGCGTCGACGCGGGTGTGCAGAAGGAAGGGGAGGGGCTCCAGGCTCCTGGACCAGGAAGGGGCCCAGGCCGTCCTGACCAGGCTGCTTCCTCGATACGGGAGAACCGGCTCCCCGCCTTGTGCGCCATGACCGCGTCCGTCGCGTCCGTCCGCGGGAGAACACGTCGACGCGGGACCGTCCGAAGAGGTGTGACGAGGACGTGTGACCAGGACGTGTGACGAGGGGGTGTGACCAAGACGCGTGACGAGGGCGTGTGACCAGGCAGACCTTGCCGTATCGGGGGAGAATTGCGGAGGATGCCCTTGGGGACCGGGGCCCCCGTGTCGGTTACGGCAGGGGCGGACCGCTACCCGGATTATTCGCAGGAGACAGCGATGTCCCAACAGGCTCAGCAGATCCCTCCCCGTCCGGACGAGGCGCACGAGCCCGAGACCCCGCATCTCGACTTCCAGGGCACGACCCCGTATGAGGACTACGTCAGGGCCGACGTTCTCACCCACCTCCAGCACACCCTCTCCGACGACCCCGGAGAGATGGTCTTCCTGGTGACCACCCAGGTCATGGAGCTGTGGTTCACCGTCATCGTCCACGAGTGGGAGACCGCCGCGGGTGCGCTCCGCGAGGACGACGTACCGACGGCCGTGGCCGCGCTCAAGCGGTCCGTACGGGAGCTGGAGGCGCTGAACGCGTCCTGGCGGCCCCTCTCGCAGCTCACGCCCGCCCAGTTCAACTCCTACCGGGCCGCCCTCGGCGAGGGCTCCGGCTTCCAGTCGGCGATGTACCGCCGTATGGAGTTCCTGCTCGGCGAGAAGTCCGCCTCCATGCTCGTACCGCACCGCGGGGCTCCGCGCGTGCACGCCGAGCTGGAGAAGGCCCTGCACGAGCCGAGCCTCTACGACGAGGTGCTGCGGCTGCTGGCGCGGCGCGGCCACGCGGTGCCGGACGCGGTCGTAAGCCGTGACGTGTCCCGGCGCTACGAGCCCTCGGCCGAGGTCGAGGCGGTGTGGACCGCCCTGTACGCGGGCGACGAGACCGACGAACTCGCCCGGCTCGGCGAGGCGTTGACCGACGTCGCCGAGCTGGTGTGGCGCTGGCGCAACGACCACCTCGTCGCCACCCGCAGGGCGATGGGCGCCAAGTCCGGCACGGGCGGCTCCGCCGGGGTGGCCTGGCTGGAGAAGCGCGCCCAGAAGAACGTCTTCCCGGAGCTGTGGACGGCGAGGTCTCATGTCTGAGTCGTCCGGCTTCGGCGCCGGGATGTCCGAACTCTCCTTCAAGGCCGGGAAGTTGGACGCCGCTGACGAGCTGGCCGGGCTGCGCGACGCGTTCGTACTCGACGACGTGGTGTACCTCGACGGGAACTCCCTCGGCGCGCTCCCGGCGGCCGTGCCCGGTCACGTCGACGACGTCGTACGCCGTCAGTGGGGTTCCCTGCGTATCCGGTCCTGGGACGAGAGCGGCTGGTGGACGGCGCCGGAGCGGATCGGTGACCGGATCGGCCCGCTCGTGGGTGCGGCGTCCGGGCAGATCGTGGTGGGTGACTCCACGAGTGTGAACGTCTTCAAGGCGCTCGTCGCGGCGGTCCGTATGGCCGGTGACGGCGGGGACGAGAACCGGGACGAGGTCCGGGATGAGAACCGAGACGAGGTCCGGGACGAGGTCCGGGAAGGGGGCCAGGACGGGGGCCGGGACGAGATCCTGGTCGACGCGACGACGTTCCCCACCGACGGGTACATCGCGGAGTCGGCGGCGCGGATGACGGGCTGTTCGCTGCGTCCGGTGACGCCGGCGGAGGTCCCGGCCGCGTTGGGAGACCGCACCGCCGCGGTCCTCCTCAACCACGTCGACTACCGCACCGGCCGACTGCACGACCTGCCGGGCCTGACGGCGGCGGTGCACGAGGCGGGCGCGTACGCGGTCTGGGACCTGTGCCACAGCGCCGGTGCCCTGCCGGTCGGGCTGGATGAGCACGGGGTCGACCTGGCGGTCGGCTGCACGTACAAGTACCTCAACGGAGGGCCGGGTTCACCTGCGTATCTGTATGTGCGCCGGGACCTTCAGGACCGTTTCGACTCGCCGCTGCCCGGCTGGAACTCGCACGCCGAGCCGTTCGGGATGCGCCCCGACTACACCCCGGCCTCGGGGGCGCCGCGGGGCCGCGTCGGCACGCCGGACATCCTGTCGATGCTGGCCCTGGAGGCGGCCCTGGAGGTCTGGGAGGGCGTCTCGATCGACGCCGTCCGCGCCAAGTCCCTCGCCCTGACGGACTTCTTCCTGGAGTGCGTCGCGGAGTACGTACCCGAGGGGCGCGTCGAGTCCCTGACCCCGGCCGCCCACGCGGAACGGGGCAGCCAGGTCGCGCTGCGGTGCGAGGACGCCGGGGACGTGATGAAGCGCCTGATCGAGAACGGCGTGGTCGGCGACTTCCGCCACCCGGACGTCCTCCGCTTCGGCTTCACGCCCCTGTACGTCGGGTTCGGTGACGTGGAGCGGGCGGCGCGGACGCTGGGGGACGTGCTGTCCTGAGGCCGGGGCATGGACGACGGGGGCATGGAGCACGGGGCACGGGGCATGGG
>NZ_VJZC01000614.1 GCF_009377185.1 Streptomyces spongiae
CCCTCAGACCGGCCGCCTCACGTCGGCCCCCGCCCCGCCGGGAGGTCCCCGTCCCGGCCGCGTAACCGACGGCGTCCCGTCACGTAACACGGCCGAAGCACGCTGAAACGCATGCAGACCACCTCGACGCCCACGCACTGCCCGTACTGCGCCCTGCAGTGCGGGATGAACCTGTCGCCCCTGCCCAGCGGAGGCGTCGAGGTGGTCGAGCGCACGGACTTCCCCGTCAACCGTGGCGCGCTGTGCGGCAAGGGCCGTACGGCGCCGGAGGTGCTCTCGTCCCGGGTGCGCCTGACCTCCCCGTTGGTGCGCTCCGAGGACACGCTCGTGCCCGCCACCTGGGACGAGGCACTCGACCGGATCGCCGAGGGGCTGCGCCGCACGCGGACGGAGCATGGCCCGGACGCGTGCGGCGTGTTCGGCGGGGGCGGGCTGACGAACGAGAAGGCGTACGCGCTGGGCAAGTTCGCGCGGATCGTGCTCGGCACCTCGCAGATCGACTACAACGGACGCTTCTGCATGTCGTCGGCGGCGGCCGCGGGCATGAAGGCGTTCGGCCTGGACCGGGGACTGCCGTTCCCGCTGGAGGACATCCCTAGGACGGGCTGTGTGATCCTCGTCGGGTCGAACCTAGCGGAGACGATGCCGCCGTCATTGCGCTTCTTCAACGAACTGCGCGAGAACGGCGGCACGCTGATCGTCGTCGACCCGCGCCGCACACGGACGGCCGAGCAGGCGGACCTCCACCTGTCCCCACGCCCCGGTACCGATCTCGCGCTGGCGCTGGGCCTGTTGCACCTGATCGTCGCCGAGGGCCGCACGGACGAGACGTACATCGCCGAGCGCACCAGCGGCTGGGAGGAGGCGCGGGCCGCGGCCATGGCGCACTGGCCGGAGTACGTGGAGCGGATCACGGGAGTGCCCGTTCCCCAACTCCGTGAGGCCGTACGGATGTTCTGCGAGCCGGAGTCCGCGATGGTGCTCACCGCGCGCGGGCCCGAGCAGCAGAGCAAGGGGACCGACACCGTCGGCGCGTGGATCAATCTGTGCCTGGCCACGGGGCGTGCGGGCCGGCCGCTGTCCGGGTACGGGTGTCTGACCGGGCAGGGCAACGGGCAGGGCGGGCGCGAACACGGTCAGAAGGCCGACCAGTTGCCCGGCTACCGCAAGCTGGTCGATCCCGAGGCACGGCGGCACGTCGCCGAGGTGTGGGGCGTGGACCCGGACTCGCTGCCGGGCCCCGGCCGGAGCGCGTACGAACTGCTGGACGCGCTGGGGACGGACATCAAGTCACTGCTGCTGATGGGCTCGAACCCGGTGGTGTCGGCCCCGCGCGCGGCACACATCGAGGAGCGGCTGCGGTCGCTGGACTTCCTGGCGGTGGCCGACGTGGTGCTGTCGGAGACGGCGGCGCTCGCGGACGTGGTCCTGCCGGTGACCCAGTGGGCCGAGGAGACGGGCACGACGACCAACCTGGAGGGCCGCGTGCTGCTGCGCCGCCAGGCGATCACCCCGCCGGAGGGCGTCCGCAGCGACCTGCACGTGATGCACGAGCTGGCCGCCCGGCTGGGCTCGGAACGGGGCCTGGAGAAGGGCTTCCCGACGGACCCGGAGGAGGTCTTCGAGGAGCTGCGCCGGGCCAGCGCGGGCGGGCCCGCCGACTACTCGGGCATCACGTACCGGAGGCTGGCGGAGGAGAACGGGGTGTTCTGGCCGTGCCCGGCGGCTGGTGACACGAACAGCGGCGCGAACCACGGCGCGGACAGCGGCGTAGACAGCAGCGCGGACAGCCACGCGGACAGCGGCGCGGACAGGAACGTAGACCCACGCGCGGAC
Source organism: Streptomyces spongiae (assembly GCF_009377185.1). GTDB lineage: Bacteria > Actinomycetota > Actinomycetes > Streptomycetales > Streptomycetaceae > Streptomyces > Streptomyces spongiae. The sequence continues at coordinate 1,837 of NZ_VJZC01000614.1, forward strand.
AGCAACGCCGACGACCGTGAGGACGCCTCGCTCGACGCCGCCCTGCCGGACGACCCGGCGGGTGGGCGCGCCGAGGCGGACGCCGGGGCGGCGGTCCATCCCGGCACGCCCCGCCTCTTCCTCGATCGGTTCGCCACGGAGGACGGCCGGGCCCGTTTCGTCCCCGTCTCGCACCGTGCGATCGCCGAGGAGCCGGACAACGAGTACCCCGTGCTCCTGACCACCGGGCGGGTCGTGGCCCAGTACCAGTCCGGCGCCCAGACCCGGCGCGTGGACGAGCTGAACGCCGCCGCGCCCGGCCCGTTCGTCGAGCTGCACCCACGGCTGGCCGAGCGGCTCGGGGCGGCCGAGGGGGACCCGGTGGCCGTGGTCTCCCGGCGCGGACGCGCGGTCGCTCCCGCGCGCATCACCAGCACCATCCGCCCCGACACGGTGTTCATGCCGTTCCACTGGCCCGGCGAGGGCCGCGCCAACACGCTCACCAACCCGGCGCTCGACCCGACCTCCCGCATGCCGGAGTTCAAGGCGTGCGCGGTGCGGCTGGAGACGGTACGCCGCTGATGCTCACCCCGCGGTCCGCCAGTCCCCGCTCTCGATGAGCCTGCCTCGGGCCCGCAGCCGGGCCGCGATGGTGGGCGCGGCCACGTACACCCAGGCCCGCACGAGGGTGCCGTCCGTGCGGGCCACTTCCCTCTCCACCCGCTCGTAGAGGTTGCGGGGGTCGCCCGGCGTGTAGTCCTCCAGGCGGTCGAGGGCACGGAGCAGTTCGTCGTACGTCTCGGGGCGTGCGGTCACGATCTCCCCGGTGACGACGCCGCCCGGTTCCTCCACGGCGTACGGGTAGCCGGGGCCGTCGTACAGCACGAGCCCTCGCATCAGGGCCGGTTCCTCGGACTCGGTGCGCCCGCGCAGGTAGAAGTCGTGGTTTTGCTCACCGGGCCGGAGGGTGCCGTAGACGAAGAAAGGGAGTCTCACGACCCCCATGGTGCACGGGCCTCAGCCGCAGGGGGCGTCCACCTCCAGGCCCGCCAAGTAGCGGTCCCGTTCCCGGGCGGGCAGGGGCTGGCTGACCAGTCCGCACAGCAGGTCGTGCCAGGCATCCACACCGACCGTGCGGCGGACGATCTTGTGGTCGGGGCCGAGGGTGAGGATGTCGTCGGCGGGGCCGGGGACGACCTGCATGCCGGTGTCACCCTCCGCGGAGGCAGCCGGGGGGTCCGTGCTCCAGACGTCGAGCTGATCGCCGCTGCCCGCGTCCAGGATGCGCACGCCCCGGGTGCTCTCGGTCGTGAAGCCCTGGAACAGCAGACTGCCGTCCCGGCTGAACGCCACGTCATACGTCTTGTTCGGCAGGTACCCGGTGGCGCGCACACGACGGCCGGAGTCGAGGTGCACCACGTACACATGGCTTTCCCGGTCGGAGAAGGCCGCCTGGCTCCCCTCGTGGTCGACACCGATGCTGTCGGGCTCGGCCTCGGTCGGCAGGGTGGTGTGGGCGGCGTGCTCGAAGGCGTGGTCGCCGTCCCAGCGCCAGGTGTCGACGTCGTTGGCGGTCTGGTCAAGGACGACCAGGGTTTTGCGGTCCCCGCTCAGGGCGAGCGCGAGGGAGCCGTACTTGGGCTCCGGCATCACCGTGCTGCGGGTGCAGCCCCGGGTGTCGAGCACTTCCACGTCGCCGTTCCACATGCCGACGACATACCGGTCGCCCGGGAGGAAGAAGACGGCGGGGCGGACCAGATCCCCGAAGACGCTGTCGAAGGCCACGCCGCAGTCCGTCCGCTGCCCGGTGCGCAGGTCCCAGATGTCGAACCGCCCTTTGTCCTCATGCTGGCCGCGTTCCACACTCTGCATGCCGACGTACCGCTTGTCCCCGCTGAGCGTGTAGGCCGTGTCCTCCAGGTTCACGGACATGTTGGCGTACGGAATCCCGCCGAGGCGGCGGCCGGTGCGCGGGTCCCAGAACTCGGTGCGGCCCTCGGTCCTGCTCACCGCCATGCGTCCGTCGGGGGTCAAGTCCCCGTAGTCGAACTGCCGGTCGCCGAGGGGTACTCGCTGCCCACGCCGGGCCCCGGTGGTGAAGAGGTTGAGCTCGCCGCCGTACGAGGCGACGGCCACCTGGGCGCCGTCGGCCGAAAGAGCCATGGTGCCGGCCGCCCGGGCGAGGCGGCCCAGTGTCGTGCCGGGCCGCAGCGCCGCGTCGTACAGCCGGACGGCACCGTCCTGCCCGCCCACCACGAAGGTCCCCTCGCCGTCGGCGACCGCCATGTCCTGGTACACGCCCAGGGACCGTTCGGCGACAGGGCGGCGCTTCCCCAGGTCCCACACCTCGGCGCGCTCCGACGTCCGGGCCAGGGCTTTGCGCGCACCGTCGAACAACAGGATCTCGTAGTACTTCGAGGGGTCCGAGGGGTCGCCGGTCATTTCGGGCAGAGACCGGGCGGACTCCCAGCGCGCCGAGTCCGTCAGGAAGTCCCGGACCTGCTGACGCCCGCTGTCGATCAGGGTCATCCGGGTGCCGTCCGCGGAGAAACCGAGCCCGAGTTGGGTGGTGCTCACCCGCATCCGGGTGATCTCCCGCCCGTCGGACGCGTTCCACACGACCACGAACGCCTCGTTCTCGGGGGTGAGGTGCGAGGCCGCCACCCACCGTCCATCGGGCGAGAGAGCGAAGGTGCGAAGCCCGTGCGCGGCGTTGGGCAAATCCTTCGTGTGCCCCGTGGCCATCGTGCGCAGGAGCTTTCCGGTCCGGGTGTCCCACAGCTGGACCTGGTTGAGGTAGACCTCCGTGGCCAGGACGCGGCCGTCGCGGCTCAGCGCCCTGGGGTTGCCATAGGTGCGCAGGACGCGCGTCTGACGGGCGGAGCGCACGTCGTAGAGGCGTACGCCCTCAGCCCGGTCGAATTCCGAGCGGTACGCGGCGGTCGTACCGTCCGCGCTGAGGACGACGTCCGTGTCGGGCCCGCCGCTGGAGCCCTCCAGCCCCGTCACGGAGTCCACATCCCCCCGCAGCCTCCGCTTGGCATACGGCGCCGCGGCCACGGCCTGGGCCAGCGCCCGCCGCGACTCGGGGGTCGACTTGGTCTTCTCGGCGTACAAGGCGTACTGCGCCGCCTGGTTGGGGCTCGTCTCGAGTAGTTGGCCGGAGCGGGCGGCCAGTGCCTGGGAGGCGGAGGTGCGGGCCTGGGCCACGGCCTCGTCGCGCTGTCTGCTGGCGTCGAAGAAGCCGTAGACCGCGAGGAGGAGCAGCACCACGAGCAGGGCGACGCCCGACCAGCTCAGCCGTTTGACGAACCGCAGCTGCCGGAAGTCGTCGTGCTCCAGCTCCTCCTTGGGGCGGCCGTGCAACGGCGCGGCGAGGGTGGCGACCGCGGCGCGGAACGGCGGGTAGCGCAGGGAGTGGTGGGCTCGTTCCTCGATCTCCCGGAGGTCCACCCAGAGCGGGGTGGACGTGAAGTGGCCCGCCAGGTTCGGGGGCAGGCACGTGGTCTTCTGCCAGTCGAAGTCACCGGCTCCGTCGTCCCATTCGATCGCACCGCTCGCGACGGCGATGAGCAGGTGCTCCGTGTCGCGCTCGCGGAGCCAGTAGTCGACTTCCCTGGCCACCCAGGGCGAGGCGGCGGCCTCCGGGGAGGCGAGCAGGATGAGGTAGCGGGAGCGGGTCAGTTCGCGCTGGATCGACTGCCACAGGTCGTGGTTGGCGGGCAGGCTGGTGACGTCGCGGAACACGCTCATGCGCATGGGCCTGAAGCGTGGGACGGCCAGCCGCTCCAGGCCGCGTTGGAGCGTCTTCGCGAGCGGCGCGTTCTTGCGCTGGCTGTACGAGATGAAGGCGTCGCGCTGCTTCGCGCCGTCCGGCACCGCGGCCCGCGCCTCGGCCTCTGTCGTAACTTCCCCCACGGCATCCCCCATGGCGTCCCC
>NZ_VJZC01000615.1 GCF_009377185.1 Streptomyces spongiae
CCCCCAGAAACCCGTTCATGACCTCCCCACCGAAGCTGGTAGGGTTCTACCCGTCGCCGCGCACACCGCGCCGCCGACACCGCCCCCGTAGCTCAGGGGATAGAGCAACGGCCTCCGGAGCCGTGTGCGCAGGTTCGAATCCTGCCGGGGGCACTCCGGGAAAACATCCTGACCTGCAGAAATACAGGTCGGGAGTTTTTGCGTTCACGTCAAAACGCACACGGTTCTTTGACCGTTGCTCTTTTCGAGCCTCGCAACCGAGTCCGCGCTCTCCTTCGGATGTGTTTCCGCAGCTCAAACGCCGTTTACCAAAGGCACGTTGGCCATGCATGCCGCCAAATACCGACTGTGCCGCGTGCCTCGTGCCTCGTGCCACTGGCGCCACTTCCGCTCGAAAGCCCCGTGCGACCTGTCTGAATGTGCCGAAGAGCACACAGAAACGCAAACGGTCTGGTGGGTCACTGTTTCCGGGCTGAACAACCGCCCTCTGGCGTCATCGGCAGCTGCTGAAGAGCTGCCGACCGTGGCCGACGGTGTCGAAGGCGCGCTCCGCTGCTCGGCAAAGGCAGCCCCAACGAATACTGCGCCGAGCCCGGCGACGACACTTGCGACGATGCTGGCGGCGGCGTAGAATCGTGCGCCGTCCTCGGCCAGCCGCAGTGTCTCGTACGAGAACGTCGATTACGTCGTCAGCGCCCCGCACAGCCCGGTGCCGAGCAGCAGCTGCACCTGCGAGGAGTCAGCGCCGGCCACCACCGCCCCGGTCAGCAGGCCGAGCACGAAGCAGCCGACGACGTTCACGGTGAAGGTGCCCCAGGGGAGGACACCGCAGCCATCGCCCGTGAGTGAGCTTTCTGCACGCGTCGCCCGCGTTGCTGATCCGCATCGACAGTTCCACGCCCTGCGACTGTGACCTATGCCACATGCAGTTCCTGTCAGGAATCGGGGCGCTGTTCCGCTCAAGTCGCCGACAGGGAGCAGCGAACCGACAGGAGCGAGACATGAAGCACCGCATCGTCGTCCTCGGCGCCGGCTATGCCGGGGCCTACGTGGCCGGGACCCTGGCCCGCCGGCTGTCCCCGGCGGACACCGAGATCACCGTGGTCAACGCCGAGCCGGACTTCGTCCAGCGGCTGCGGCTGCACCAGCTCGCGGCCGGCCAGGAGATCGAGGCTCCACAGCTCGCCGACGTCTTCGCGGGCACGGGGATACGGCTGCGCCTGGCCCGTGTCACCGCCGTCAACCCGGAGCGCCAGGTCGTCGCCGTGGCCGACGGCGACGGCGACGGCGACGGCGAACTCGGCTACGACACGCTCCTCTACGCCCTCGGCAGCCACGTCGCCGACCACGGTGTGCCCGGTGTGGCCGAACACGCCTTCCACGTCACCGGCCGGCCCGCCGCGCTGCGCCTGCGCGAGCGCCTGGACAGCCTGGACGCGCGGGGCGAAAGCGGCAGGGTGCTCGTCGTCGGCGACGGGCTGACCGGCATCGAGACCGCCACCGAGATCGCCGAATCCCGGCCCGGCCTGTCGGTGACCCTGGCCGCGCGCGGCGAGCTGGGCGCCCCGTTCTCCGCGGGAGCCCGCGGCCACCTGCGCCGGGCCTGCGTGCGGCTGGGCATCACCGTCCTGGAGCACACCACCGTAGAAGCCGTCGAAGCGACGCGGGTGCTGTGCGCCGACGGCACCGCCCTGGCGTCCGACGCGACCGTGTGGACGGCCGGGTTCGCGGTCAGCCCCATCGCCGCCGCCGGCGGGCTGGAGGTCACCGAGAACGGTCGGATCGTCGTCGATCGCACCATGCGGTCGGTCTCGCACCCGAGCGTCTACGCCGCCGGCGACAGCGCCTACGCCATCGGCGACAACGGCCGGCCGCTGCCCATGTCCTGCGCTTCGGCCGGCTACACCGGCCGGCAGGCCACGGAGGCGATCGTGGGACGCCTGACCGACTGCAAGATCCCGAACACCAAGCTGGAGTACCTGGGCAACCACATCAGCCTCGGGCGGCGGGACGGGATCCTGCAGATGGTCGACGACGAAGCGCAGGCGAAGCCGAAGTATGTGGGTGGCCGGAAGGCCGCTCGGATCAAGGCGGGCATCCTCAAGATGTCGCTGTGGGCCACCTCGCACCCGACCTTCGGCCTGCCCAGGCGCAAGCACCGCCTGGCCGCCGCACCGGATGCGTCCGCCGGAGAAAAGGCGGTCGGCGGTCGCGTAGCCGCCTAGGGTGATCCGAGTGGACAGCACCGCAACTGATCGCTTCGACACCAGCCGGTTCGAGGCCAGTCGGAACCGGCTGGCCTCGCTGGCGTACCGGCTGCTGGGCTCCGCCGCCGACGCCGAAGACGCGGTGCAGGATACGTTCCTGCACTGGCAGGCCGCCGACCGGCAGCAGATCAAGGTGCCGGAAGCATGGCTGACCAAGGTCGTCACCAACCTGTGCCTCGACCGGCTCCGCTCGGCACAGGCCCGCCGTGAACGCACCGTCGGCGCCTGGCTGCCCGAACCGCTCCTCGACGGCGACCCGATGCTCGGCCCGGCCGCCACTTTCGAGCAGCGCGAATCGGTCTCCCTGGCCGTGCTGACGCTCATGGAGCGCCTGTCCCCCCTCGAGCGCGCCGTCTACGTCCTGCGCGAAGCGTTCTCCTACAGCCATGCCGAGATCGCCGGGATCCTCGACATCACCGAGTCCGCAAGCCAGCAGCACCTCCACCGGGCCCGGCGCCGCATCACCGCCGCGCGCCGCGGCGGTGGCGAAGTCGACCTGGCATCCGCCCGCAGGATCGTCGAGGAGTTCCTCGCCGCCGCCACCTCGGGCCGCACCGAACGGCTGGTGGCGCTGCTCACCGACGACGCGACCGCGATCTCCGACGGCGCCGGCCTGACCGAGAGGCTGCTGCGGTACGACACTGCGCAGCGCGTCGCCGCCGTCGCACGGGCCGGCTTCAAACCCACACCCGCGAAACGGCGACTTGTCGGCGGCACGCCCGCCATCCATTACGCGGTCGTCAACGGCGCCCCCGCCATCCTCACCGTGCTCGGCGACCAGGTCGTCGGCTCCGTGACGTTCGACATCACAGGCGGCAAGATCGCCACCGTACGCGGCATCGCCGCCCCCACCCGCCTCGCCCGCCTCACCGAAGCCTGGCGACAGCACGAACCGGACACGCCGCTCATCGCCCAGTGGTGACCCGACGCCGACCACTGCTGGGCGCGCACCACCCGCGCTGCGATGAACCGGTCGACACAGCCGTGAGGACGTGTTCACCTCGCTACTTTGCACCGTGGGGCACACACAGGAGTCCCGAGCCAAGAAGACCGCGGTCACGAAGCCCTGAAAGCTACCGGCGGGCCAGTCCGCGTGGAAGGCGGAAACGGCGGCAGCGGGACGGACGACGAGCGGGACGCCCGCGCCCTGATCCCTCATATGCAGCCTGCACCGGCCTCGTGCCGGTTCCCGGCAGTGCCGTGAACTGCGGTCAGGCACGGGCGAGTTCGGCGGCGCCGAAGGAGACGTCGAAGCGGTCGCACCAGATGCTGACGCTGGTGTATCGGGACGGATCCACGTCACTGGACAGGGCGTAGTTCTGGCTGCCCTTGTTGCCCTTGAGCTTGCCGAGGCTGACGTACTTGCCGTCGTCGAAGACGTGCCAGCCGGCCTTCCCCTCCTTCACCGGTGCGTCGGTCAGCCACACGCGCAGGTCCGGCCCGTTGCTGGTGTCGAGGTTCTCCAGCCGGAGGACGTGGGAGCCGTCGGCCAGCCGTACGAGCTTCACGGTGCCTGATGTCGTGTGCTCGTGGCTGATCAGCTCACCGCGCGCCAGTGTCTGCGGACCGCCGGCGGCCGAGGAGGGCGGCTTGGAGGGAGCTTCTGAAGGCGCCGCGGCAGGAGGTGCGGAGGTTTCCACCCCGGGCAGGGCTTCCTCGACGGTTTCGTCCTGCCACAGCTTCCACGGCTGGAACCAGTACAGCCCGAAACCGACTCCGCAGACCGCCACCGCCAGCACGCCGATGACCCACGGCCTGGCCAGTACCATCCGCACGCGCCCCATCCCTGCCTCGCTTCTTAGGACTTTTGCCTGTCGCTCCCCCATTCAACGGAAACAGGCGGCCGTCCCACACCCCGCGGGTGATGACGGAATCCTTACGCCGACAGTCGCGCAGGGGCCGGGTGCTGAAGGTGCCAACCGGTACGGCTCAGCGGTGCTCGGGGTTGTCCGCCCCCGGGCGGCAGCCGGCGTCCCACTCCGAGCGCTGGAGGCTGTAGAGGACGTTCATGGCGCAGTGTTTGACACCGTCCTCGTTGCCGGTGATCAGACAGCCGCCGACCCGCCCGTAGTAGGCGTACTGTCCCTGGGGGTTGAGCAGACTGGAGCAGCTGTAGAGGCGCTCGATGACCTGCTTGGTGACGGAGCTGTCGTCGCCCAGCCAGATGGGCCCGGCCAGCACGAGGATGTCCGCTGCCATCACCTGCTCCTACAGCGCGGGCCAGGCATCGGTGGCGAAGCCGTGCGCGCGGCTCTTGTCGATGAGCCCTTGGATGTGGCTGAGCTGGGGCGACGGCTTGAGGGTGCAGTTGATGAAGAGCGCGCGCAGGTCGTCGAAACGGTAACCGTCGTCAGTGGACGGGGTGGGCTGTGCTGCCATGGCGGACTCCGGGGAGGACAGCGGACAGGGCCAACGGGCGGGGCAGGCGGCACTCCGTACCGCCCGGCGGCAGCGTCTCGCGGAAATCGCACGCTGTCTCGCGCGACGCACCGCCGCACGGTGCTTTCCACCGGCGTGCGACCTTCGTCGTGCGCTCGCCCACCGCCTCAAGGATCCTGGAGGCGGTAACAGAGCCCGGTTCCTGGCCGGTCGAGGACAAGGCAACAGCACGATGACGATCGACGTGTCAGCGGAGCGCATGGTCCCGCTTCCGCCCGAACGGGTGGCCGAGTACGCCATGGACTGGCGCCATGACGCTGAGTGGACCCAGGGCATCCGCACCGCGGAACTGACCCGGGAGGCCGACCAGGGCGGCTTCGGCGTGGGCGCCGAGGTCACCCGTACGGCGTACTTTCTCGGCCGGCGCATCGACTACGTCCTGCGCGTGGCCGCGTACGAGCCGCCCCGCCTGCTGGACATGGTCTCCGTGGCCGGGCCGATGCCCATGCACGTCACGTACACCTTCGAGCCGGACCCGCGGGGCACCTTCGCCCGCATCCGGGTCCGGGGCGGTGGGGGTGGCTTCTACCGGCTGGCCGCGCCTGTCCTGGCCCGCCAGGTCCGCTCCTCCATCGGCAAGGATCTGCGTGACCTCGAACACCGGCTCACCGGACAGTAACCGGACAGTAAGAGGACCACCATGGCATACGACGAAGGACTGGCGGAACGGATCAGACAGCGACTCGGCTCTGATCCGGACGTCACGGAAAGGCGTATGTTCGGCGGGATCGCCTTCCTGTACCGCGGCAACATGGCCGTGGGCGTGAGCGGCGACGATCTCATGGTGCGAGTCGGCCCCGACCACACCGACGCGGCCCTGGCCCGGCCCGGCACACGCGTCTTCGACATGACCGGCCGTCCCATGCGCGGCTGGATCCTCGTCGCCGGCACCGCTCTCAGCGAGGATGACGTCCTCGGCGAGTGGGTCGACGAGGGACGTGCCTTCGCCGTGCGCCTGCCGCCCAAGTAGCGGCCCTCGACGCCCCGGCCCGCGCCCCGGCCCCCCCCCCCGCCACAGCCAGGCCGACCCCGTACCCCCCTCCGG
>NZ_VJZC01000616.1 GCF_009377185.1 Streptomyces spongiae
GCACCGGGCGGGGACGGGGGCTTGTGGAGGTGCCTGGCGGCGTGTGGGCAGCGGATACACCCGGAGGGCGTACCGGGCGTCGTAGTCCGTCACCGCGAACATGAACGCACCGCCTGCGGCGAGAGTGCGTAGTGCGTGCTCGTAAGCCTGGTCGCTCTCGGCCCACGCGCGGAGTTCGGCATCAGGGCGTGGAACGTCTGGCCATGTGGTGATGAGCGGCGCATCCCGGAGGAACACGGCCCCCGGATCCAGGGACAGCCGCCGGGCGAGGTGGACTGCCTGGGCGCGTAGCCAGCGGGCGGCGAGACGTGGGGACCGGCCGCGGTAGGTCGCGAGCAGAACCTCGCGGGTGCCGCCGAGGCCATGGGCCGTCGCCTCACAGCGGAAGGCGATGGGTGACCGCATCGGGGGACGTGCAGAGGCCGGTGGAGCGAGCATCAGCACGGCTGGGCTCACCGCTCATGCTCCCGAGCCGATTCCCGCGCCTTGATGAGCTGGCCGAGCTGGCTGTAGTACAGCTCTACCTGCGCCGGGGTGAGCACGAGCATCGTCTCGCAGGCACCGCCGTCCTCGTAGTGCACGGTGACAGGCAGCGCGGCCTGCTGTGCGCGGTGGTCGTAGACAGCGTCCCGCTTCATAGGCGTGACGTGCGTGACCGGTACGGGCACCGGGCGCAAGGACTTTCCGTCGGACCTGGCCCGCCAGTCCTCACCACCGCCGGGCGGGCGCAGTTGGTACGACGCGGAGCCGTCGCTCGGCAGGGCGACGCACACTCCGATCTCTCCGCCCTTGGCGAGGTCGAGAGCGAGGTCGCCGAGGCGAGGATGAAACGGGGCGCCAGGGACTAACTCGGCGCCCCGTGCCGGGAGTTGCTTCGAGGTCTGTTCGGCCATACCTCGAAGCTATGAAGATCTCCAGGACCCAATATGAACCGCAGGAATACGACCCTCATCCGTCGAGGCGGAAGCGGTCTGACATGCGGCGCAGCTTCTCGCGGGTGCTCGCGCGCTCGGCGTACACGACGCTTCGCAAGGTTGACCGGGCAATGGGGTGATTGCGGACGAGCTGGGGGGCGATGCGCTCGGCCTTCTCCAGTTCCTTCAGCGCCTTGTCGCGGTTCCCATCCCACAGCCAAGCGCGAGCCAGGTCCATGTGGTGATGCCCTTGACGGGAGTTGGGCAGCGCCCCGACCAGTTCCTTACTCGTGCGCCGGTTTATCGACAGGGCTTCGCGCTGCTCATGCATCTCCAGAGCGACGCTGATCGCGTGGATCTGCACGTTGCCCGGCGAGAAGGTCAGGCTGTGGCGGTCGTAGACCGGAGGGCCGACGGCCTCTGTCATCCGCTTGGCTGCACTCCGCGCATGCTTGATCCGGTCCTTCGCTTCGGCCTTGCGACCGCTTCGTGCAGCCGAGACTGCCGCGCGCAGTTGCAGTGTCCCCCAAGCCCGCACGGCCAGTGGCTCACCCCGGTCGTAGTCCTGCTGCACGCTGCGAATCGCCTTGTCCGACAGGGCAATGGAGTCATCCCAATCCGCCGTGGCCCACATGTCCCAGACACGCATCCAGTCGGCGACGGCAGGCATAACAGGATCGCCGGACAGCCGGGCAGACCAAGCGGCCCGCTCACACGCCATGGCGATCAGCTCAGGGTGTCCAAGGGCGTGCGCGGCGGTGTGGGCGAACTTGCAACACACGGCGTAGATGGCGAACGCTTCTTCCCGCTCGTGCCCCGTGGAGACTTCGGCGAGGGCGCGTGCCTCACGGAACAGGTCGGGGAGAACTTCCATGATCGCCACGCTGGAGGCAGCGTCACGCAGGCGGTGAAGGCGAGTGGTTTCCTGCCAGAGCTGGCGCGCGGGTCGGGGCGTGCCGTCGAAGACGGGGGTGAGGTCGTAGCGGCGTAGCTCGCGCATGATGGCTGCGGCGGAGACCTGCCACTGATTCTCCGCCGGGGAGCTGTTGTACGGCCGCCCGATCAGGTCGTTCGGGTGTACGTGCAACTCCGAGGCAAGCAGGTTGAGCAGGCCGACGCGGTCCAGCTCGATGTGTCCGCGTTCCATCTTGGAGACCCACCCCTGGGTCTTGCCCAGGGCGGCAGCGAGATCAGCTTGCGTCAAGCCGAGGCGGAGCCGTGCGCGACGTGCGCGACGGCCGATCTCTTCAGCTTCTTCCAGCATCAGCGCGCCCCCCCATGGGTGAGGCGCCGGCGGTCCAGCGGGCGGCGAGGCATCGTGCTCCATCCGTCGAGGCTTCTACTTTGACGGTACCCAGGCCGCGGTCCGCGTGTGCAGTGCTACGGGTCAGGAGTGCTGGGCCGCGGGTGGTGGGCCAACTCAATCGTGGATTCGGAATGATTTCGGCAGGTTCGAGCCCGCAACCTTCTGATCCGCAAGGGGGTGCACCAGCCTCACTGACCGCTCGCCTGTTGTCGTCCGTTCGCTCAACCATAGGTCGCGGATGTGCCGCGATAGCAGGATCTTTCGAGGGGGGGTGAGGCCGGTATCGGATCTCTTCAGCTTCCGTTTGACACCGCAGGTCAGGTGGCCGACGCTTGCAGTAGCGGGGTCGGCCGGGTGCCGCAGGCGGAGCCGCTTCTTCGTTGGGCGTCAGCAACGCGTGCGCGTACCGCGTGGCGAGGTCGCACAGCATTTACGGGCCGCCTGAATACGCAAACAACCTGCGTAGTTCGACAGAGGCCCCTCACCTTGCAAACAAAGCACACGCAAGTAGATGCGTTGAGGCCATTAAATTCTCTGGCGGCACTCTCTAATTTTGAGACCGGTGTTATCTAGCTGGACAATCAACCGCGCGGGGCGTTGATCCTTGGTTGGTGCTGGTTGTGTTTCTCCGGGGGTAATTGTGACGCAGCAGCAAGATTCTGATTCCGATAAGATCATCGCCGGGATGGTCGCTTCTACTGCGGCGATGGCGGTAGCTCCAGGCGTCAATACCGTAGCCTTCATTGGCGCTATGGGCGCTGGGGTTGTGTCCATTGGCACTGTCTACGGATACACGCTCACCAAGGATGAAGGCTGGAAGCTTGGCAAGCAGTTCCTTCAGGGTGCTGGCATAGCAGTCGGGTCAGCGTTCGGGGGAGCGAAAGTTCTGACAATGCTCATGGCCACCACGGGAATTGGATACGGGACGGCAGTGGCGCTTGACGCTGGCATCAATGGTCTCGCGGCGTACGTAATCGGCAAGGCGGCGAAGGAGTACTTCAAACATGATCGAAACCTGAAGCTGGCGCAGCAAAAGGCAGCGGAAGCCGCGCAGGAGAAAACGAAGAGGAAATAAGAGGTTCTCGTGACTGATGCATGGGATGCGTTCCTCGACGCGCTCACAGATGCTGGGGTGTCCAATCCTGTAGATGCGCTTTCCGCATTGGCGGGTAGTGGGGTCGATCTCGATGCGCTGACACCCGCTCAGGTCGCAGAGATCATCAGCGAGCTGAACGGTGATTCGCAATCAAGTGACGCCGGGCACGACGTGCGCTTCGGAAAGGGCGGATATCACGGCACGTACAACGGGATTCCTAACTGCTGGTTCAGCAGCGACGGTAAAGTTTACGCGGCAGATGGGACTTGTGTAGGCGCCGCCTGAAAACGGAGCGGGTGCGTGCCAATGAGCGAACTGCAGAGGCGGGTGGCTCGGCTTCGGTACCGCCCAAGGCTTGAGCTCCCCGCCGACAGCAGCGACGTCCACCTTCAGGGTCTCCCTGAACCAGAGGGAATTCCTGCTAGTGTCCGGACTTTGAAGTCTTGTTCGGTCAAGGCACTTTGACATAGTCCAGTGCAGGACGTTGAGCCATAACTGGGACTAGTCAACTACCAACTGAAAGCGGTGAGGGTTCTATAGAGCCTTGCCGTGCGCGATCATAATCTGCTCGGCCGCAAAGCGCATCAGAGGGATTTCCCGCAACAATTCCTCATCGTGTGCGAATGGAGCATACTTTGGAAGTTCTCCTTCCTTGGCGTGAACCAGGGCGTTTCTCACCTTGTAAATTCGCTTTGCTGCGGCACCCCGCACCTTATCTTCATCAGTCATCCGCAGATTGACTTTGCTCGCACCAGCAATTGCAGCGTCACTGTTTGCGTAGTAGTCGACCAAACTGCTGTCGTACGCTTCGAGATCACAAATAAGCCGAGGTACGGCAACAAACCGATTGAGTACCAGTTGCAGAGCCCGCTGCTCATTCACGCCGCCTTCATCTTTCACTTGGCGCTGAGCCTTATCAACGATACGGATGATTGCTTGGATATCCTTGGCTCGGCGGGCCGAGAAAGAGGGATCCGTAATGCCGGCGCGCACTTGTTTTACCAGGTCATCATGGAAGACCTGGCCGAAGAAGTGTTCGGCGATGTGATAGTAGGCAAGATATTCCAGTAGAGGGATTTCTGCGGCAACGCCCATGAGGTAGTGGTGTACGAGATCCGCTTCATACGTCTGCCTGGGCGCATCAAATGAGCTTCCCTGATTTCGCTGCAAGCGTTGGATACTCCGACGTTTGAACATTGGATCCAGGCCAACTCTTGCTGCTGCGTCAGTATTGTAAGCGGCATGAAAAAGGAATGCGTTGACGAGGGCTTCGAAATCGGACCGATCCTTCTCGCAACTCACGCGCAAGGTTGTGGAAAAAAGGGCTACTGCAGCGACATCGAACAGAGAGTCGCCAGTCAGTAGGTCAACTAGCCTGCCATCAGCTCCATCCTTGATAATGTTCCTCACTCGATGTCTGAGAGTAATCCAGCGCGGAGCTTTTCGGATTTCTGGATGCTGTGCAGCTGTGCTCAGAAGATAGGCCGTGAACTCGGGAGAGGGCCTTCCAATGCTGTAGGTGACGGGATTCTCGCCTTGTCCAGTGAACTGCTTCTCCTCGAAGAGTCTTTCGAATGCGCCGCCATCATTCAGCGAGAGGAGTGAGAACTCCGCCTCTCGTAGCCATTGAACTGAACTGTCCGTTCTCACCTTGGCTTGACTTAGTCGGATTAGAACGGAATCGATTTCCTCATGAGTTACGCGATCGATGGTGCGCCCCCCGGAAAGAGGTGCAGGGGTCGGTAGGATGAATGCCCCATCCTGACTCTCCCCTCCCTGAAAGACCCACTTGAGCCCTTCCAGGACGGTCTCTCTGCGCAGAACAGGTAGTGAACTCACACCTAACCTCCTTGCGTCCCCTGTGATTTTGCCAGGTTTCCACGTTCGTCGGGCATATTTGCTGTCTCTCATCTGCCCGAGGAAAGTGGCCCAGTACTCCCTGGCCCCGCAGGTGGTGCGCACGCCAGGCCTTCATAGTTGTTTTGAACGCAATGCTAACGACACCGACGGCCCAGACGGACCGTACAGGCGGCCCAATCCTACGGATTAGAAGGTCGTATTCCACGAGCATGAGTGTGGCCACGCTCCAGCAGATCCCAGCTCTCTGTAGGCGTGGGCACAGCACTGGGTGTGTAACGTGTCGGCGTGGGACCCGCGACCGGATGCTGATCGCGGGCGGCGGCCGTGACGGCCGGAACCACGGCCAGTGGACCCCGTCTGGACCATGCTCCCCGCTTCGGCCTTGCGGCCGGTACGCTGTATCCGCTCCGTTCCAGGTGGACGGGGCCAAGGTGGGTTGCCCGAGCGGCCTAAGGGAACGGTCTTGAAAACCGTCGTGGCAGCGATGTCACCGTGGGTTCAAATCCCACACCCACCGCAGCGTAACGGCCCCTGACCAGGTAGATCGGTCAGGGGCCGTTACGC
>NZ_VJZC01000617.1 GCF_009377185.1 Streptomyces spongiae
GGGTGCGGGGCCGTGGCCAGGTAAGGGTGACGTGTCGAGACGCCGGTGGTGTTGACCGGTAACTATGTCGACACATACGTTGCAGCTGGAGGAGAAAGCGCTTGCTGTCACCGGCCTGTCCGGAGCCAACAGGCGTTGCCGGCGTCTGACGTCCCGTCCGATGGAGTGCTGATCAGGTCCATGTCCACACCCAGCAACGCACAGAGTCCCGACCCCGCCCAGAACCCGGACCCGAGCACGCCCCCGGGCGGCCCGAACCGCCCCGCGAGCCCGCTGAACGGCCGTCGTGTCCGTGCCGCGATCATCGGCACCGGTGCCATCGCCCGTGGCTCCCACCTGCCCGCCCTCGCCCAGCTCGCCGAGGAGGGCGAGACGGAGGTGGTCGCCGCGGTCGACATCGACGCCGACGCGGTGAAGGCGTTCTGTGAAGCGGGGGGCGTTCCGCACGCGTATACCGATCTGGACCGGATGCTGGCGGAACAGCGGCCCGACCTGGTCAGCATCTGCACCCCTCCGACACTGCACCGGGAGCAGACCGTGGCCGCGCTGCGGGCCGGAGCCTGGGTGTGGTGCGAGAAGCCGCCCGTGCCCACGCTCGCGGACTTCGACGCCGTGGAGGCGGAGGAGGGCGCCGACGGCGGACCGTACGCCTCGATCGTCTTCCAGCACCGCTTCGGCTCGGGCTCGCGGCACGTACGGCGGCTGATCGCCGAGCAGGCCATGGGGCGCCCGCTGGTGGCGCACTGCCAGACCACCTGGTACCGCGACGCCGCCTACTACGCGGTGCCCTGGCGCGGCCGCTGGCAGAGCGAGGGCGGCGGGCCCGCGATGGGCCACGGCATCCACCAGATGGACCTCCTGCTCGACCTGCTCGGACCGTGGAGCGAGGTGCGGGCCATGGCGGGGCGCCTGGTCCACGACGTGGAGACCGAGGACGTCACCACCGCACTCGTCCGCTTCGAGAACGGCGCGATGGCCACCATCGTGAATAGTGTGCTCAGCCCCGACGAGGTCAGTCGCATCCGCATCGACTGCGAGCGCGCCACCGTCGAACTGACCCACCTGTACGGCCACAGCAACGACAACTGGCGCATCACCGCCGCCCCGGGGGTCCCGAAGACCGAGGCGGCCGCCTGGCAGGACTTCGGCGCGGACGTGCCGAGTTCGCACCAGGAGCAGCTGCGGGACCTGGTCGCCGCCATGCGCGCGGGGGAGCGGCCGCGCAGCAGCGGCGCCGACGGCCGGACCAGCCTGGAGCTGATCACCGCGATCTACAAGTCGGCGTTCACCGACACGACCGTGCGGGCCGGTGAGATCGGGCTCGGTGACCCGTACTACACCGCCATGCACGGGGGAGCCCCCGGCTGGGCGCCCGTGGTGACACCGGCGTCGGAGACCGCCCCGAGCGAGGAGATCCCGGCATGACGTTCCACGAGGGACTGCGCATCGTCCACGCCCACGGCGACCGCATCACGGTCACCGAACCCACCACCGGCGTCGAGCTGTTCGCCTACGTCTACAAGCCGGAGGCGGCCTGGGAGGCCCCGAAGCCGTATCTGCACCCGATCCGGACCCTGGCGGGCGACGTCGTCACGGACTACCGGCCCAACGACCACCGCTGGCACAAGGGCCTGCAGCTGACGGCCTCGCACCTGTCCGGCCAGAACCTGTGGGGCGGCAACTGCTACGTCCACGGTGAGGGATACCTCGAACTCCCGGAGCGGGTGGGCTCGATGGCCCACGTCGGCTTCGACGAGGTCGCATCGGACGGTGCCCGGGTCGTGATCGCCGAGCGGCTCACCTGGCACCCGTACACCGGGGAGCTGTGGGCCGACGAGGAGCGCCGGATCGAGGTCCACGACGTCGATCCGGTGGCGGGTTCCTGGGCGCTGACCTGGACGAGCGCCATCACGAACCGCCGCGACGAGCCGCTGCGCTTCGGCAGCCCCACCACCGCGGGCCGCGAGATGGCCGGCTACACGGGCCTGTTCTGGCGCGGCCCGCGGGCCTTCCGGGACGGGCGGATCATCGGGCCCGACTCCGAGGGCCCCGAGCTGATGGGCGAGCAGGCGCCCTGGCTCGCCTACTCGGGGGAGCTCGACGTCACCGACGGGCACGCCACGCTCGTCTTCGCCCACGCCCCCGAGAACGACCACGCGGGCGCCGGGGGCACCCACCCGGCCCACTGGTTCGTCCGCAACGAGCCCTTCGCCGCGGTCGCCCCCTCCTGGTCCTACTTCGAGGAGCTGGAGCTCGCTCCCGGCGACACGCTCACCCGCCGCTACCGGGTCGTGGTGGCCGACGGGGCGTGGGAGCGGGACGAGATCGCCAAGTACCTGGAGGAGCACCCGTGGTGAGCCGCGACGAGGAGAACCGGATGGAGTTCACCGGACTGCCGGGAGCCGTCGCCGTCTCGCACCTGTCCGTCTACGACTGGCCCGCGGCGGACGGGGTGTGCGGCGGAACTCCCCATATGCACCTGACCTGTTCGGAGGCGTACGTCGTCACGGGCGGGAGCGGCGCGGTGCAGACCCTCACCACGTCCGGGTACGAGGTCACGCCCCTCGTGCCCGGCACGGTCGCCTGGTTCACGCCCGGCACCATCCACCGGCTGGTGAACGAGGACGACCTGCGCATCACGGTGCTGATGCAGAACAACGGGCTCCCCGAGGCGGGCGACGCCGTGCTGACCCTGCCGCCGGAGTACCTCACCGACCCGGAGACGTACGCCGCCGCCACGGCCATCCCGGCCGACGTGCCCGAGAAGGAGCAGGAGCGGATCGCCCGCGCCCGGCGCGATCTCGCCCTGCAGGGCTACCGGGCGCTGCGCGACGCCGACTCACCCGAGCCGCTGGCCGCCTTCCACCGGGCCGCGGCCGCGCTGGTACGGCCCCGGCTCGCCGACTGGCGGGCGCGCTGGCAGCGAGGTGCCCAGGCGGCCGCCGCGGCCACGGGGGACCAGCTCGACCGGCTGGACCGGGGCGACCTGTCCCATCTCTCCGATGCCGTGGTGAAGTCCGAACAGCCCGCCGCGTACGGCAAGTTCGGGATGTGCGGGCGGCTCGACGTCTACAAGGGGACGTCCTGACGGGCCTCGTGGGGAGTTCCTGAGGGGCTGGGCGTCGGGTTCAGTGCCCGCGCAGGTGGTGCCGCTTGCGCCAGGCGATGACCGCGCCGATCAGGGCCGGCACCGCGATGACCGCCATGGCGATCAGAAAGGCGGGTGAGGTCGGCGACGAGGCGCGGGCGCCGGCGACGACGTAGGCGGCGGTGTTCGGGATCGAGCCGAGCGCCGTCGCGAGCAGGAACGGCAGCCAGCCCATGCGGGAGAAGGACGCACAGTAGTTCGCCGCCCAGAACGGCACCCCGGGAAACAGCCGGCACACCATCATCGATCGGAAGCCGTGCCTGCTGAGCTGGCGGTCGGCCGCCTTCAGGAAGCGGGCGCGCAGCAACGGGCGCAGCGCGTCCTGCCCGAGGATCCGGCCGAGGCCGAACGCTATCCCGGCCCCGAGGACCGTGCCCGAGAGGGCGGCTCCCAGGCCGAGCTGCGAGCCGAAGAGGGCGCCCGCCGCGAGGTTGAGCAACGGCCGGGGGACGAACGCGACCGTGCACAGTCCGTACGCCACCGCGAACACCACGGCCGCCGCGGCGCCGCCGAGCTGAGGCGGCCAGCCGTCGGCCAGCAGCCGCTGCGGCTCGAACAGCAGCACGCTCGACGCGGCCGTCGCCAGCAGCGCGACGAGCAGTGCGAACCGCGACCACGGCGAGAGCAGCACTCTGGTGCAGCGCGCGGCGAGACCGGTCGGCGCCACAGGGGTGACGGTGGCCGGGACGACGGCGAGCTCCGCTGCGGTGGCCTGGGGAACGGCCGTGGCGGTGCCTCCAGAGCGGGTGGTGGCATCGAGCATTCGGCGACAGTAACCGACCAATGTGAGTGATCGCCGTACGGTTCGTCTCATCGGCGTCACAGGAGGGGGAACAGTCGGAAACCCCCAGGCGGGTGTCGTACGGTCTCCTCGTGGGCCTCGCGTTGACACGAATCACCGGCGCGTACAGCGCGGAGGGCGGGGCCGTCCACAGCTGCCGGGCGCGCGTACCCGCGGTACGTCATGACCTCACCGGGTCTGACCAGGCTCGACGGTCCGGCCCTGCCGGGCGGGGCGCTCGGCCGGACGTACTCAGTCCTGCCGGACACCACCGCGGGACGCGGCGCGGGCACGGGCCGTTCCCGAAGCGCGTGCCGAACCTGCACGTAGACGAGTTCCGAGCGTTCATGTGAAGCATCTCTCGTCCGGCACCGGCCCCATCGCCCCACCGGAAAACCATTCGACGGGGACGACCCGGTCGGCGATTATCGACCACATGGTCCGGCACGCCTTCGTCCTCGCAGCATCCGCGGCAGTCGCGGATGCCCCGAAGGCTGCCCTTCTGATCATCGCGGCCGCCGCAGACGGCGCCCGAAGCTGACCCTTCCCGGATCGTCCGGCGGACCCCGCAGGGGGAGGGTCGGCAAGTCCTCGGGGTCCCCGTCCCGGCCGCGTTCTGGCGCCGGGGCCATCACTCAGCGTCATCACTGAGAGGCTTCGAGGTACCGCCATGCCCAAGACGGCTTACGTCCGCACGAAACCGCACCTGAACATCGGCACGATGGGTCACGTCGACCACGGCAAGACCACCCTGACCGCCGCCATCACCAAGGTCCTCGCCGAGCGCGGCTCAGGAACGTTCGTGCCGTTCGACCGCATCGACCGGGCCCCGGAGGAGGCGGCGCGCGGCATCACGATCAACATCGCGCACGTCGAGTACGAGACCGACACCCGGCACTACGCGCACGTCGACATGCCCGGCCACGCCGACTACGTCAAGAACATGGTCACCGGCGCCGCGCAGCTCGACGGGGCGATCCTCGTCGTCTCCGCGCTCGACGGGATCATGCCGCAGACCGCCGAACACGTGCTGCTCGCCCGGCAGGTGGGCGTCAACCACATCGTGGTGGCGCTCAACAAGGCCGACGCGGGCGACGAGGAGCTCACCGACCTCGTCGAGCTGGAGGTCAGGGAACTGCTCACCGCGCACGGCTACGGGGGCGACTCCGTACCCGTCGTACGGGTCTCCGGGCTCAAGGCGCTTGAAGGCGACCCCCGTTGGACGGCGGCCGTCGAGGCCCTGCTCGACGCGGTGGACACGTACGTGCCCATGCCCGAGCGGTACCTCGACGCGCCGTTCCTGCTGCCGGTCGAGAACGTGCTCACCATCACCGGTCGCGGCACGGTCGTGACCGGCGCCGTCGAGCGGGGCACGGTCCGCGTCGGCGACCACGTCGAAGTGCTCGGCGCCGGGCTGGAGACCGTGGTCACCGGCCTGGAGACGTTCGGCAAGCCCATGGACGAGGCGCAGGCCGGGGACAACGTGGCGCTGCTGCTCCGGGGTGTGCCGAGGGACTCCGTCCGGCGCGGGCATGTCGTGGCGGCGCCCGGCAGTGTCGTACCGCGTCGGCGCTTCAGTGCGCGGGTGTATGTGCTGTCGGCGCGTGAGGGTGGGCGTACGACGTCCGTTGCCACGGGGTATCGGCCGCAGTTCTACATCCGTACGGCGGATGTGGTGGGTGATGTCGACCTTGGTGAGGTGGCGGTGGCGCGGCCCGGTGACACGGTCACGATGACGGTGGAGCTGGGGCGGGACGTTCCGCTGGAGGCCGGGCTCGGGTTCGCCATTCGTGAGGG
>NZ_VJZC01000618.1 GCF_009377185.1 Streptomyces spongiae
AGCCTGGATCGGCCGAGACCGCCCCCACCCCCTCTTTTTTGCTTTCTGCGCATGGTGTGAGGGATGTAATGGGATCGAGACTCCGCCCCGAGATCGCACCTGGAATTCCTCCAGTTTGGTTACATCTCTTACGGGGCATCCACAGAGTGTTCACTGACGCAAACTATCGGCGGGCCGACAGTAGACCGGTCAGTACTCCGGTCAGTACTCCGGTCAGTACTCCGGCCAGGTTTCGCGATCTTGCGTCAGGCCCCGACTGGGGATGGGTACGGCCACCGAGTGATCATCGGTGCTGTGTGGAGTGGGGCCCGGGAAACGAGTCAGGGGCCCGACCCGCTCTCGCGGATCAGGCCCCTGACCTGGTACTTCACTGTCGGGGTGGCGGGATTTGAACCCACGACCTCTTCGTCCCGAATAACGTGCGGAAAGATCGCTGACCAGGGCCGTTGGGCATACGGGCAGGTCAGAGCCTTGGTGTGCGTTGGTTGGCGTGGGCGCGGCGCGGCATCATTTCCTTGATCCACTCCCCGTTCACTCCCCAGGGTCGCCCTCACGTGCTGCCGTGAGACGCCCAACGTGGCCCCTCACTGCCTCACTCAGCGACGGGGCGGCCGAACAGCACACCCAGCAGCGACCTCACGCGAGTGCCGTCAGGTCGTGGGACCCTTGCCATCGGGCGATGGAGTGATGCGAGAGGAGCCGAAGTGTCGGAGGCCAGTCCGCGCGGAACCTACCTGGTCATTGCGGAGGCACTACGGAAAGAGATCAAAGAGGGCGAGCCCTTGCCATCGGAAGCGGCCCTCATGCGTTCGCACAGCGTCTCCCGCAACACCATCCGTCGCGCGCTCAAGGTTCTCGAAGCCGACGGCGTTGTCGAGTCTGAGCCTGGGATCGGATGGCGCCCCGCTCGGAGCGGTGATCGGAGATCCCTCGATCAGCGGATGATCGACCTGATCACGGAAGATTCTCTGTCCGTGGGTGACGCGTACCCGTCAGAGGCGAAGCTGTGTGAGCGGTTCGGCGCTTCCCGGACCGCGGTGCGGCGCGTCCTGGCACAGATGGAAGGGCACGGCTTGCTCGCCACCGTGCACGGCAGGGGGCGCACCGTACGTGCTCTCCCGACTCACGCCGCGCAACCGTAGTCTTAGCCGCCATGGGACTTACTGAGTGGGCGTACTCGCTCTCCGAAGCGATGCTGTCCGAACCGCTGCCGCGCCGGTGGGCGCACTCCCTCGGGGTCGCCAAGCGCGCCCGCTCCTTGAGCCCGATCCTGGGTGACGATGCGGACCTGTTGGAGGCCGCCGCCGTCCTGCATGACGTGGGGTACTCGCCATCCATCGCCACTACTGGCTTTCACCCGCTGGACGGCGCGCGGTTCCTCCGGCACCAGGAAGGGGCGGACGAACGAGTCGTTCGTCTCGTTGCGCATCACTCCTGCGCTCTCCTGGAAGCCGAGGAACGCGGGATGCGGCCGGAGCTTGAGGGGGAGTTCCAGCTAGAGCGTCCGGAACTCGTGGACGCGCTGATCTACTGCGACATGACGACAACGCCGGATGGAACGCACACCACGCCGGCGGAACGGCTGGACGAGATCGTGCAACGGTACGGCCCGGACACGATCGTGGGGCGATTCATTCAACGTGCCACCCCTGAAATCCATGGAGCCGCTGAGCGCGTTGAGGGGCGCTTGACGCGAGCCTCCACCGCCGATCAGCCGATGTAGGGCGCCTCCTGCGATTCGTCCAGCCCGTGCCGGATGCGCAGCAACATCGAGGGGTGGATGTCCAGTCCATCAAGGTCCGCTGGGTTGACCCAGCGGACCTCTTTCGATTCGCTGCTCGTGCGCAGGGAACCGCCGACGGGATGGGCCCGGAAGCAGATGGAGAACTGTTGCCGGACCTCTCCGTCGTCGTAGGCCATCACGTGCTCAGGGTCGGTGTAGAGACCGACGATGTTGTCGATCTCGACCTGAACGCCCGTCTCTTCTAGGACCTCTCGAACGGCAGTGTCGCCGATGCGTTCACCGATGTCGTGGCCGCCGCCGGGCAGGGCCCACAGATCATTGTCGGTCTTGTGGATGAGTAGAAGTCGTCCCGAGTCGTCCCGGACGACCGCCGTGACCGACGGCACCACCGAGTTGGCCTTTGGGGCGCCAGGCTCGCGGAAGTAGTCGATGCGGCTCATCAGGGCGTGCCTTCCCACTCGGCCGGCGAGGAGATCGGCCGGGCTGATTCCCAGACCTTCTCAACGCTCTCAGCGTAGGCGTCGAAGAGCTCCCCGCCGGGCACGCGTTGCAGATGCAGTACAGGGGCCATGTAGGCGCCGACGCCGTAGAGGTGCCCGTTTGCCAGCATCTCGTCGTCGGACCGGTAGATCGAGTTGTAGAGGGTCGTACTGTGCAGCCGGAACTCCACCCCGGGGAGGCCGAAGAGTGGGCCGTAGTTGACGAGAGCGTTCCTGATCTTGCCTGCCATCGCAGCGCCGATCCCTTCGTCCTCGCCGCGCACCGCCACGGCGGGTGACGCGGGCTCTCCCAGCATGAAGCGGATGGGTACTCCGTCGGCTGACTTCTCCTTCACGATCCGGTGGAATGTCGCGTCTTCTGTGAGCCAGAACCCGGAGTACACCAACAGGTCGAACTGGCGGGTCGCCTTGGAATAGAGGCTCGTCCAAAGGGTCTGCATCACGACGGACCGGTGTGGATAGAGCCTGACCAACTCCGCGTTGCCAGAGGCCGTGACCTCGGCTGACGTGCGCTCATCCGGCCACAGGTACGACACTTCGCACCTCAACAGCGAAGCTGTCGCGTACTGGAAGCGACGGTATGGCTTGCGCTCAGGCTCGTTGATCCAGCGTTCGACTGTCTTGGGCGCAACCCCGAGCCGCGCAGCGACCTCATCGAGCGTCAGGCCCAAGTCCACGATTGCGCCGCGCAGTCGCTCGTTCGCCACGACAACCTCTCCCTAACTGGGACGACTTGGTTCGACTTCACGCTAGCTAAGGACGACCCAAGTCGTACAGACACGAAGTCGAGCGTCGTCGATGTCGGCGCCAGTCTGTAGGTACATCGCGGCGAGGGGCTCGCCGAACTCCACAAAGCCAACGGGCTTGACGAGACGAATCCCTCTCTGCATGATGAGGAACACGTACTACATGTTCCTCACGCTCGCATCGCGTGAGCGAACCCAGCGAGCAGACGAGGAGGGCCCCGTCGGACCTGCTTACACGCGGTTCGAGCGGTAGGGGAGACGTAGAAGTCCGTCGTCTTCACGGATCGATCGGTGTCATCGGCTAAGCCGTTGGTCTGACCCTCGGGCGTGGACCCAGGGACCGGATCGCGGGGACCCCGTTGATTGGGCCGCACCCAGCCCATGGCATCCAGGGAGCAACCACTCAGCGAGTAGCGACTGAGTGGCGCGGTGACCGCGCGCCGTCCAAGGGAGGCGGAGCAAGGCACGTACGGAGCCGCGAGACGACGGTGACGGGTTTTCCCGTCACTCGTCATGCGGGCAGGGCGCCGGCGTCACGTCGGTGGCCTGCCCGTTTGATGAGGACTTTCTCAGGTCCCACCCGCGCCGCTTCCGGTGCGGTTCCTTTCCCACGGCCGCGCGCCCCGTAGAGGCACCTCCGGGCGCGTTCGGGCCGTTCCACTGTGAGGAGAGACTTCCATGAAGTGCATCGTTGCCGGTCATCAGGCCGTCACCGAGGCGGAGTTCGCGGAACTCGCGCTCGGCACCCCGGTTGAGCTGTGGCTCGGGGTGGAGGGCGAGAGCGACGAGGAGCGCGCGGCGCGGTTGGACGCGGCGCGTGACATCCTCGCCGACCCCGAGTTCGGTAGCCTCGCCGACGACCTGATCCGCCTGGCCGCGCGGGTGGTCGACGACCACCCGGACCTGTTCAACGTCATTCCGCTGGTCCGCCCCGCCCGCCGCCGTCCGGTACGCCGGGGGGTCGCGGCATGAGCGAGGGTCTGACGCTGGACGACCTGGCCGTGTCGCTGCGGGCGCTGCGCCTGCTGGCCGCAGACTTCGGGCACCTGCCGGCGCCGATGGTGGACGTCTCCACCATCTGGCCGGACCGGTTGAAGCTGGCTTTCCACTACGACCTGGCCGACTTCGAGGCGTGGCGCGAAGCGCTCGGCATCGCTGCGGACACCGTGGACCACGGCACGCAGGGTGTGGGCGACCGTACGCGTGTGCTGAAGACGTCCGTCGAGTACGCGGGCGCCATGGTGGAGCTGGTGGCCTACGCCGACATGCCCGACCCGGCACCGAGCGGAGCGGCAGCCTGATGCCCACCGCCTACGCCAAGTGCTACGACCCCACCGGCGCCCGCTACGGCATCCCCACCTACCCCTGGCACATGGCCCCGGACGGTCTGTTCACCCGCCGACAGCTCCGTGCCAAGGGCTTACGGCCCGGCGGTCAACCGATCGCCGCGCAGGTGATGCGCTACAACCGCCACCACGGCTTCCGGGTGGCCTACTTCTACCGCGAGGACCTGGCCAAGCCGGTCCGTCCGATGACCTCGCGCAAGTGGGGCGCGCTCGCTTTGGCGATGCTCGCCCGCCGTACCTGCCCGCGCTGCGAACTGGACGTCGGGTACTGCATCCCGCGCTCCTACGGCATCTGCGGACTGTGCATCGCCGCCGAGGAACAGCGCGCCGCCTAACCCCTTCGAACAGGGAGTTCCCATGAACGACACCCCCGACCGGCCCCTCACGCGGGGCCAGGGACTCGTGTTGGGTGCCGCCGCACTGCCCATGGTCGCCTTTGGCGGCATGGGCGCGTGGGGCACCTACAGCAACATCACATCCGTCTTCCACCGCTCCGCTACCGCGCTCGGTGTGGTCGCCGCAGGCGAGGGCGCGACCCTCGTTCTGGCGCTGGTCCTGGTGGGTCTGACCATGCTGGGACAGTCCGCCCCGGCGGCCGTGCGGGTCGGGTTGTGGACGCTGCCCGCGGTGGCCTCCCTGACCGGCGCGGCCGTCGCTAAGACCGTGACGGAGGCGGTGGTGTTCGCCGTCACGCCGATGGCCATGTGCGTTTCGGCTGAGGGCATGGGCCTGCTGGCCCGCCGCATCGTGGTCTACCGCACTGGGGTCGACGCGGAAGCGCAGCGGCGCAACGCGACGGTCATGCAGCGGCTCGCCTACCACCGCGCCCGCGCCGCGAACCACCCCGACGAGAAGGCGCGCCAGGCGTCGGAGCTGAAGTCGTGGAAGCTCGCTGAGCGCGTCGGTACCGGTGACGCGCAGCTCGGGGTGCACCTGGTCGACGTGCAGCGGGAGCGGATGACGGCCGGTGCGGACGCGGCCCTTGCGGGCATGTTCGCCCTGCCCGTCACGGCCGTGACGGCCCCGGCCGTCGAGACCGCGACGCCCCCGGAACTGCCCGCCGCTGAGGGTCCGGCCGTCACGGGCGTCACGCCCTCCGTGACGGAGGAAGACACGCAGGTCACGGACGAATCCGGGACCATCGAGCCGGAAGCCGTCACGCCCGACACGGACCCCGTCACACCCCCCGTGACGCTGGAGGAAATCGCCGCCGTCGCCGGTGTCCCGGTCCCCGTGACGGGTGAGCCGCTGACGGACGCTCAGCTCGTCGTCGTGCTGCGGCACCTGCGCTACAGCGACGACCCGCCGCTGTCCTACCGCCAGGCCGTCGCCGCGTTCCGCGAGGGCGGGTTCGTCGGCGGGGAACAGCGGGTGCGCAAGGCGTGGG
>NZ_VJZC01000619.1 GCF_009377185.1 Streptomyces spongiae
CCGTCACCCCGGTCGCCCGTGAGTGCCTCCGCTCGGCACGAACCGCCCCCCACCAGCCGCACGGCGCCCTGCCCGAAGGAGAGTCATGACGACGAGCACTCCCGTCACCAGATGCCGCACGCCCATGTGGTGCGGGGCGTCTCCCCGCGGACGGCCGCCGGCGCCGGCACGCGGCCACCGGAGATCCGAACCCGCGCAGCCCCGACCCCGGGAGACGACATGACGGTCACCGAGCCACGCCTGAGTGAACCCTCCGTCCGTCCCGCCACGCGGGCGAAAGACCTCGTCCTGTTACTGCGGCCCCGCCAGTGGCCGAAGAACCTGGTGGCCGTCCCCCTCTCGCTGGCCGGGGGCGCGACCTGGACCTGGCACACGCTGTCCCACATCGCCTGGGCCGTCGCCCTGTTCACCCTCGCGGCATCCGCCGTCTACGTGATCAACGACATCGCCGACCGTCAACGGGACCGCCTGCACCCCGTCAAACGCGCCCGGCCCATCGCCTCCGGGCGGGTCCCCGTCCCCCTGGCGATCGCCCTGGCGGCGGTGCTGATCGCGACCCTGGCGGCACTGGCCGCGATCGGGCCGTGGAGGCTCGCCTGGCCCGTGGCCGTCTACCTCGTACTCAACGTGCTCTACAGCCACCGGCTCAAGCACATCGCCCTGGTCGACGTCTTCGTCGTCGCCGCCGGCTTCGCGCTGAGGGTCATCCTGGGTTCCCTGGCCGGCGGTATCCCCCTGTCCGTATGGCTCGTCCTGGGCGTCTACGCGGCCTCCGTCATGATCAGCCTCGGCAAGCGGCGGCACGAGCTGGACCTGGGAGCGGTGGCCGACCGGCACCGCCCCACCCTGGAGGGCTACTCGCGCCCGTTCCTGGACCAGATGGTCATCGTCACCGCGGTCGTCGCGGTGCTGGGCTACGCCGGTTTCCTGAGGGGCGACGCCGCCCAGCCCTTCGGCCAGATGGCTCTGCTGCTGACGATGCCGTTCGTCCTGTACGGACTGTTCCGCTACCTCCAGATAGTGATCGCGGAAGGGGGAGGCGGGGACCCCACCGAGACCCTGCTGCGCGACCGGCGGGTCGTCGTCAGCGCGCTGCTGTGCTGCGCCTGCCTCGCCCTCACCTCGCTGCTGGCCGGCCACCCGGAACTCACGGGCGGACTGCCGAGCCGATGACGAACGACCCGTGGGAAGCCGTGGGAAGCCAGGAGGACAGCCGTGGGAACAGCCCTGTGAACCCTGACGAACCGACCGTCTCCGTCATCATCCCCAACTACAACTACGAGAAGACACTCGCCGCCTGCCTGGACGCGGTGTTCGCCCAGACCCACCAGCCCTGCGAAGTGATCGTCGTCGACGACGGATCCACCGACCGGTCACCGACGATCGCGGCCTCCTACCCGTGCCGGCTCGTCGAGGGAGCGGGCAACCGGGGTGTCTCCGCGGCCCGCAACCTCGGCGCGCGTCAGGCGCGGGGAGACATCCTCTTCTTCGTCGACTCCGACGTGGCCCTGCGCCCCGACGCCCTCGCGAACGCGCTGCGGGTACTCCGCGACGACCCCGAGTGCGGCCTGGTGCACGGCACTTACGACACCCAGCCGCTGTTCGACGACGGCCCCGTCGAGCACTACCGCGTGCTGCACGCGCACTGGTGGCGCAGACGCAGCGTCGGCCGGGTCGGCACGGCCGTCTTCGCCCTGGCAGCGGTACGCCGGGAGGTCTTCGCCGCCGCCGGACCGTTCCACGAGGCACTGCGGGACGCCGAGGACGTCGAGTACAGCGACCGGCTGGTCCGGGTCGCCGCCATCCGGCTCACCGACACGGTGGTCGGGCGGCACGACGACTGCGCACGGCTCGGCGACATGCTGCGGGAGCAGTTCCGGCGGTCCCTGCCGCTGGCCGGGTTCGCCGGGGCCCACCGCATGCGCTCGGGCGGCGTGGTGGTCAACCCCGCGCTCGGAGTGCTCGGCGCCCCGCTGTTCGTGGCCGCTCTCCCGCTCCTGCTCGTGGCCCCCGCGGCACCCGTGCTCGCGGTCGTACCCCTGCTGTTCCTCGCCCTCTTCCTGCTGGCCGACCCGGGCCTGCCGGGGTTCGTGCGACGGCAGCGCGGGATGCGTTTCCTCGTCTACTTCCTGGCCGTGCATCTGCTCGCCCAACTGGCGATCGTGGCCGGCCTGGCCGTCGGAGCCCTGCGCCGGCTGCGCGGCCGGGGCGCGCTTCCCGCCGCGCCGTCGCCGGAAGCGGGCGTGCGATGAGACGCGGGCCGCGCCGCGCCCTGGCCGTGCTGTTCGCGCTGGCGGTGGTGGCCGGTGCCGGTGCCGCCCTGCACGGCCAGGATTGGTCCGTGCTCCTCGGACTGCTCCACGGCGGTTCCCTCGTGGCGCTGCTGGCAGCCGTCCTGGTCACCGCGGCCGGACTGCTGTGCGGCACCCGGTCCTGGATGCTGACGCTGTCCGCGATCGCGGTGCCCGTGCCCGCCCGCACCGGGACGCGGATGTTCTTCGTCGGCTTCCTGGGCAAGTTCGTGCCGGGACGGGTCTGGGGGCTGATCGCCCAGATCCGGATGGGCGAGCAGGCCGGTGCCACCAAGGCCCAGATGGCCGGGACGTACCTGGTCAACCTGGTGATCGTGCTGCTCACGGGCGGTGCGGTCGGCATGCTGGTCGCGCCCGCCCTGCTGGCCGACGGCGCCTGGTGGCTGCTGCTTCCCCTGGCCCTGCTGGCGGTCCTCGCGGCCCGGCCCGACCTGATCCACGCCCTGGCGTGCCTGGCCGCCCGGATCGCCCGGCGTCCGCCGCCGGCCACCCCGGGCCGGCCGCGGGACCTGCGCCGGTCCATCGTCTACCAGACCCTCTCCTGGGTGCTGTCGGGCCTGCACGTGTGGGTGATCGCGGTCCTGCTGGGCGCCGAGCCACTGCCCGCGCTGCCCGCCGCGGTCGGCGGGTTCGCCCTCGCCACCGTCGGCGGAACCCTCGTGGTGTTCGCACCCGACGGCGCCGGCGTCCGCGAACTGCTGCTGGCGCCCGCCCTCGCCACGGTCCTGCCGTGGCCCACCGCCGTCGCCGCCGCGCTCGTCAGCCGGGTGCTGACCCTCCTCGCCGAACTCACCACCTCCGGCGCCGCCCTGGGCGCGGTCGCCCTGCACGGCCGCCGCACCGTTCCCGCCCCGCTGAGAAAGAGGACCGCCGCATGACAGAACTCCGCCGCATGACAGAACTGATGAGCATCGAGGACGCCGAGGAACTGACCGTCGACCAGGTGCACGGCCTGTACCGCCAGTACGTCAACAAGAGCCAGGTGTCCCTGATGACGTCGTTCGGGTTCGGCCGGGAACTGGTCGACCGGGCGGAGGGCGCGTACGTCCACACCCGGGACGGCCGCCGGATCCTGGACTTCACCGGGGGCGTCGGCGTCCTCAACCACGGCCACAACCACCCGCGGATCATCGAGGCCCGCCGGAGGTTCGCCGAACGCGGCCGGATGGAGGTCCACAAGACCTACTTCTCGCCCTACCTGGCCGCCCTGTCGCACAACCTGGCCGCCGTGCTCCCGGGCGACCTGGACATGTCCTTCCTGCCCAACTCGGGCGCGGAGGCCGTCGAGGGCGCGGTCAAACTCGCGTACAAGTACCACGGCGGCCGGCGCAACACGATCCTGCGCAGCGACATCAGCTTCCACGGCAAGCTCCTCGGCTCGGGCAGCCTCACCGGCGGCGCGCAGAACCACTTCGCCTTCCCCGGCATCCCCGGAGTGGTCCCCTTCACCTACGACGACCTGGACTCCGTACGGGCCGCCGTGGACGCCAGCCGCGACG
Source organism: Streptomyces spongiae (assembly GCF_009377185.1). GTDB lineage: Bacteria > Actinomycetota > Actinomycetes > Streptomycetales > Streptomycetaceae > Streptomyces > Streptomyces spongiae. The sequence goes on from NZ_VJZC01000619.1 coordinate 3,812, forward strand.
CCAAGGGCCGGTCCGACGTGTACGCCCTGCTCATCGAGCCGTTCAGCGCCTCCACCATCCGATGGTGCTCGGAGGAGTTCCTGCGCGGTCTGCGCGAGCTGTGCACCCGGGAGGACATCGTCCTGATCTTCGACGAGATCTACACCGGCTGGGGCAAGACCGGGACGATGTTCTACTTCATGCGCTACCCCGGGCTCATACCCGACGTGGTGACGACGTCGAAGTCCTTCGGCGGCGGCAAGTCCTCCATCTCCGCGTACGTCGCCCGCCGCCCCGTCTTCCGCAAGGCGTACGACAGCCTCCAGGACGCCCTGCTGCAGAGCACCAGCACCACCTACTACGGCTTCGGCGAGGAGTGCGCCACCGCCATCGAGGCGATCAACGTCGCCGTCGAGGAGGACTTCCCGGCCCGCGCCAGGGCGATCGAGAACGTCCTCGGCCCCGGCCTGGAACGGATCGCCAAGGAACACTCCGACATCGTCACCGACGTCCGCGGCGCCGGCGCCCTGTGGGGCGCGTTCCTCGGCAGCCCCGGAGTCCTCGACCTCGTCTCCCGGCTCGCCCCGGGCGGCCTGGCCAAGGACCCGCAGTTCGGCACCAAACTCGTCACCTGTGCCGTCATCAACGCCCTCTACCAGGACCACGACATCTACGCCTACTACACACTCAACGGCAGAAACCCCCTGGTCGTCGGCCCACCCCTGGTCGCCGAACCGGCCGACGTGGAGATCTTCCTGGAGCGGCTCGACCGCACCCTCGCCACCGGACTGACCCGTCTCGTCACCCGCTTCGTCCGGGAGAAGGTGTCGTCGCTGTGGTGAAGACGGTGGTCGTGACCGGCGGCAGCGGCATGCTCGGCGGGAACCTGACCCGGTCGCTGGCCGCGGCGGGCATGCGGGTACGCAGTCTCGACCTGCGGCCGCCCATGGAGCCGGTGCCCGGCGTGGAACACCTGACCGCCGACATACGGGACACCGGCCGGGTGCGCGCCGCCCTGACCGGTGCCGACGCCGTCGTGCACACCGCGGCGGCCCTGCCCAGCTACCCCGAGGACGAGATCCGCTCGATCATCGTCGACGGCACCCGGACCGTACTGCGGGCCGCACAGGACACCGGACTCGAACGCGCGGTGCACATCTCCTCCACCGCGGTCTACGGCCTGCCGGACGTCGTCCCCACCACGGAGGACCACCCCCGCCGCCCGGTCGACGCCTACAGCCGGGCCAAGTCCGGCGCGGAGGAGGTCGCCGAGGAGTTCCGCGCCCGCGGGCTGTGCGTCCCGATCCTGCGGCCCAAGACGTTCCTCGGCCCTGGCCGGATGGGCCTGTTCGCCATGCTCTTCGAATGGGCGGAGGAGGGCCGCAACTTCCCCGTCCTCGGCCGGGGCGACGTACGCATCCAGATGTTCTCGGTCGACGACCTGGTCGACGCCGTGGCCACCGCGCTCACCGCGCCCGCGGAGACCGCCGACGACACCTTCAACCTGGCCGCCGCCGAGTTCGGCACCCTGAGGGAGGACTTCCAGGCCGTACTGGACGCCGCCGGACACGGCAAACGCGTGGTCTCCGTCCCCGCCGCGCCCGCCGTCGTGACCCTGGAACTGCTGAGCCGGCTGCGGCTGTCGCCCGTGTACGGCCGGCTGATCCACAAGCTGCGCGCCGACTCCTACGTCAGCACCGACAAGGTGCGCGAGGTGCTCGGCTGGTCCCCCCGCCACTCCAACCGTGACGCCATCCTCAGCACCTACCGGTGGTGGCGCACCAGCCGGGCCACCACCGGGGCGACGACCTCCACAGGCCGGGCTTCCACGGGCCGGACCAGCCGCGAGCCCTGGAAACAGGGCGCCCTGAGCCTGGCCAAGGCGTTCTTCTGAGCAGCCGGCACCGCGCCCGGCGGCACGCCCCCGCCAC
>NZ_VJZC01000620.1 GCF_009377185.1 Streptomyces spongiae
CCCTAAAGCCCGCGCTCCCGAAAAGCTCCGCGCCCCCCGAAAAGCTCCGCGTCCCCTGAAAGTCTGGGCAAGGCGCTCACCGGCCTCGACGTGTTCCGGTGATCCCCCGACCGGAATGCGGGGGCAGGTGAGCGGCCCTGCTCAGCTCTGGTTGAAGAAACCGTCCGCCTGACGGCCCGCGGCCTCGCCGCTGACGATCTCCGTGTCGGCCGGGGTCAGCAGGAACACCCGGTTCGAGACCCGCTCGATCGAACCGCGCAGACCGAAGATCAGGCCGGCCGCGAAGTCGACGACACGCTTGGCGTCGGTGGACTCCATGTTCGTGAGGTTCATGATGACCGGGACCCCGTCCCGGAAGAGCTCACCGATGTTGCGGGCGTCCCGGAAGCTGTCCGGGGTGACCGTGCCGATCCGGCGCCCCTTTTCCTGGGCGGATTCGGACGCGACCTTCACACGAGGGTCGGTGACCCAGGCATCGCCGGACTCCTGCCCCTCGGCGTAGTCGTCGTCGTAGTAACGCTCGTCATCGTTGTCGTCGACGAGGCCAAGCCAGGCACTCGCCTTGCGCACCGATCCCATGGACGCCTCCTCTCACAGCGGTGATTCGTGCTTTCCGCATCCCTATCGTCGTCCATGATGCGGATGTCGTGCCAAGTGGTTAGACGCCGCACGGGGGTTTCGTGACGGTACTGGCACAGAACCCATTCGTCGAGAGCCCGTATGCCCCAAGGGCTCTGCTGTACACAACTGCTGACTGTGAGTGAAATAATATTTGTTTCGGCGGATGGGTGATGAGCAGCGCGTACGGGTGAACACCGGGGTCGGTACGATGCGGCGACTGAACGGCACACAAGACACGGGGGAGTGTCGTGTTCGGAATAGTCAGGCCCTGCCGGCATCGGCTCAGTGAGGGGCTGCGGACCCAGTGGATGGCGCATCTGTGCGGGCTCTGCCTCGCGCTGCGGAGGGACCACGGGCAGTTCGCGCGGGTCGTCACCAACTACGACGGGCTGCTCATCTCCGTTCTGACGGAGGCTCAGGCCGAGCGTGAGCGGTCGGCCGCCTGGCGGCGGACCGCCGGGCCCTGTCCGCTGCGCGGGATGCGAACCGCCTCGGTCGCCCGGGGCGAGGGGGCGCGGCTCGCCGCCGCCGTCTCGCTGGTGCTCGCCTCGGCCAAGGTCCGTGACCACATGGCCGACGGGGACGGACTGTTGGCCCGTAGGCCGGTGGCGCTCGCCGCACGCCGGGTGGCCACCGGCTGGGGCCGGGCGGGTGCGCGCACGGGCTCCGACGTCGGGTTCGACACGGCGGTGCTCGTCGACGCCGTGGACCGGCAGGTGGGGATCGAGGCGCTCGCCGGGCCCGGAACGCCGATCCTTGACGTCACCGAGCCTACCGAGACCGCGACCGCGGCGGCCTTCGCGCACACCGCTGTCCTGGCCGGGCGGCCCGGCAACGCGGAGCCCCTCGCCGAGGCCGGTCGGCTCTTCGGGCGGCTCGCGCATCTGCTGGACGCCGTGGAGGACAGGGAGGCCGACGCGGCGGCGGGTGCGTGGAACCCCCTCACGGCGACCGGCACGCCCCTCGCCGAGGCCCGGCGGCTAGCGGACGACGCGCTGCACGGGATCCGGCTCGCGCTGCGGGAGGCCGAGTTCGGCGACGGCAAGCTGGCGCACGTGCTGCTCGTGCACGAACTGCGGAACTCGGTGGGCCGCGCGTTCGGCACGGCCTCGTGCGGGCACGGCGTCGGCGCTCCGTCGGCAGGCACCCCGTCGGTCGGCGCCGTGCCCGAGGCGTCCATGCCTCCGCCAGGCAACCCGTTCGCGCCGTCCGGCCCCGGCGGCCCGCCGCTGCCGCCCGAGCCGCCGCGCCGCGACCGGCGCGGGCTGCTGGCCGGCTGTCTGGTGTGGGCGGGGCTCGCCTGTACCTGCCAGCTGTGCTGCGGCGAGTACGACAGCCCCTGGACGGGGGAACGCAAGGAGGGGCTCTGCCACCGGTGCGACTGTGACAACTGCTCCGACTGCTCCGACTGCTGCGATTGCTGTGACTGTTGCGGCAAGTGCTGCGACGGCTGTGATTGCTGCGACTGCGGGTGTGACTGCTGAGGGGCGAGGTCACCCAGAGAAAGGCCGAAAGGGAGAGCGAGTAGAGCGAAGGTAGAGCGAGGGGAGGGGCGTGCGTGTGTGAAGGCGTGCGTCCGGGCGTCGGGAAGAACAGGGAAAGCCGGGAAACAGAGAAAACCGGAGAAGCCGGAGAAGGCCGCTGAGGCGGAGAAAGCCGCGAGAGCCCGTCGGAAGCGGGCTCGCAGGGGGTCAGCTCAACAGGACGAGGACCACACTCGACCGAAGTCGATGTGGGAGCGCGTGACCAGCCACTGCGGATGCATGAACACAAGTGGAACAGGCATCCGATTCCGCGTCAACTGGCCTGAGACGGACCGCTCACATCATGGACAGCCTTGACAGTGAGCGGAAACCTCCCCGTACTCTCCCAGGACGGCCCTGCTGAGGGGCTCGGCCGTACGGCGTCCTCGTGACGCCCCCGTGTGAAGGCACCCCGTGTTCGGCTCGACGCCTCACGGAGCCCTCGCATGCCCTCCTCCCGCACCGTCATCCCCGGACCGCGGAACCCCGCGCCCTCGCTCGTCATCGTCGGCGCCGGGCCGCGGGGGACCGGCCTCCTGGAGCGGATCGCCGCCAACGCCCCCGAGCTGTACGCCGGTTCCGAGCTCGACGTGCACCTCGTGGACCCGTATCCGCCGGGCGGCGGCCGTATCTGGCGGCTGGCCCAGTCGCCCCTGCTGTGGATGAACTCCGAGGCCCAGGACGTCACCATGTTCACCGACGACACGGTCGACATGGCCGGACCGGTGCGCCCCGGACCCACCCTGCACGAGTGGGCGGCCGTCGGCGGGCGCACCTTCGCCGACCGGCAGCTCCAGGGCGCGTACCTGTCCTGGGTGTACGAGCAGACGGTGGCCGCTCTGCCGCCGGGCGTCCGTGTCCACCGGCACACCCGGCGCGCCCTGCGCGTGACCGGACCGCGCGAGGGACGCCAGCAGGTGTGGCTGGAGGGCCGCCCCAGGCCGCTGTCCGCCGACCTCGTGGTGCTCACGCTGGGCCACCTCGACGCCGAACTCGACGACGAGCAGCGCGCGTTGGCCGCGTACGCCCGGAAACACGACCTGGTCCATCTGCCGCCCGACTTCACCGCCGACAGCGACCTGTCCGCACTGTCGCCCGGCGAACCCGTCCTCGTACGCGGCTTCGGGCTCGCGTTCGTCGACCTCATGGCGCTGCTGACCGAGGGCCGGGGCGGGCGCTACGAGGACGACGGCCGCGGGGACCTGACGTACGTGCCATCGGGGCGGGAGCCCGTCCTGTACGTGGGCTCCCGGCGCGGAGTGCCCTACCACTCCAAGATCGGCTACGACTGGGAGGGTGAACGGCCGCCGCTGCCACGGTTCTTCGGGCCCGCCGACGTGGACGCGCTGCTCGCCCGCCCCGCGGGGTTCGACTTCCGGCGGGACGTGTGGCCGCTGGTGGAGAAGGAGTTGGGGTTCGCGCACTACCACCGGCTGTTCACCGCGCACCCGGAGCGGACGACGGTGGACTGGACCGACTTCGAGGAGAAGTACGCGGCCGCCACGAGCGGTGCCGAGGTACGGGTGCTCGTCGCGTCCGCCGTGCCCGACCCGGCCGACCGGCTCGACCTCACCGCGCTCGACCGTCCGCTGGACGGGCTGCGCTGCGGATCGTACGACGAGCTCCAGGACGAGCTGCGGACGTACATCCGCGACGACCTGACCCGCCGCCACAACCCGCTGCGCAGCCAGGACCAGGCCGTCTTCCTCGCGCTGCTGTCCGTCTACGGGCAGTTGGTGCGGCTCGGGGACGTCGGGCCCTGGTGGCACGGGTTCTTCAGCTACCTCGCCTCCGGTCCGCCCGGACCCCGGCTGCGGCAGATGCTCGCGCTGTCCCGGGCGGGAGTGCTGCGCTTCCTCGGCGCGGACATGACCGTCACCGCCGAGGACGGTGTGTTCCGGGCGCGCAGTGCCACCGTGCGCGGGGCCGCCGTCCAGGCCCGCGCGCTGGTCGAGGCGAGGCTGCCGCACCCGACGGTCGAGCGCACCCGGGACACGCTGCTGCGCGAGCTGTACGCCGACGGGGCCGCCGCCACCGCCGAGGGACTGCTCGCCGTGGACCCCGCCGACGGCCGGGTGCTCGACCGCTCCGGCATCCCGCACCCACGGCGCTTCGCGCTCGGCCCGCACACCGACGCCCGGGGCTCGGGCGCGTTCACCCGGCCGCGCACCGGCGGGCCCGCGTTCCGTCAGAACGACGCGACGGCACGGGCCGCGCTCGCCTTCCTGAGCGCGCTGCCCTGCCGCGCGGCCGCCTGATCCGCCAATTCGGCGGCCGCCTGATCCGCCGATTCAGCGGCGCCTGATTCGCCGATTCATAGGAGACGCTCCGGCGCGACCAAGCATCTCCACAGAATTTTCACATGGGCGGTGTGAGATCAAGTACCGCTGGTAACGGGGGAAGTTCAGTGCCGCGAGGCCGAAAGGCCCTCTTGCGTCACTCGGTCACGCAGCCGAATACTCCCCCCAGCGCCTTGTCAGGGGCACAACGTGTCCGGAAAACGGACGCCTCCCTCGACTCGCGCCTCACGGGCCCCAAACCCCACAGCGGGCCCCCGACTTCCCTCAGGAGGGAACGAACAGTGAGGATCACGCGCACCACCCCCCGCAGCGGCATCGCGAGACGGACCCGGCTGATCGCCGTCACCGCCGGACTCGTGGCCGCGGCTGCCGTCACCGTCCCCAACGCGCAAGCGAGCGACGCGCAGACCTTCAGCACCGCCCAGCTCAAGAGCGCCAGCTCCTCCGTACTCAAGGCCGATGTACCGGGCACGGCCTGGGCGATCGACCCGAAGACCGACAAGGTCCTCCTCACGGTCGACAGCACCGTCTCCCAGGCGGAACTCGCGAAGATCCAGAAGGCGGCGGGCAGCAACGCCGGCGCCCTGACGATCAAGCGCACCCCGGGCAAGATGAACAAGCTGATCAAGGGTGGCGACGCCATCTATGCGAGTAGCTGGCGCTGCTCCCTCGGCTTCAACGTGAAGAACAGCAGCGGAGCCGACTACTTCGTGACCGCCGGTCACTGCACCGACGGCGCGGGCACCTGGTGGTCGAACTCGGGTCACACCACGACGCTCGGGACCACCTCGGGCTCCAGCTTCCCGACGAACGACTACGGCCTCGTCCGCTACACCAACACCTCCGTCACCAAGTCCGGCACCGCGGGCAGCGTGGACATCACCCGTGCGGCCACCCCGGCCGTGAACACCAGCGTCATCCGCACCGGTTCCACCACCGGCACCCACACCGGGCGGGTCACCGCGCTCAACGCGACCGTCAACTACGGCGGCGGCGACATCGTCTACGGCATGATCCAGACCACGGTCTGCGCCGAGCCCGGCGACTCCGGCGGTCCGCTCTACGGCAGCAACGGCACCGCCTACGGTCTGACCTCCGGCGGCAGCGGCAACTGCACCTCCGGCGGGACGACGTTCTTCCAGCCGGTCACCGAGGCCCTGAGCGCCTACGGGGTCAGCGTCTTCTGACCGGTGCGCGGCCGGAGCGCCTCCGGCACCCGCACGACCGAACACGCAGCCAGCAGTAGGGGAGCCCTCGCACGGCAAGTGCCGTGCGA
>NZ_VJZC01000062.1 GCF_009377185.1 Streptomyces spongiae
GGGTAGGGGCGGCGGGGGCGAGAAACCACCCCAGCCGCGGCCCCTCATGGCGACGCAGGCGGATACAGCGACCGCGGCAGCTTCGAGGCCGCCGCCGAGTCCAGCAGCCACAGCGTGCGCGAGCGGCCGTGCGCGCCCGCCGCAGGGGCCTGGATCTCGCCCGCGCCCGAGAGCGCGATCGCCGCGGCCTGCGCCTTGTCCTCGCCGGCGGCCAGCAGCCACACCTCACGCGCCGCGCGGATCGCGGGGAGTGTGAGGGTGACCCGGGTGGGCGGCGGCTTGGGGGCCCCGTGCACGCCGACCACCGTCCGCTCGGTCTCCCGCACCGCGGGCAACTCGGGGAAGAGGGACGCCACATGGGTGTCCGGGCCGACACCCAGCATCAGGACGTCGAAGGTGGGGACGGCCCCGTGGTTCTCGGGGCCCGCGGACCGTGCCAGCTCCTCCGCGTAGCCGGCGGCCGCCGCGTCCACGTCGGCGCCGTGCGGGCCGTCCGACGCGGGCATGGCGTGCACGCGCTTCGGGTCCAACGGCACCGAGTCCAGGAGCGCCTCGCGGGCCTGGGTGACGTTGCGGTCCGGGTCGCCCTCGGGCAGGAACCGCTCGTCGCCCCACCACAGGTCCAGGCGGCCCCAGTCGATCGCGTCCCGGGCGGGGGCGGCCGCGAGGGCGGCCAGCAGGCCGTTGCCGTTGCGGCCGCCCGTGAGGACCACCGAGGCGGAACCGCGCGAAGCCTGGGCGTCCACGATCTTCGTGATCAGCCGGGCCGCCGCGGCCTGCGCCATCAGTTCCTTGTCGTGGTGCACGACCAGCTGGGGAGTGCTCATGGCGCCGCCGCCTTCTTCACCGGGGGCATCTGCGCGGGCGACGGCCGGTCGCCGTCACCCGAGGACGACGGAGGGGCGGGCGGCAGAGCAGGCACGGCCGCCCGGGCTGAGGACACGGAGTCCGACACGTCCGGGGCGGCCACATCGGCCACCCCGGACAGCGCGGGCGACGCGGGAGCCGGGACCGTCGGCATGCTCGGCGTGCCCCCGCCCAGCCGGTCCACACCGAACCGCAGCGCCGACGCGTAGGTGTCGTCCGGGTCGAGCCGCCGCAGCTCCTCCGCGAGCAGCTCGGACGTCTCGCGCCGCTTGAGCGCCACCGCGCGGTCCGGCTGGCCCTGGACCGCCAGCGTGGCCATCGCCCCGTCCGGCCGGTGCAGCGCGATGGGACCGCAGGTCGTCTCCAGTCGCAACTCGGTCAGGCCGGGACCGGAGGAGACCCCGCGGCGGACGTGCACATGCAGCCGGTCGGCGAGCCACATGGCCAGCAGCTCGACGCTGGGGTTGAACTCCTCGCCCGTCACCTCGGCCGAGATGACCTCGCAGCGCACCTGGTCGAGGGCGGCGGCCAGTACGGAACGCCACGGAGTGATCCGGGCCCACGCGAGGTCGGTGTCGCCCGGCTCGTAGCTGTCGGCACGGGCCCGCAGCTCGTCGATGGGCTTCTCCGTCGAGTAGCTGTCGGTGACCCGGCGCTGGCCCAGGGCGCCCAGCGGGTCCTTGGCCGGGTCGCGCGGGGCGCCCACCGGCCACCAGACCACGACCGGCGCGTCCGGCAGCAGCAGCGGGAGCACGACGGACTGGGCGTGGTCCGACACCTCGCCGTACAGCCGCAGCACGACCGTCTCGCCGGTGCCCGCGTCCGCGCCCACCCGCACCTCGGCGTCCAGTCGGGACGACGTACGGTCGCGGGGGGTGCGCGAGACGCGCCGGATGACGACGAGGGTGCGCGAGGGATGCTCGCGCGAGGCGTCGTTGGCGGCCTTCAGGGCGTCGTAGGCGTTCTCCTCGTCGGTGACGATGACGAGGGTGAGCACCATGCCGACAGCGGGCGTGCCGATGGCGCGGCGGCCCTGCACCAACGCCTTGTTGATCTTGCTCGCCGTGGTGTCGGTGAGGTCTATCTTCATGGCCTGCGCCAGCTCCGTCCTTCTCGCTGAAGCATCTGATCCGCCTCGACGGGGCCCCAGGTGCCCGCCGGGTACTGCGCGGGCTTGCCGTGCTTGTCCCAGTACTCCTCGATCGGGTCGAGGATCTCCCAGGACAGCTCGACCTCCTCGGTGCGCGGGAAGAGGTTCGAGTCGCCGAGCAGGACGTCGAGAATGAGGCGCTCGTACGCCTCGGGGCTGGACTCGGTGAAGGACTCGCCGTACGCGAAGTCCATCGACACGTCCCGGATCTCCATCGAGGTGCCGGGCACCTTGGAGCCGAAGCGGACCGTGACGCCCTCGTCGGGCTGGACGCGGATGACGACCGCGTTCTGGCCGAGCTCCTCGGTGGCGGTGGTGTCGAAGGGGGAATGCGGGGCGCGCTGGAACACGACCGCGATCTCCGTCACCCGGCGGCCCAGGCGCTTGCCCGTGCGCAGGTAGAACGGGACGCCCGCCCAGCGGCGGTTGTCGACCTCCACCTTGATCGCCGCGTAGGTGTCGGTCTTCGACTGGCGGTCGATGCCGTCCTCTTCGAGGTAGCCGATGACCTTCTCGCCGCCCTGCCAGCCGGCCGCGTACTGCCCGCGCACGGTGTCCCGGCCCAGGTCCTTGGGCAGCCGCACCGCGCCGAGCACCTTGGTCTTCTCGGCCGCGAGCGCGTCCGCGTCGAAGGAGGCGGGCTCCTCCATGGCGGTCAGCGCCATCAGCTGGAGCAGGTGGTTCTGGATGACGTCACGGGCGGCGCCGATTCCGTCGTAGTAGCCGGCGCGGCCTCCGATACCGATGTCCTCGGCCATCGTGATCTGCACATGGTCGACGAAGGAGCGGTTCCAGATGGGTTCGAACATCTGGTTGGCGAAGCGGAGCGCCAGGATGTTCTGGACGGTCTCCTTGCCCAGGTAGTGGTCGATGCGGAAGACCTGGTCCGGGGCGAAGACCTCGTGGACGATCGCGTTGAGCTCCTCGGCGGACTTCAGGTCGTGGCCGAAGGGCTTCTCGATGACCGCGCGGCGCCAGGAGTCGCTCGTCTGGTCGGCCAGCCCGTGCTTCTTCAGCTGCTTGATGACCACGGGGAACGCGGACGGCGGTACGGAGAGGTAGAACGCGAAGTTGCCGCCCGTGCCCTGCGCCTTGTCGAGCTCCCCGATCGTCTCGCGCAGCCGCTCGAACGAGTCGTCGTCGTCGAAGGTGCCCTGGACGAAGCGCATGCCCTGGATGAGCTGCTGCCAGACCTCCTCCCGGAAGGGCGTCCGGGCGTGCTCCTTGACCGCGTCGTGGACCTCCTGCGCGAAGTCCTCGTGCGCCCACTCACGGCGGGCGAAGCCGACGAGCGAGAAGCCCGGCGGCAGCAGTCCGCGGTTGGCGAGGTCATACACGGCAGGCATCAGCTTTTTACGTGACAAATCGCCTGTGACACCGAAGATGACCAGGCCCGACGGCCCCGCGATACGCGGGAGCCGTCGGTCAGCGGGGTCACGAAGCGGATTCGCTCCGGTACCGGACAGAGGGGCCAAGGTCTCAGCCCTCCGAGGGGGCGAGGCGCGACAGCTCCGCCTCGGTCGACTTGAGCAGGTCGTTCCAGGACGCCTCGAACTTCTCGACGCCCTCGTCCTCTAGGAGCTGGACCACGTCGTCGTAGCCGATCCCGAGCTTCTCGACGGCGTCGAGCTCGGCGCGGGCCTGCTCGTACGTGCCGGAGACGGCGTTGCCCCGGATCTCGCCGTGGTCCTCGGTGGAGAAGAGGGTGGCCTCCGGCATGGTGTTCACCGTGTTCGGCGCGACCAGCTCGTCGACGTACAGCGTGTCCTTGTACGCCTTGTCCTTGACGCCGGTCGAGGCCCACAGCGGACGCTGCTTGTTGGCGCCCGCGCTCTCCAGCGCGCTCCAGCGGTCCGAGCCGAAGACCTCCTCGTACGCCTGGTAGGCGAGCCGCGCGTTGGCGACGCCCGCCTTGCCTCGGGCGGCCTTGGCCTCGGGCGTGCCGAGGGCGTCGATCCGCTTGTCGATCTCGGTGTCCACACGGGACACGAAGAACGACGCCACCGAATGGATCTTCGACAGGTCCAGGCCGCGCTCCTTGGCCTTCTCCAGGCCGGCGAGGTAGGCGTTCATGACCTCGCGGTAGCGCTCCAGCGAGAAGATCAGCGTCACGTTGACACTGATGCCGAGACCGATGGTCTCGGTGATCGCGGGCAGGCCCGCCTTCGTCGCCGGGATCTTGATGAGCGTGTTCGGGCGGTCCACCAGCCAGGCGAGCTGCTTGGCCTCGGCCACCGTCGCCTTGGTGTTGTGGGCCAGGCGTGGGTCGACCTCGATGGAGACCCGGCCGTCCTGGCCGCCGGTCGCGTCGAAGACCGGGCGGAGGATGTCGGCGGCGTCACGGACGTCCGCCGTCGTGATCATGCGGATGGCCTCTTCGACGGTGACCTTGCGGGCGGCGAGGTCCTCGAGCTGCTGCTCGTACCCGTCACCGCTGGAGATCGCCTTCTGGAAGATCGACGGGTTGGTGGTGACGCCCACGACGTGCTGCTGGTCGATCAGCTCGGCGAGGTTGCCGGACGTGATCCGCTTGCGCGACAGGTCGTCCAGCCAGATCGCGACGCCTTCCTCGGAGAGGCGCTTCAGTGCGTCTGTCATGGAAATTCCTTCTCCTACGTGTCGTATGTGAGCGTCAGCGCTGAGCGGCCGCGATCGATTCCTGGGCGACGGCGGCCACGTTCTCGGCAGTGAAGCCGAACTCGCGGAAGAGGACCTTGCCGTCGGCCGAAGCGCCGAAGTGCTCCAGCGAAACGATGCGACCCGCGTCCCCGACGTACTTGTGCCAGGTCAGACCGATCCCGGCCTCGACCGCGACACGCGCCTTGACCGCCGGCGGCAGGACGCTGTCCCGGTACCCCTGGTCCTGCTCCTCGAACCACTCCACGGACGGCATGGACACCACCCGCGTCGGCACACCCTGCGCCTGGAGCTGCTCGCGCGCCTCCACGGCGACGTGCACCTCGGAGCCGGTCGCGATCAGAACCACCTGCGGCTCGCCGCCCTCCGCGTCGAACAGGACGTAACCGCCCTTCGCCGCGCCCTCGTTGGGCTCGTACGTCGGCACGCCCTGACGGGTCAGAGCCAGACCGTGCGGGGCGCCCTTGCGGAACTCCTTCGTGTACCGCTTGAGGATCTCGCGCCAGGCGATCGCGGTCTCGTTGGCGTCGGCCGGGCGGACGACGTTCAGACCCGGGATCGCGCGCAGCGAGGCGAGGTGCTCGATCGGCTGGTGGGTGGGGCCGTCCTCGCCCAGACCGATGGAGTCGTGCGTCCACACGTACGTCACCGGCAGGTGCATCAGCGCCGACAGACGTACGGCGTTGCGCATGTAGTCGGAGAACACGAGGAACGTGCCGCCGTAGATCCGGGTGTTGCCGTGCAGCGCGATGCCGTTCATCTCCGCGGCCATGGAGTGCTCGCGGATACCGAAGTGGATCGTGCGGCCGTAGGGGTTCGCCTCGGGCAGCGGGTTGTCCGCCGGGAGGAACGAACTCGTCTTGTCGATGGTGGTGTTGTTGGAGCCGGCCAGGTCGGCCGAGCCGCCCCACAGCTCGGGGACCACCGCGCCGAGCGCCTGCAGCACCTTGCCGGACGCGGCACGCGTGGCGACACCCTTGCCGGCCTCGAAGACGGGCAGGTGCGACTCCCAGCCCTCGGGAAGCTCACCCGCCGAGACACGGTCGAACTCGGCCGCGCGCTCGGGGTTGTTGGTGCGCCACTCCTGGAGCTGCTTCTCCCACTGGGCACGGGCCTCACGGCCGCGCTCGCCCAGCTCGCGGGCGTGGGCGAGGACCTCGTCGGCGACCTCGAAGTGCTGCTCCGCATCGAAGCCGAGGACGCGCTTGGTGGCCGCGACCTCCTCCTCACCCAAAGCGGAGCCGTGCGCGGCCTCGGTGTTCTGCGCGTTCGGTGCGGGCCAGGCGATGATCGAGCGCATCGCGATGAAGGACGGCTTGTCGGTGACCGCCTTGGCCTTCTCGATCGCCTCGAACAGCGCGGCCACATCGAGGTCGCCGTTCTCCTTGGGCTCCACCCGCTGCACGTGCCAGCCGTACGCCGCGTACCGCCCGACGACGTCCTCGGAGACGGCCGTCTCCGTGTCGCCCTCGATCGAAATGTGGTTGTCGTCCCACAGCAGGACCAGGTTGCCGAGCTTCTGGTGACCGGCCAGCGAGGACGCCTCGCCGGAGATGCCCTCCTGCAGACAGCCGTCACCGGCGATCGCGAAGACGTGATGGTCGAAGGGGGAGGTGCCCGGCGCCGCGTCCGGGTCGAACAGACCGCGCTCGTAACGGGCGGCCATCGCCATGCCCACCGCGTTGGCGACCCCCTGGCCCAGCGGGCCGGTCGTCGTCTCCACACCGGCCGTGTGCCCGTACTCGGGGTGGCCCGGCGTCTTGGAACCCCAGGTACGAAACGCCTTCAGGTCGTCCAGCTCCAGGCCGAAACCGCCCAGGTAGAGCTGGGTGTAGAGAGTCAGGGACGAGTGGCCCGCGGACAGCACGAAACGGTCGCGGCCGGTCCACTCGGGGTCGGCGGGGTCATGGCGCATCACCTTCTGGAAGAGGGTGTACGCGGCGGGCGCGAGGCTCATCGCCGTACCCGGATGGCCGTTGCCGACCTTCTGTACGGCGTCGGCTGCCAGGACGCGGGCGGTGTCGACGGCCCGCGTGTCCAGTTCGGTCCACGCGAGATTTGTAGTGGTCGGCTTGGTGCTCACCCTGAGTCAGGGCTCCTCTCCACATGTCCATGCCGGTGTTCTCGGCGGCACCGGCCGCTGTCGAGCCTACCCCTGGAAGAACGCGCACTTTTTCGAGTCGTTCCAGAGTGATTCGGGCGTTGCCCCAGGTCATTCCAGACTGCCGGGACCGTCCGGGATCCGCCTCCCGACCGGCGGATTCCGCATATTGAGACCTGTGGGTTCCGTAGTCGACACGTGAATACGCGCCAAGCTGTCGCAGCGCTCAATCGAGTGCCGTTCTGCTCTTTTCTGCTCTTTGTGCGAACGGCGTCACACCCTTCACGGGGTGCCGGTATCCCCTCCGTCGGCCGCCCCTCCAACACGACCCCACCCCCACGAAGGGCACGGTTCGGGCAGCGGATACAGTTCCGTGAGTACGCGCGAGCCTTTACCGGCTGTTCACACCGGTGCTCGCTGGGATGTCTCTGTCAGGGGTGTACGTGACGGCCGTCGAATCCCGTCCAGCGGGGGTGCTCGGGGCGAGCAGCACGAGCAGCAGCCGGGGCCAGCGGCCGTTGGCAGCCCGCGTCAAGGCGTTCGTGGCGCTGACCAAGCCGCGGATCATCGAGCTTCTGCTGATCACCACGGTGCCGGTGATGTTCCTCGCGGAACAGGGCGTGCCCGACCTGAAGCTGGTGCTGCTCACCTGCGTCGGCGGGTACCTGTCCGCGGGCGGCGCGAACGCGCTGAACATGTACATCGACCGCGACATCGACGCGCTGATGGACCGCACCTCGCAGCGGCCGCTGGTCACCGGCATGGTGAGCCCGCGCGAGTGCCTCGCCTTCGGCATCACCCTCGCCGTCGTCTCGACCCTCCTCTTCGGCCTGACCGTCAACTGGCTGTCGGCCTGGCTCGCGCTGGGCGCGCTCCTCTTCTACGTCGTCGTGTACACGATGATCCTGAAGCGCCGTACCTCGCAGAACATCGTGTGGGGCGGCATCGCCGGCTGCCTCCCGGTGCTGATCGGCTGGTCGTCCGTCACGAACTCCATGTCGTGGGCGCCGATCATCCTCTTCCTCGTCATGTTCTTCTGGACGCCGCCGCACTACTGGCCGCTGTCCATGAAGGTGAAGGACGACTACGCGCGCGTGGGCGTGCCGATGCTGCCGGTCATCGCCTCCAACAAGGTGGTCGCCCGGCAGATCGTGATCTACAGCTGGGCGATGGTCGCGGTCTCGCTGCTCCTGACGCCCCTCGGTTACACGGGCTGGTTCTACACGGCCGTCGCGCTGCTGGCCGGCGGTATGTGGCTGTGGGAGGCACACGGGCTGCAGAACCGCGCGAAGGCCGAGGTGACGGGCGTCAAGCTCAAGGAGATGCGGCTGTTCCACTGGTCGATCACGTATGTGTCGATCCTGTTCGTGGCGATCGCGGTGGATCCGTTCCTCCGGTAGCGCCGTTCCGTTCGTCTCTGTTCGCCTCTCTTCGCCGATCGGGCGGGTCGCGTGGTCAAGGCCACGTAGCCCGCCCGTCGCCGTTTCATCTACCCGTGGGTAGCATCTGGCCATGGCAGATTCACAGCAGATCGACGAGGGTACGGGCGCCAAGAAGTCCACGAAGGCCGAGCGCACGGCTGCCCGGCTCGCCAAGCAGATCGGCTCCTTCTCCAAGGCGCACGGCGGGGCCGAGGCCCAGGTCGCGTACATCGGCCAGCGCGGCGCCCGCATCGTGCTGGTCGGGGAGGACGGCGGCTGGGGCGACCTCGTGGCCCCCACACACGCCATCGCCGAGCAGGCCGTCCAGAGGGCCGGGGTCACCGTCCACGAGGACTTCGACGGCGACTTCGCGGCCAAGGTCAAGACGGGCCCGTACGAGTGGACGCGGATGGCGGGCATCCAGCTGGGCGGCCCGAGTAACGGCTGAACCCCGTGTGGGCGGCGTGCGAACTTGCTCCCTGTGTAGCGGATTCGGACATGCGTCCTGACGGTCGCTGATCATAACGACAACGGATGCGGGAGCGTCATGACGGAGGGTAGCGTTGTCGTGTCAGTCCGCGAGTCCTTCGAAGGCACGAACCGGCGAATGTCGGGGACACGGTTGCACGTGGCGTCGACCGGACTGTCGTCATCGGACGTTGGCCGATGTGGGTGTCTGTCACCGCACCCGCACTCTCTTCTCCACGGGAGGGTGGATGCGACCCGTGACCGTCCTGTCGTAGGGGGCAGTCGGGAGCGCGACGAGGTGTGAACGGTCGAGCCGGCGAGCTCAGCTGTTCACGGCCGAGACGGTGACCCGTTAGGACCTGTGGGAGACACGGTCCACTCGCGGGGAGTCCGGATGATCGAAACGCCGTGCCTGGTGGACCAGTACTGCCACGGCACCCTGCGGACGGAGCTGGGCCTCGGCACCTTCGAGGCCCACCTCGCGCGCAGTGAGGGTCCGCCCGCGCCCGGCACCACGTTCTTCGACACGCAGACGGGCTTCGCCGTACGCCGCTGGTGCCCGCCCCTGCTCGGCCTGGAGCCGCACTGTCCGCCCGCCCGCTACCTCGCCCGACGCCGTGAAGTGGGCGTCCTGGAGGCCGGACGGATGCTGCTGCGGGGCAGCGGCATCACCACGTACCTCGTCGACACCGGCCTGCCCGGCGATCTGACGGGCCCCGGAGAGATGGCCTCCACGGGTGCGGCCGAGGCCCACGAGATCATCCGTCTCGAACTCCTCGCCGAGCAGGTCGCCGACACCTCCGGCACGGTCGAGTCCTTCCTCACCAATCTCGCCGAGTCGGTGCACGGAGCCGCCGTGAACGCGGTCGCCTTCACCTCCGTGGCGGGCGTACGCCACGGTCTGGCGCTCGCGCCGGAGCCGCCGGGGCCCGGGGAGGTGCGGGGCGCGGCCGGGCGCTGGCTCGCGGACCGGAAGGTCGGCGGCACGCTCACCGACCCGGTGCTGCTCCGCCATCTGCTCTGGATCGCGGTCGCCTCCGGCCTGCCCCTCCAGCTCCACGCGGGCCTCGGTGAACCCGGGCCGCGCATCGACAGCGCGGACCCCGTCCTCCTCACCGACTTCGCCCGCGCCACCGCCGGCCTGGGCACCGACCTGGTCCTGCTGCACGGCTACCCCTACCACCGCCACGCGGCCCACCTCGCCGCGGTCTTCCCGCACGTGTACGCCGACCTGGGCGCCGAACTCGTCCGCACGGGCGCCCGGGCGGCCGCCGTCCTGGCGGAGGTCCTGGAACTGGCGCCCTTCGGCAAGCTCCTCTTCTCCAGCGGCGCCCACGGCCTGCCCGAGCTGCACGTGGTGGGCGCCCGGCTGTTCCGGGAGGCGCTGTCGCGGGTGCTGGGGACGTGGGTGGCCGAGAGCTCGTGGTCGCTGGCGGACGCGCAGCGGGTGGCCGGACTGATCGCGGCGGGCAACGCGCGGCGGGTGTACGGGCTGGAGCAGTCAGCGCAACGGTAAGGGGTGTACGAGCGGTGGGACGTGTCCAGACTCCCCTCATGACCCGAAGCGACGCGACCGACCGTCTCCTCGACCGTTTCCTCGCCGAACTGCGCGACCTGGACCCGGTGGCTGTATGGGCCCACGGTTCCCTCGGCGGGGGCGACTACCAGGAGGGCCGCAGCGACCTGGACCTGATCGCGGTCCTGGACGACCCGATCACGGCGAGAGACGTCTGGCGGGTGGCGCGGCTGCACGCGCGCCTGCGCCACGAGCCGCTGGTCGACAAGCTGCACTGCACCTATCTGACACCCGGGCGGGCGGCCGGTGCGGAGCGGCGGCACCTGACCTGGGCGCACGAGGAGTTGTTCAAGCGAACCGTCACCCCGGTGACCCGGCGCGAGCTGCACACCTTCGGGCTGGTCCTGCACGGCGAGCCGCCCAAGGGTCTGCTGCCGCCGGTGCCGGACCACGAGCTCGCCGCGTTCGTCGTGCGCGACCAGCGGGACTTCTGGCGGCGGGAGGTCGACCGGGCGAGCAACTGGACGCAGGACGTCTGGGTGGACCTGGGACTCGTCACGTACGCCCGGGCCTCGGTCACCCTGAAGGACGGGCGACTGATCACCAAGAAGGAGGCCCTGGAGCTGCTTCCCGGCCTGGGCGCTCCCGTCGAGGTGGTCGAGGACGTCAGACGGCGGCGCTACGAGGGTCCCGTGGCCGCGCCCGGCGAGGACTGGACGGTTCGCAGGGCCGAGCTGACCAGGCAGTACCTCGGCCCGGCGATCGACGCCCTCGTACGGGACTACGCGTGACTCACGACTACGCGTGACTCACGCGCGCGTGGCGACCGCTTCCTCCGACGGCTCCGGCACGTCCACCGTGACCTCCGGCCGCTCCCGAAGCGACAACAGCACCCGCAGTGTGGCGATCCACACCAGGCAGGAGCCCAGCATGTGCGCGCCCACCAGCACCTCGGGCAGGTCGGTGAAGTACTGGACGTAACCGATCACGCCCTGCGCGAGCAGGACCAGGAACAGGTCGCGGGTGCGGTGGAGCGGGCTCTTGGGGGAGTCGACCGCCTTGAGGACGAACCACAGGGCGAAGGTCAGGGTCACCACGATCCACGCGAGCACGGCGTGCAGCTTGCTGACGTTCTCCCAGTTCACCGGCATGCGCTCCACGTCGCTGGAGTCGCCCGCGTGCGGGCCCGCGCCGGTCACGACCGTGCCGACGGCGATCAGCAGGACGGTCGCGGCGACCAGGAACCACACGAGCTGCCGCACGGCCTTGCCGACCAGCGGGCGCGGTGCGGCGGAGCTCTCCCGTGTGCGCTGCCACATGACGGTCGCGACCGCGATGAGGGCCGAGGTGAGCAGGAAGTGCGCGGCGACCGTGTACGGGTTGAGGCCCACTAGGACGACGATGCCGCCGAGGACCGCGTTGCCCATGACGACCCAGAACTGGGCCCAGCCCAGCCGCGTCAGGTCCCGCCGCCACGGCTTGTGCGAGCGGGCGGCGATGATCGCCCAGCCGACCGCGGCGCACAGCACGTACGTCAGCATGCGGTTGCCGAACTCGATGGCCCCGTGCACGCCCATCGCGCTGGTCGCGGTGAGCGAGTCGTTGGTGCACTTCGGCCAGGTCGGGCAGCCGAGACCGGAGCCCGTCAGGCGCACGGCGCCGCCGGTGACCACGATGAGCACCGACATGACGAGTGCGGCGAGGGCCGCGCGCTGAACCGTCCTGGGGGTCGGCGTCCAGCGGTCGGCGATGAAGACGGCGGGGTTGCGCACGAAGGCGGTGGCGTCGGCGCGGGTCACTTTTGGCACGCGCCCCATCGTAGGCCGCCGCTTGTGCACGGTTTCACGAGGGGGTGGCCCTCTTCGGCCCGGCTGTCTCCCGCACGGGGCTCACTCCCAGCGGAAGAAGCGCGCCGCCGCGCCCAGCCCGAGGACCGCCCACACGGCCAGGATCCCGAGGTCGCCCCACGGCATGCCCGCTCCGTGCTGGAGGACGTCCCGCAGACCGTCCGACAGGGCCGAGATGGGGAGCAGCCCGAGGACGTTCTGGGCCGCCTCCGGGAACCTGTCCAGCGGCACGATCACTCCGCCGCCCACGAGCAGCAGCAGGAAGACCAGGTTCGCGGCCGCCAGCGTGGCCTCCGCCTTGAGGGTGCCCGCCATCAGCAGGCCGAGCCCGGAGAAGGCGGCCGTGCCGAGGACCAGGAGCAGGAGTACGGCGAGGGGGTTGCCG
Organism: Streptomyces spongiae; assembly: GCF_009377185.1. GTDB lineage: Bacteria > Actinomycetota > Actinomycetes > Streptomycetales > Streptomycetaceae > Streptomyces > Streptomyces spongiae. The sequence goes on from NZ_VJZC01000062.1 coordinate 12,393, forward strand.
TGCGGCGACCAGCCCAGCGCGAAGGCGATCACCGTGAGCAGGACGACCTGGAGGACCTCCGTGACCAGCACCGAGAGCGTCTTGGCGGTCATCAGCCCCCAGCGGGGGAGCGGTGAGGAGGCCAGCCGCTTCAGCACGCCGTAGCGGCGCTCGAAACCGGTGGCGATGGCCTGGCCGGTGAACGCCGTCGACATCACGGCGAGTGCGAGGACCCCGGGCGCGAGGAAGTCGACGGCCTCACCGGAGCCCGTGTCGACGATGTCCACCGTGCTGAACAGGGTGAGCAGCATCGTCGGGATCACGACCGTCAGGAGGAGCTGCTCTCCGTTGCGGAGCAGCATCCTCGTCTCCAGCGCCGCCTGCGCCCCGATCATCCGCGCCAGCGGAGCCGCTCCCGGCTTCGGCGCGTACGCCCCCACGGCACTCGTCCGCGCACCTCCGCCCACGGTCGCGCCCTCACCCACGCTCATGCGCGCAGCTCCTTACCGGTAAGCTCCAAAAACACGTCTTCGAGGGTGTGCCGTTCCACCGAGATCTTCTCCGGCATCACACCGTGCTGGGCGCACCAGGAGGTGACCGTCGCCAGCAGTTGCGGATTGACCTTGCCGACGACGCGGTACGCGCCCGGGGTCAGTTCCGCCGCGGTGCAGTCCGCCGGGAGCGCCTTCAGCAGGGAGCCCACGTCGAGTCCGGGCCGTCCCGAGAAGCGCAGGGTGTTCTCGGCGCCGCCCCGGCACAGCTCCTCGGGGGAGCCCTGGGCTATGACGCGGCCGGCGTCGATGATCGCGACGTCGTCGGAGAGCTGCTCGGCCTCGTCCATGTAGTGGGTGGTCAGGATGACCGAGACGCCGTCCGCGCGCAGGTCGCGCACCAGGTCCCAGGCCGCCCGGCGGGCCTGCGGGTCGAGTCCGGCGGTCGGCTCGTCGAGGAAGACCAGCTCGGGGCGGCCCACCACGGCCATGGCGAGAGCGAGGCGCTGCTGCTGGCCGCCGGAGAGGCGCCGGTACGTGGTGCGCCCGCAGGAACCGAGGCCGAGCCGCTCGATCAGCGCGTCCACGTCCAGGGGGTGCGCGTGGAGCTTCGCCACGTGGCGGAGCATCTCGTCCGCCCGCGCGCCCGAGTAGACGCCACCGGACTGGAGCATGACACCGATGCGAGGGCGCAGGTCACGAGCCTGTCGTACGGGGTCGAGGCCCAGCACGTGGACCGTCCCCGAGTCCGGTTTCCGGTACCCCTCGCAGGTCTCGACCGTGGTCGTCTTGCCCGCGCCGTTGGGGCCGAGCACGGCGGTGACGCCCGTTCTGGCCACCAGGTCGAGGCCGTCCACCGCGGTCTTCCCGCCGTACCGCTTCACCAGGGAACGGACCTGGACCACGGGCTCACTCTGCATGGGCGCCAAGTCTAGGGACGCGGCCCCGGCGCCGGGCGGGCGGGGGCGAAGACGCCCTCATCGTGGGGGCGGTGCAGGGCCAGCCACCGCTCCGCGTAGGTCACCGCGTCGGCCACGGGGAACAGTCGGGTGTCCGCCGCGCCGACCCGGCCGCGCAGGACGGGACGGTCCCGCTCGAAGTCGTGGCCCAGCTCGTCGAACCGGTCCGAGGAGATCGACACCTCGGTGACCGTCTCCCAGCCGCCCTCGGGCGCCGGCCGCCCCACCTCGACCAGTGGCATCGGGATCCGGTACTCGGCCAGGTGGAAACTGGTGCACGCGTCGTAGCCCGCGCCCAGCAGCAGCACCCGCGCGCCCGCCTTCTCCAGCCGGGCCAGCGGACTGTGCTCGCCCAGCCGGCAGTCGAGCGCGTGTCCGTCGACGAGCGCCGCCGCGCGCGGCCCGAGCGCCGCGAAGGAGGTCTGGGGGTGCGCGCTGCGCAGGGCGCCCGGCCAGGTCCGTACGGTCTCCGGGACCACGCCGACCCCACGCGAGGGCGTCACGAGCGGGTCGTACGCGGGCATGGTCGCGCGGATCGTCTCCCACCACTCCTCGGGCACAGGAGGATTGCTCCACAGTGCCGGGTCGGAGAGGTCGCCGGTCTGGGTGGGGACCACGAGGGTGCCGTCCGGGCCGAGGGCGTCGAGCAGTCCCAGGACGACGGTGACGGGGCCTCCGTTGACCCAGCCGAGCGCGCTGAGCGACGAGTGGACGAGGAGGGTCTCGCCGGGCCGGACGCCCAGTGAGCGCAGCTCCGCGGCGAGCGAGTCACGGGTGACGAGTGGGCCGGTGGGAGGCGTTGTCGGCATGGTTCGGCAGTCTCCCGCAAGAACCGTGGCGGCACCACCGAATTGATCGATCAAAGATCGTTCACGCAGGTCAGCCCGTGTGATGGGTTAGGTATGCCTAAGTGATGCACGGCACCGCCGGGCGGGCGGGACGTGGCTTGCTCCGCTCCGAGGAATTACGCAACAATGGCGTTGTGAAAAACGTCGGTGAGGCTCGGGAAGCCCCCAGGGGTGCCCCTCAGGAGGAGCTCGCGACCGGAGAGCGCTCGACGCGCAACCGGGTCGCGCGATCCATCCTGGACCACGGGCCGTCGACCGCCGCGGTGCTCGCCGAAAGGCTGGGCCTCACCCAGGCGGCCGTACGCCGTCACCTGGACGCGCTGGTCTCCGACGATGTCGTGGAAGCCCGTGAACAGCGGGTCTACGGAGCGCGCACGCGCGGCCGGCCCGCCAAGGTGTTCGCCCTGACCGACTGCGGCCGGGACGCCTTCGACCAGTCCTACGACCAGCTCGCCGCGGACGCCCTCCGCTGGATCCAGGAGCGCTTCGGCGGGGACGAGGCCGTCGTCGCCTTCGCGCGCGCGAGGATCGCCGGGCAGGCCGCCGCGTACCGCGCGGCGATCGAGGCCGCCGCCCCCGAGGAGCGGACCGAAGCCCTGGCCAAGGCTCTGAGCGCCGACGGGTACGCTGCTACGGCGCGTAGCGCACCGGTCGGTGAGCAGCTGTGCCAGCACCACTGCCCCGTCGCCCACGTCGCGGAAAAGTTCCCGCAGCTCTGCGAGGCTGAGACCGAGATCTTCTCCCAGCTGCTCGGCACGCATGTCCAGCGACTGGCGACCATCGCCCACGGCGACGGCGTCTGCACGACGTTCATCCCCAAGATTTCCCACAACGCATCTGCAAGCACGGCCGGGAGGAACCCCGCATGACTCTCCCCACGGAGACTGCCCATCCTGAGCTCGAGGGCCTGGGTAAGTACGAATACGGCTGGGCCGACTCCGACACCGCCGGCGCTTCCGCCAGGCGCGGTCTGAACGAGGACGTCGTCCGCGACATCTCCGACAAGAAGTCGGAGCCGGAGTGGATGACCAAGCTGCGCCTGAAGGGCCTCAGGCTCTTCGAGAAGAAGCCCATGCCGAACTGGGGCTCGGACCTGTCGGGCATCGACTTCGACAACATCAAGTACTTCGTGCGCTCCACGGAGAAGCAGGCGGAGTCCTGGGAGGACCTGCCCGAGGACATCAAGAACACGTACGACAAGCTCGGCATCCCCGAGGCGGAGAAGCAGCGCCTCGTGGCCGGTGTCGCCGCCCAGTACGAGTCGGAGGTCGTCTACCACCAGATCCGCGAGGACCTGGAGGAGCAGGGCGTCATCTTCCTCGACACCGACACCGCTCTGAAGGAGCACCCGGAGCTCTTCAAGGAGTACTTCGGGACCGTCATCCCCGTCGGCGACAACAAGTTCGCGTCGCTGAACTCCGCCGTGTGGTCCGGCGGCTCCTTCATCTACGTGCCGAAGGGCGTGCACGTGGAGATCCCGCTCCAGGCCTACTTCCGCATCAACACGGAGAACATGGGCCAGTTCGAGCGGACCCTGATCATCGTCGACGAGGGTGCCTACGTGCACTACGTCGAGGGCTGCACCGCGCCGATCTACAAGTCGGACTCCCTGCACAGCGCCGTGGTCGAGATCATCGTCAAGAAGAACGCGCGCTGCCGCTACACGACCATCCAGAACTGGTCGAACAACGTCTACAACCTGGTCACCAAGCGCGCCGTCGCCTACGAGGGCGCCACCATGGAGTGGATCGACGGCAACATCGGCTCCAAGGTGACGATGAAGTACCCCGCCGTCTACCTGATGGGCGAGCACGCCAAGGGCGAGACCCTCTCCATCGCCTTCGCGGGCGAGGGCCAGCACCAGGACGCCGGCTCCAAGATGGTCCACATGGCGCCGAACACCTCCTCCAACATCGTCTCCAAGTCGGTGGCGCGCGCCGGCGGCCGTACCTCCTACCGAGGTCTCGTCGAGATCGGTGAGGGCGCGGCCGGATCCAAGTCGAACGTGCTGTGCGACGCGCTGCTCGTCGACACCATCTCCCGCTCCGACACGTACCCCTACGTGGACGTCCGCGAGGACGACGTGTCCATGGGCCACGAGGCCACCGTCTCCAAGGTCTCCGACGACCAGCTCTTCTACCTGATGAGCCGTGGCCTGAGCGAGTTCGAGGCGATGGCGATGATCGTGCGCGGCTTCGTGGAGCCCATCGCGAAGGAGCTGCCCATGGAGTACGCCCTGGAGCTCAACCGGCTGATCGAGCTGCAGATGGAAGGCGCGGTCGGTTAGGACCCGCCCCCGGACAGCAGTCGGCCCGCCCTTTCGGGCGGGCCGGAGGATCTCAACCGACGTAGGAAAGAGAGCAGACCGACAGCCATGGCTGAGGCCCAGAACATTCCCGTGGGGTCCACCACCGCGGGCCAGATCGCGGTGGCCGCCGAGTCGACCGTCGCCACGCGCATGAGCGCGCCCCCCTCCTTCGACGTGGCGGACTTCCCGGTCCCGCACGGGCGTGAGGAGGAGTGGCGGTTCACCCCGCTGGACCGCCTGCGCGGCCTGCACGACGGCACCGCCGTCGCCAACGGCACCGGTGTGAAGGTGGACGTCCAGGCCCCCGAGGGCGTGACCGTCGAGACCGTCGGCCGCGACGACGCGCGCATCGGCAGGGCGGGCGCCCCCGTGGACCGCGTCGCCGCCCAGGCGTACTCGGCGTTCGAGAAGGCCGGCGTGATCACCGTCCCCAAGGAGACGGTCCTCACCGAGCCGATCCGCATCGCCGTGCACGGCGAGGGCGGCACCGCCTTCGCCCACCAGGTGATCGAGCTGGGCGCCTTCGCCGAGGCCGTCGTCGTCATCGACCACACCGGTGACGCCGTGCTCGCCGCCAACGTCGACTACCTGCTGGGCGACGGCGCCAAGCTGACCGTCGTCTCCGTCCAGGACTGGGACGACAAGGCCGTGCACGTGGGCCAGCACAACGCGCTGGTCGGCCGGGACGCCTCGTTCAAGTCGGTCGTGGTCACGTTCGGCGGCGATGTCGTACGACTGCACCCGCGTGTCTCGTACGCCGGCACCGGCGGCGAGGCCGAGCTGTACGGCCTGTACTTCACCGACGCCGGCCAGCACCAGGAGCACCGCCTCCTGGTCGACCACAACACCCCGCACTGCAAGTCGAACGTCGCCTACAAGGGCGCGCTCCAGGGCGACGACGCGCACGCGGTGTGGATCGGTGACGTGCTGATCGAGGCCAAGGCCGAGGGCACCGACACCTACGAGATGAACCGCAACCTGGTGCTGACCGACGGCGCCCGCGTCGACTCCGTGCCGAACCTGGAGATCGAGACCGGCGAGATCGTCGGCGCCGGCCACGCCTCCGCGACCGGACGTTTCGACGACGAGCAGCTCTTCTACCTGATGGCCCGCGGCATCCCGGCCGACGAGGCCCGCCGTCTGGTGGTCCGCGGCTTCTTCGCCGAGCTGGTCCAGCAGATCGGCGTCGATGACATCGAGGAACGCCTTCTCGTGAAGATCGACGAGGAGCTGGAGGCGTCGGTCTGATGACCACCTTCGTACGCGTCTGTGGGCTGAGCGAGCTGGAGGAGGACACCCCGAGAAGGGTGGAACTCGACGGCACGCCGGTCTCGGTCGTGCAGACCGGGGGCGAGGTGTTCGCGATCAACGACATCTGCTCGCACGCCAACGTCTCGCTCTCCGAGGGCGAGGTGGAGGACTGTCAGATCGAGTGCTGGCTGCACGGCTCCAGCTTCGACCTCCGCACCGGTAAGCCGTCCGGCCTTCCCGCGACGCGCCCCGTCCCCGTATACCCCGTAAAGATCGAAGGGGACGACGTGTTCGTCTCCCTCACCCAGGAGTCCTGAGGAACCCATGGCAACGCTTGAAATCCACGACCTGCACGTCACCGTCGAGGCCGACAACGCCACGAAGGAGATCCTCAAGGGCGTCGACCTCACCGTGAAGCAGGGCGAGACGCACGCCATCATGGGCCCCAACGGCTCCGGCAAGTCGACTCTCGCCTACTCGCTCGCGGGTCACCCGAAGTACACGATCACTTCAGGCACCGTCACCCTCGACGGCGAGGACGTCCTGGAGATGTCCGTCGACGAGCGCGCCCGCGCGGGCCTGTTCCTGGCCATGCAGTACCCGGTCGAGGTCCCCGGCGTCTCGGTCTCCAACTTCCTGCGCACCTCCGCCACCGCCATCCGTGGCGAGGCCCCCAAGCTGCGCACCTGGGTGAAGGAGGTCAAGGAGGCCATGGAGCGGCTGTCCATCGACCCGTCCTTCGCCGAGCGCAACGTGAACGAGGGCTTCTCCGGCGGTGAGAAGAAGCGCCACGAGATCCTCCAGCTGGAGCTGCTCAAGCCGAAGATCGCGATCCTCGACGAGACGGACTCCGGTCTGGACGTGGACGCGCTCCGCGTGGTGTCGGAGGGCGTGAACCGCGTCCGCGAGAGCGGCGAGGTCGGCACCCTGCTGATCACCCACTACACGCGCATCCTGCGCTACATCAAGCCCGACCACGTCCACGTGTTCGCCGGTGGCCGCATCGCCGAGTCCGGCGGTGCCGAGCTCGCCGACAAGCTGGAGGCCGAGGGCTACGAGGCATACACGAAGGGTGGCGCATCCGAGTGACACAGCTGCCGGGCCTCCTCGACACCGAGGCGATCCGCAAGGACTTCCCGATCCTGGACCGGCTGGTCCACGACGACCGGAAGCTCGTGTACCTGGACAACGCGGCGACCTCGCAGAAGCCGCGCCAGGTACTGGACGCCCTGAGCGAGTACTACGAGCGCTACAACGCCAACGTCCACCGCGGTGTGCATGTGCTCGCCGAGGAGGCCACGGCGCTGTACGAAGGCGCGCGCGACAAGGTCGCCGCGTTCATCAACGCACCCAGCCGCGACGAGGTGATCTTCACCAAGAACGCCTCGGAGTCGCTGAACCTCGTGGCGAACATGCTGGGCTGGGCCGACGAGCCCTACCGCGTGGACTCCGAGACCGAGATCGTCATCACGGAGATGGAGCACCACTCCAACATCGTGCCGTGGCAGCTGCTGTCGCAGCGCACGGGCGCGAAGCTGAAGTGGTTCGGCCTCACCGACGAGGGCCGTCTCGACCTGTCCAACATCGACGAGGTCATCACGGAGAAGACGAAGATCGTCTCCTTCGTGCTGGTGTCGAACATCCTGGGCACCCTCAACCCGGTCGAGGCGATCGTCCGCCGCGCGCAGGAGGTCGGGGCCCTGGTCCTGATCGACGCCTCGCAGGCCGCGCCGCACATGCCGCTGGACGTCCAGGCCCTCCAGGCCGACTTCGTGGCCTTCACCGGCCACAAGATGTGCGGCCCGACCGGCATCGGTGTGCTCTGGGGCCGCCAGGAGCTGCTGGAGGACCTCCCTCCGTTCCTCGGCGGCGGCGAGATGATCGAGACGGTGTCGATGCACTCGTCGACGTACGCGCCGGCGCCGCACAAGTTCGAGGCGGGCACCCCGCCGATCGCTCAGGCGGTGGGTCTGGGAGCGGCGATCGACTATCTGTCGTCGATCGGTATGGACAAGATCCTCGCCCACGAGCACGCCCTCACCGAGTACGCCGTGCGGAAGCTGGGCGAGGTCCCCGACCTGCGCATCATCGGCCCCACCACGGCCGAGGACCGGGGCGCGGCGATCTCCTTCACGCTCGGCGACATCCACCCGCACGACGTGGGCCAGGTCCTCGACGAGCAGGGCATAGCGGTCCGGGTCGGCCACCACTGCGCCCGCCCGGTCTGCCTCAGGTACGGAATTCCTGCGACCACGCGAGCGTCGTTCTATCTGTACTCCACGCCGGCCGAGATCGACGCTCTGGTCGACGGCCTGGAGCACGTACGGAACTTCTTCGGCTGAGGGGCGTGCTGAAACCGTGAAGCTGGACTCGATGTACCAGGAAGTCATCCTGGACCACTACAAGCACCCTCACGGGCGTGGTCTGAGAGATGGCGACGCCGAGGTGCACCACGTGAACCCGACGTGCGGCGACGAGATCACCCTTCGTGTGAAGTACGACGGCACGACGATCGAGGACGTCTCGTACGAGGGCCAGGGCTGCTCCATCAGCCAGGCGTCGGCCTCCGTGCTGAACGACCTCCTCGTGGGCAAGGAGCTGGCCGAGGCGCAGAAGATCCAGGAGACCTTCCTGGAGCTGATGCAGTCCAAGGGCCGCATCGAGCCCGACGACGCGATGGAGGAGATCCTGGAGGACGCGATCGCGTTCGCCGGTGTCTCCAAGTACCCGGCCCGAGTCAAGTGCGCCCTCCTCAGCTGGATGGCGTGGAAGGACGCGACGGCCCAGGTCCTGGGCGGAGCCGACGCCGAAAGGAAGACGGCATGAGTGACACCGTGGAGATGAAGCCGGCCTCGGAGGAGGAGCTCCGCGAGGCCCTGTACGACGTCGTCGACCCCGAGCTGGGCATCGACGTGGTCAACCTCGGCCTCATCTACGGCATCCACGTCGACGACGCGAACATCGCGACGATCGACATGACCCTGACGTCGGCGGCCTGTCCGCTCACCGACGTCATCGAGGACCAGGCCAAGTCCGCCACGGACGGCCTCGTGAGCGAACTCCGCATCAACTGGGTCTGGATGCCCCCGTGGGGCCCCGACAAGATCACGGACGACGGCCGTGAGCAGCTCCGTGCGCTCGGGTTCAACGTCTGAGGACCTGACCTGACATGTGTGGCCCCCGGCATACGCCGGGGGCCACACATGCATGCGGTTACGGTTCCGCTCAGCCGAGGCCCTCGACGAGGCGGAAGGAGAAGTCCTGGCGGCTGCCCGTGTTGTAGCCGTACGGGTCCAGGCGTAGCGCGAAGTTCCTGTGGCGCAGGGCGTAGTTGGGGTAGTTGACCGACCGGAGCATCACGGCACCCTCCGACGGTGAATACCCGGGGCAGAAGGTGGCGTCCTTCGAGAACAGGCCCGAGCCGTCGTTGCGGTCCGCGCGCAGGACGAAGTTGCGGTGGCGCAGGTACTTGCCGTCGGCCGTCCTGAACGAGTAACAGGAGCTGTTGGCCAGTCCCTTGACCACGTTGAAGGTGGAGTCGTCGCGGGACTCCGAGCCGCGCGGCTCGTCGAGCTTCACCATGCCGTCGCTCACATGCCAGTAGCGGTCCGGATAGTTGACGGCCCGTACGGACTTCCAGGACGACGTAGAGGGCTTGGAGGAGGACGGCGGCTTCTCGCCGGACGTCCCCGACTCCGACTTCGACTTCGACTTGGACGGCTCCGGCTCGGGTTCGTCCTTCGACCCGCCCTGCTGGGAGTCGGAGGACGTCGAGCTCTTCGACGCGGTGGGCTGCGGGGAGGACAGGCCGCTCTTGCCGTCCGGGGCGGCGGGGGCGACGGTGGGCACGATCGGGTCGTCGGCCGTCGTCGTGCGGCCCGTGCGCTCCCGCGCCGCGTTCTCGGTGTCGTTGCGGGTGCGCGGTTCCTGCAGTGCTATCGCGGTCACGCTGCCTATGAGGACCACCACGGCGAGCGCGCCGGCCGCCCACAGCCTGCGGGTGCCCGGAACCCGGGTCTGATCCGGTGATTCACCTGTTTCCCACACCTTCGGGGGTGAGCTCCACAGGACGGGGAGCAGGTCCGGATCGGATCCGGGGTTTTCTTCTGGCATGCGCGGTTCCCTCAGCGTCGCCACCATGGGCGTACGCGAAATCGTCGTCCGGAGTCGCCAAACGTCCGGTATCGGCACAGGGGAAAGGGGGGTCACCGACACGGGGCTACGGCTGTGGCCGCGATTACCGGGTGTGTGACCGGTGAAACAGTAATGGAACTCGTGGGTAGCAGGCAGCCTTTCGGTGAGCGCTTTCTCAGGGAATCCCGGGTTCCCGGGGGTGAGTTGAGGCTTTACACCACATTCACATCCCTTTCTCAGGGCACTCCTGACCCCCGCTCAGCGGCCGACATCACAGTGGTTCGTCGCGTAGTTCCCCGGCGCCCGCCCCTAAGGAGCCAACTCGTCCGCCAGGCACGCCAGGTACAGCGCCATCGTCGTCCGGTGGTCGCGCAGGGGGCGGCCCGTGATCTCCTCGATCTTGTGCATCCGGTAGACGACGGTGTTGCGGTGGATGTGCAGGGCCGCGGACGCCCGTACGAGGTTGAAGCCGCTCTCGCACCACGCGGTGATCGTGTCGCGCAGCACCGGCCAGTCCGGCTGGTCGCGCAGGGGCGCCGCGGTGCGGTCGAGGAGCCGGTTGCGGGCGGGCCGGCCGACCTCCGCAAGGACCTGATGGACCCGCAGATCGGTGATGAGGTGGACGGGTGGGGTGCTCGCCCGGCGGGTGCCGAGGCGGAGGGCGTCGCACGCGTCCTGGTACGAGTCGTGCAACCCGCTCACGGAGGCGGCCGGTTCACCGATGCCGGCCCGGGTGGTGAGGCCGTCCTGGGCGGCGACGACGTCGACCACCCGCCGGCAGTCGGCCGTCAGGGCGTCCATCGGGCGCCGGTCCGGCAGCCGGTGCAGCACACCGATCCAGCCGGGCGCGGTGGAGGCCACGATGTCCTGCGGGTCGGCGAAGATCTCCCGGACGGTGCGCAGCAGTTCGGAGCGGACCAGGGCCATGTCCCGGGTGGGGGCGCCCTGCCGCCGGGTGCCGGTCTCGGGCACCGTCACCTCGAAGGCCACCGCGACCCGACGCAACCGCAGGTCGAACCCGAGCTCCGCGGCCCGGAACATGAGGAAGTCGCCCTCCACGACCAGTGGATCGTAGGAGGCGATGTCCGCGAGGAGCTTCTCGGCCGCGCGCTCGGCGAGCAGCCGGGAGCGCAGCATCACGGACTCCCTGAGCAGGATCTCCGTCTGCCGCTTCACCAGCAGTCCGAAACGGCGTACCTGCGCGGGCGTGCCCGTGATCCCGACTGTGCCCACGGCGCGGCCGCCCGTGACCAGCGGCAGGGTGATGCCGGGCCGCACCCCGCGGAGGCGGTGGGCCTCGGTCGCGGTGTGCGCGGCGGGCTCCTGGGTGCGCAGGACCTCGACGGACGCCTCGTGGAAGGTGCCGACCCGGCTGGTGTCGCCGCTGCCGATGACCATGCCCTCAGCGTCGGTGATCAGCACGTTGAAGCCGATGACCGCGGAGGTGTCCCCGGCGATCTCCTGCGCGAGTGACGGGCTCAGCACGAGCGTTCCTCCCGTCGGGGGCGGGCCCGGGTTGGACGCACCGTACAGGGGAGCGAGCGATTCCAGCCACAACTTCGTACGAAGTGAACGGTGACGCACCGCGGGCCTGTCCCTAGCGTATGGGGACCATCACACCCCGCCGAGGGCACGACGCGGTGAACGGCGGGTGTCCTCACTTCCGGTACGGAAGGCCCACGCCGATGAACCGTGTGCGCTCACTTGCTGCCGCTTTGTCCTCACTTCTCCTGGTTTCCGTCCTGGCCGCCTGCGGCTCCGACGGCGACGACGCCCCGGCGAACGTCTCCGCGAAGACCGCCGCGCTGGGCACGATCGAGCCCGGCGTCATCAAGGTCGCCGTCCAGCCGTACGCGCCGTACACCAGTGTCCAGGACGACAAGATCGTCGGGCTGGACGGCGACGTCCTCACCTACGTGGCCAAGAAGCTGGGCCTGAAGATCAAGCCCCAGGTGACGGACTTCGCCGGCATGCTCGCCGGGGTGCAGTCCCGCCGGGTCGACATCACCATCGGTGGCGTCGCCTGGTCCGCCGACAGACAGAAGCAGGGCCTGTTCACCGACCCGCCCTACTACTCGCCCCCGGCGATGGCCGTCCGCAGCGGAAAGGCGTACAAGACGGTCGACGACCTGAAGGGCCTGCAACTGGGCACCGTCGAGGGCTACGTCTGGGTCAAGTCCATCCAGGCCGTGCCCGGCGCCAAGCTGCACGCCTACCCCGACGCCAACGGCGTGTTCGACGACCTCGGCGCCGGCCGCGTCGACGTCGGGTTCCTCGATCCGCTGATCATCATCGCCGCGCAGAAGGAACGCCCGGACCTGAAGATCAGCACGCAGTACCTGACGCCGCCGACCGCCGCCCAGGTCAAGGCCAAGCCCGCCTACGAGTACTTCCAGCCGTACCAGACCGGCTTCTACCTCCCCAAGAAGGCCACGAAGCTGGAGAAGGCGATCTCCGAGCAGATCGACGCCATGTACACGAACGGCGAGATGGAGAAGCTCGTGAAGAAGTACGGCGGCGATCCGGAGCAGTTCCTCAAGCCCGCCGCCGACGTCGCCACCGCACGCCGGGGTGTGGACCGGCCGCAGGACTGGACACCGCCGTCCATCGGACAGTGAGGGGGAGGTCATGTCCGGTCTCTTCCAAGTCCCCTGGTCCGACTACCAGTCCGACCTGCTCGACGCCCTCGGCCGCACCGTCTCGTACACGGTCGTGAGCTTCGTCGGCGCGGTCCTCCTCGGTCTGGCGGTGGCGCTGCTGCGGCTCAGCAAGGCATGGCCGCTGCGCGCCCTCGCCGCCGTCTACACCGAGGTCTTCAAGAACGTCCCGCTCCTCGCCATCATCTTCCTGGCCTACTTCGGCCTGGCCTCGGCGGGGCTCCGCCTGGACGTGTTCACCGCCGGCTGCCTCAGCCTCGTCGTCTTCTACGCCGCCTACCTCTCCGAGATCTTCCGCTCCGCGATCAGCGGCGTCCACGCCGGCCAGACCGAGGCGGGCGAGGCCCTCGGCCTCGGCCGGGCGGGCATCTTCGGCCACGTCGTCCTGCCGCAGGCCGTACGGCAGGCGCTGCCCGGCACCAACACCATGCTCGTCGACCTGCTGAAGTCCACCTCGCTGCTCGTCACCGTCTCCGCCGCCGAGCTGATGTCCGAGGGACGGCTCATCACCTCCGCCACCTTCCGGGCGCTGGAGGTCTACCTCGTCATCTCGGCGATCTACTTCGCCCTCTGCTACCCGCTCTCCCAGCTCCTGCTGCTGCTGGAGCGGAAGGTACGGGCAGGAGTGCCCCTCTCCCCGTATCGACGACGGCGGGTGCGAGCGGCCCGGGAACTGCTAGCGGGTGACCTCCGAGGAGAGCGTGACATCGAGCGGAAGGAGGCGGCGGTATGACCGAGCCCGTCACCACGGCCAAGCGGCCCGGACCCGCACCCACCGAGGCCGTCGTCCGAATCGAAGGGCTGAGCAAGTCCTTCGACGGCCGCCTCGTCCTCGACGACGTGCACCTGGAGGTCGGCCGCGGCCGCATCGTCAGCGTCATCGGACAGAGCGGCGGCGGCAAGACCACCCTGATGCGCTGCGTCAACCTGCTGGAACGCCCCGACCGCGGCACCGTCGAGGTCGCCGGCGACGTGGTGCACAGCGGCGGCCGTACGGTCTGCCGCGACCTGCCCCGGCTGCGCCGTACCGTCGGCATGGTCTTCCAGAGGTTCAACCTGTTCCCGCACCTCACGGCCGTGGAGAACGTCGTGCTGGCCCAGCGCAAGGCCGGAGTCCCCGAACAGGAGGCGCTGGAACGGGCCGTCACCCTGCTGCGCCGGGTCGGCGTGGCCCACCGCGGCCTCGCCCAGCCCGACCAGCTCTCCGGCGGCGAACAGCAACGCGTCGCCATCGCCCGCGCCCTGGCCCTCAAACCCGAGGTCCTGCTCTTCGACGAACCCACGTCCTCCCTGGACCCCGAGGCCACCCGCGAGGTGCTCGGCGTGATGCGCGAACTCGCCGCGGACGGCATGACGATGCTGCTCGTCACCCACGAACTGCCCTTCGCCCGAGAGGTGGCCGACCACGTCGTCTTCGTCGACGGCGGCCGCGTCGTCGAGGAGGGCGACCCACGGGACGTCCTCGACAACCCGGCGCGGGCCCGGACCCGGGAGTTCCTCGCCTCGTACGGGTCGGCCTCATGACGGGGACACGGAACGCGGCCGGGCGGCCCGTCGGCGACAACCCCGTCGTGGTCGTCGGCGGCGGCGTCGTCGGACTGTGCACCGCGTACTACCTGGCCCGGGCCGGGCTGCCCGTGGAGGTCGTCGAACGCCGCGCCCTGGGCTCCGGGGTCTCCCGCGGCAACGCGGGCTGGGTCTGCCTCAGCCACTCCACGCCGGTCCCCGCCCCCGGAGTCGTGCGCTACGCCCTGCGGTCGCTGGGCCGCCCCGACTCGCCGCTCTACCTCAGGCCCCTGCCCGACCCGGCGTTCGTCCGCTGGCTGTGGCGGTTCTGGCGCAGCAGTACCCCGGCCGCCTTCCGGCGCGGCTACGCGGCGATCGCCGAGCTGAACCGCGACACCTTCGACCTCTTCGACGGACTGCGCGACGCCGGGGTGACCACGACCCTGACCCGCCCCGGCATGGTGCACGCCTTCCTGTCACCGGCCGAGGCCCGCCACCACCTCGCCGTCCAGCGGGAGATGGCCGACGGCCGCTACCCGATGCCCGACGACGTCGTCACCGGCGACGAGGCCCGGCTGCTCGACGGCGCGCTGTCGCCCGGGGTGCGCGCGGCCTACCTCGTCGAGGGCGAGGGCGTGGTCGACCCGGAGGCGTTCGCCCACGGGCTCGGGGAGGCGCTCGCCGCGGCCGGGGTCAAGGTCCACGAGAACGCGGAGGTGACGGGGTTCCGGACCACTCGGGGCCGCGTCACCGCGGTGCGCACCGGCCCGGGCGAGATCCCGTGCGCGGCCGTCGTGATCGCGGCCGGTATGCGCTCCGCGCACCTGCTGGGCTCGCTCGGACAGCAGCTGCCCCTCCAGGCGGGCAAGGGCTACAGCTTCTCCGTGGACCTGGACCCGGCGCCCCGGCACACCCTGTACTTCGGCGAGCGCCGTGCCGTCGCCTCGCCCATCGCCGGCACCACGCGGATCGGCGGGACGATGGAGCTGAGCGGCAACAACAACCGCCTCGACTGGCGCCGCATCGTCGCCGTCGCCCTCGCCAGTCGGCACTACCTGGGCCGCTGGTTCGACGACCCGGACGACCTGGTGGGCCTGATCCGCGACCCCTGGGTCGGCGGGCGCCCGTTCCTCCCCGACGGGCTGCCCGTCATCGACCGTGTCCCGGGCCACGACAACGCGTTCGCGGCCACGGGACACGGCATGCTCGGCGTCACGCTCGGCCCGGTCACCGGGCACCGGCTCGCCGAGTACGTCCGCACGGGACGCCGCCCGGAGCCGCTCGCGCCCTTCGGCTTCGAGCGGCTGGGCGGTTGAGCCCGGGGACGGGCCCCAGGGTGCCCTAGGGTTTGGCCGCGAACGCCGACAGCCGTACGGAGATCTGCTCCCGGCCGCCACCGTTCTGAGTCGGCGCCGCCGTGAGCACATCCAGGTGCTGATAACCGGGCAGGACCACGGGGTTCTCGTCGGCGGGCACGTGGTCCGCGAGGATGCCGTCGCCCGCGAGGAAGGTGACCTTGGGGTTGGCGGTCAGGCCGGCCGGGTGGACCAGCTTGCGGGCGAGCTGCGGGTCGTCGATCAGCTGGATGTCCGTGACCAGCCGGGTCGGGAAGTAGTCCTCGGTGAAGTCCAGCGGCTGCTCGGCGAAGCTGCGGGCCAGCTCCCGTACGTCAGTGACCTCCTTGGCGGCCGTCGTGAAGGGCGTACCGTCCTTGGAGCGGTGCACCGGGTCGTCGGGCGCGCCCACGCGGTCGAAGTTGCGCCAGGTGTAGAGCGGGCCATCGGGCTGGTCCGGGATCGCCTTCAGCTCCGTACCGAACAGGGCCGGGGAGCCCTGGACGTCGTTCGAGACGGGGAACTCCTTGTCGGTGATCCGGCCGCCCCCGGGGCTGTCGAACAGGCCCACGCTGGTCTGGAGGAACGCCAGCGGTGCCGAGTTGTCGTCCATGAACGCGCCGAGCACCGCCGCGTTGGTGAGGCGGAAGTCCCGGATCGTGGGCTTGCCGCTGAGGAACACGCCCGCGTCCTTGGAGAAGAGGGTGCGGGCCGTGACGTCCAGGTTGGTGTTGCGGGGCACCGTGTCCAGCAGCGTGGACTCGGCGTCCGGCGCGTTGCGGGCGGCGAGCCCGCCGATCGCCAGGAGGTTCATCGTCTCGGGGTTGAGGACCACGGGGAGGCCGAGGAAGCGCGGCAGGATGCCCGTACGCAGCCCGGCCCGCACGGCCGCGAGTCCGAGACCGGTGTCGGGGACCGTGCCCTTGGGGAGGAGAGTGCCGTTCAGGAACCCGTCCCCGTCCCCGGAGTTGCCCTGGAGGTCGTCCAGTGACGTGGAGATCGTCGTGTCCAGCGCGAAGTAGCCGGCGCACTGGTTGAAGCCGGCGTCGGCCTTCGTCACGGGGTTCCCGTCGAAGTCCCAGGTGGCGAAGACACCGGTGAGCACCCCGCCCAGTGAGTGCCCGCCGCACAGGACCTTCTCCTTGCGCAGCCGTTGGTCGGGCAGTTCGGCGGCCAGCAGGTCGTACTGGTCGCGGACGGTCTGTTCCAGACCGATCTCCGAGAGCCAGCCGGCCTGGTCGCTCGTCACGAATCCGTCGAACGTACGGCCGTCGACCGCGGCACCGCCGTAGTAGTAGTCGACGGCCTTGGCGGTGTCTCCGCTCGCGATCCCGGTGTTGTCCTCCAGGCAGTTGGACCGCCGGTCCAGCGCCCAGAACTCGATGTGCCGCCCCTGCCCGGCCGCCGCCCTCACCGTGTTGCGGGCCACGCTGTCGAAGGCGCCGGCGCCCTCCAGGATCCCCGGCTGGGCGACGAGGATCCTGTCCGCCGAGGAGGAGTCGGACGGGCCGGACGCGGACCGGTAGCGCAGGTACGACAGCCGGTCGCAGTGCTCGGGGTGGGCGCCGACGGAGGCGGGCAACGGCACCCGCAGGGAGACCTGGGTCTCGACGACGTCCGTGAGGGGGGAGGTGGACGCGACCGGTGTCTCGGTACGGGACGCGGCCGCGGTGCCGCTGTCGGCGGTCGTGCCCTTCCCTGGTGTGCCGTCCGCCGCCGGTGCGGTGGCCAGCACCGCCACCACCAACGCTCCGGCGGCCCCGGCGCGTAACCATGACCTCGTGTGTGACCTCGTGTGAGGTGTGCCTGTTGCGCTCATGGAGCCGGACTGTAACCACGGGTAACAGCAGGGGCTACGGCGGATTCCGAGCAAACGCGGCGCCTGTCCGCTCACATCCCCGCAAGGCCGATGCTGATGTGTACGGTCGTACGCATCGTTGCGTACACTCGTACACATGGGATACGTACTCCTTGCCGGAGCCATCGCCGCCGAGGTGGCTGCCACGACCGCCATGAAGTACAGCGACGGGTTCAGCAGGCTGTGGCCCTCGCTCCTCACCCTCGTGGGGTACGTCGTGTCCTTCGTGCTGCTCGCGCAGACTCTGAAGAGCCTGTCGATCGGTACGGCGTACGCGATCTGGTCCGGGGCGGGCACCGCGACCGTCGCCCTGATCGGGCTGGCGCTCTTCGGGGAGGGCCTGGGTGTCGCCAAGGTCGCCGGGATAGTGCTGATCATCGGGGGAGTGGTGGTGCTGAACCTGGGAGGAGCGCACTGATGGCCCGCCGGTACGACCCCGAGCGGCGGCAGCGGATCATCGACGCCGCGATCCGGGTGGTGGGCGCGCAGGGCCTCGCCGGACTGAGTCACCGGTCGGTGGCCGCGGAGGCGGACGTGCCGCTCGGATCGACGACGTACCACTTCAAGACCCTCGACGAACTGATGGTCGCCGCGCTGCGTCAGGCCAACGAGGGCTTTGCCAAGGTCATCGCGGCGCGCGGTGCGCTGGAGGATCCGCGGACCGATCTCGCGGGTGAGCTTGCCGCGTTGACCGGGGAGTGGCTCGCGGGGGACCGGACGGGGGTGGAGCTGGAGTATGAGCTGTACCTTGCGGCGCTGCGGCGGCCTGCATTGCGGCCCGTTGCCGCGGAGTGGGTTCAGTCGTTCGCGGATGTGATCGCGCGGCGGACCGATCCGGTCACCGCGCGGGCGCTGGTCGCGCTGATCGACGGGATCTGTCTGCAGGTGTTGTTGACGGGGGTGCCGTATGAGGAGGGGTTTGCGCGGGAGATGTTGGAGCGGGTGACGCGGTGATGTAG